>JANMYO010000011.1:0-11011 GCA_031382175.1 Bacteroidia bacterium | reverse complement strand
GGTCACTCATATTCAATCTATTTTTTTGATTCCTTCTTTTTCTAAGAGCAACAAGTTTCGTTGGAGCATCGCCCTTGCTCTGCTCAATTGAGATTTGGAAGTATTCTCATTTATTTCTAAATGATTAGCGATCTCCTTGTGTGAAAAGCCATCAATCGCGTATAGGTTAAAAACTATTCGATATCCGGTGGGTAAATCATTGATCATTTTCAATAGATCTTCAGCCTCCAGTTGTGTGTCGATCTTTTCAAAATTAGGTTCATGATGGAGTGCTTCAATATCTGTTTCGAGGTACATGTTTTTGTTTTTTCTGAGGTAGCTCAGCGACTCATTAACTACGACCCTTCTCAGCCATCCCACAAAACTACCTTCACCTTTGTACTGGTGAATTCGTTCAAAAATTTTTGTGAAGCTGGTGACCAATACATCTTCTGCTTCCATTTTATCTTTTATATAGCGATTACACAGTGCGTACATTTTTCCTGAGAAGCGATCATAAAGCTGCCTTTGGGCATGAGATTCATGCTTTTTACATCCCTCGATTAGCTCGTTTTCCTTAGTCCGGTAGATTTCGAATTGCATTTAAACAAATTCAATAACAAGATGCATAAAGGGTGCAGCAGGTTGCACCGATGTCTGTATTTTTGTTGACCTATATATGTGCTTAACGATTTTCTAGCTTCTGAGTTGGAAAAGCTAATAGGTAGCAGCGTAATCAATTGTTACGGTCATCCAGGTGTAGGTTTTGCGTTCTACGGTGAAGGGGCTTATGTTATTTTCGCTGTCAAAGAGATTTGCATGCAGGCCTTTATTCTCCTTTACAAATAAGGAATATTTTCCCGGAGGCAGTTTTATTTTAAATGTTCCATCCGCTTTTGAGAATTGGCTTTTCACAAATTGAGTATGTACTTTTTTGTAAAAGCCATCTTCTTTGTCCACTTCTGCTACGTTCGTCAATTCGTAGATATAGATTTCCCGAACAACGCCTTTTCGTGGGATGTGTTTTCTATCAGGGCTAGGCATTTGATTACCGGTAACAAGATATAACTGTCCTTTAACGCCCTGCTGTTGGGCAATGATTGCTGCGTTAATCAGGCATACGAAGGCCCCTATTGTAATTATTGCTTTCATAAATCAGATCTTGATAAAAATATTCCGCCTATGCATTTGCCAAAGAACAATTAAAAACAAGATAAGAAGACTTACAGCAAAAAGTAGTGATGCATCATTAGGTGGTAACCAACTGGCGTAATAGTTTGAATAAAGAAATGACCACAAAGAAACAACTCCCTCCTCATCCATCTTAGTGCGAAGCATCACCTTTGCCAATAACCCAGAAGCAACGAAAACAAAAATTGCGTTTGTGCCATAAAAGATAAATGGTTTGACCCATCGCGTAAAACCCTGAACATCGATAAACCAATAGCATGCTGCAAGAAATTGCATAGCGATACCTCCTGTGTATAATACATAACTGCTTGTCCATAGTGATTTGTTGATGGGGAAGATTAAATCCCAAGCTAATCCTGATGCAATAAGAATTGCGCCTGTGAAAAACATCCACGCAACTTTTTCAGCAGGGTTTTTCATTTGTGAAAAGAGTTGACCTGTCAGCATTCCCAGAATTCCGGTCGCGATTGCTGGAAAGGTACTTAGCACGCCTTCCGGATCCCAGGTTTTGGTTTTGACCCAAAGATGACCATCCAGCAATAGCCGATCAAGCCATGCCGATAGATTAGTTTCAGGTTCCAGATTGGCCTGACCAACGCCCGGAACAGGTATAAAATTCATTAGTACAAAATAACCCAAGAGCAAGACAATAAGAATTCTAATTTGTGTCAGCCAGTTTGATTTTAAATAAATCAGTGAACAGAAAAAGAAAACAAGACTGATCCGTTGAAGTACCCCCGGGATGCGCAGATGGGAAAGACGTTCTAGTGAAAACACAGGGAACCATGCCATGAAGATTCCGAGTCCGAAGATGATCAGCGTACGTTTTAAAATTTTAAAGAATACTTTTTTGGTAAACCCTTCGGATATTTTTAGTTGATAGGCAAAGTGAATTGAAACACCAACAATAAAAAGAAAGAAGGGAAAGATTAAATCAGTGAGTGTGCATCCATTCCAGGAGGCATGTAACAAAGGCGAATAGACATTCTCCGAGCTTCCCGGATTATTCACCAATATCATGGCCGCCACGGTCATGCCGCGAAAAGCATCCAGTGCGTAAAGTCGTTCTTGCTTTTCCATTAGCGCAAATGAAGATGTATTTAGATTCCTTGGAAAAGCACTACCGATTCTAAGTATTGAGGGATAAGAGGTTTCCATCCCAATTTTTCTTCAATTGCTTTGGCAAAGTGGACCATGACTTTCTCTTCGCCATGAATAATAAATACCATTTTTGGCGGTTTTTTAAAATTACCAAGCCATTGAAACAACTCCAATTGATCTGCATGTGCTGAAAGGCCATGAATTTCCCGCACATTACAGTTTACAGGAATATCTTCACCAAAGACCCGAATACTTTTTTCACCTTCAAGTATATTCCGGCCACGGGTGCCTTCTGCCTGATAGCCGGCAAACAAGAACGTATCATTTTCTCTCGGGAGCCGATGAACAAGATGATGAAGAATCCTTCCCCCCGTACACATCCCACTTGCGGAAATTATAATGCATGGATTTTTAATAGCATTAAGCGATTTCGACATTTCCTGTGTATTGCAATAATGAATATTGAGAGCGTCAAAAAGACTTATATTTTTACCGAGTTCGTGTTTGACCTCAATTTTATTAATATCATGATACGACTCATAGAGGTCCGTTACCCGAATAGCCATGGGACTATCAATATAAATTGGAAGGGTAGGGATCGATTTATTTTCCATGAGTTTGTGGAAATAGTAAATCAGGTTTTGGGTTCGGCCTACTGCAAACGCGGGGATTACAATTACTCCATTATTTTTATTTGTTTCCTGGACAATACTTGTTAAGTCATCTTCAATTTTTTGCATCGGATTTATACGATCTCCATAGGTAGATTCGATTAGAAGTACGTCAGTGTGATCAATTGATGTCGGTGGAAACATCAGAGGATCATCATAACGTCCCAGGTCTCCTGAGAAGACAATAGTTTTTTCTTGTGAATTGCCTTTGACGCTTGCTTCAATGAAGGCAGAGCCAAGGATGTGACCTGCATTATGAAAGATGATCGAAAGCGAGGGGAAGATATCAATTTTTTTTTCTAAAGGATGGCTTTCTACGAGGCCGAGTACTGCTTCAGCATCTTCTGCAGTAAAAAGAGGTTCTGGTTTTTTATGCTTTGAATAACCTCGCTTAAAAGCAAAGATGGCTTCTTCTTCTTGCAGTTTGGCGGCATCTTTGAGCATGATCTTCATCAGCGCTTCTGTCGCATGCGTACAAATTATTTTCCCGCGAAAACCATCTCGGAGTATGCGTGGTAAATAACCGGTGTGATCGATATGAGCATGAGTAATGATAATGAAATCGATCTCGACAGGTTTTACCGGGAGATGATCCCAATTCCGAAGTCTTAATTCTTTTACGCCCTGAAATAAACCGCAATCAATCAGTACCTTTTTGTTATCGAGTTCCAATTGATATTTTGACCCTGTCACGCTTCTGGCAGCGCCAAGAAATTTTATTCGGACATCCATATAGAGCTATATATCTGCTTTACTTGATATCAATGTACCAATTTCTGTTGGGAAAAGAGCATATCTAAAATTGCAAAAAAATATGCCACCGATAAGATGGCATAGTGACTCTTGTCGTGTTGAATAATCTTTAATCCCTCTTAATTACCTGGGGGTTTCCTTCATAACGTACTTTACTGGTAAAGTCATCATCAATCTCCAATGTTTCTTTTACATTCACCCTGGCTTGGCCAAGCCCCCGAGTTTCAATAATTCCATGATTGACTGGATAGTTGCTTGCTTTAAATTGCGATGGACCTGTTACGGAAGCTTCCATAAAATCGCCTTCCCCTTCAAGCTCGAAGATAACAGGGCCTGTACAATCAAAATAAAGTTTGTCAACTGAAATGTTGGCATCGCCTATCATGGCACCGATCAATTTGATTTCCATTTCTTCTTCATCAAAGCCGCTGATTTTCACTTTTCCGGCTCCCGTAATGTTCAATTTTCTCAAACTCGGAAGTGTGATGATGAATTCGACCAGCTCGTCTTTCTTAAAGGTTTGATTCCAGAATTTTTTGCGATGATTTTTGTAATCAATCTCTAAGGTTTCACCACTGACATCAAGGCTATATTTTTTCTTTTGGTCATCGTCACCCTCCAGCCTCACGGAAAAGGTTTCTCCTTTTCGAATGACTACCTCAAAAGCGCCCGTCATGTCTATCTCATTGAAATCACGCAGCCCAAATTGATCTTCATCACCTAAGCCTGAAGTTTCACCACGTTCAGCCGCGCAGCTGGCGCATTCCAATTTCCCTTCTTTGTTAACTACCCATGTGCTTGTTTCGGCATCATCATTGGAATTGTAGTTTCTATAATTTTCGATAATGCTCCACAAGTCTTCATCTATTACGAAGGGCATTCCATAGGGAACATATAAGTCCATATCGAGTCGCTGGAATCTAAATTTTGTGTCTTTTTTAAATTGAATGTTTGAATCAAATATGATAATGCTATCTACTTGTTCTACCTTATATTCAACTTGCTGAGCATTTTCTCTGGCCACTATCTTTGTCGATCCTTGTGCACCAAATCGCTCTACCAATTTAATGTCATTGCCTTCATAGCCTTTGATATACAAGTCAACAACACGATAATCATCAAGCCCGGTTTCATTTAATTTAAGTACCGCCTTCTTGCCGTTGAGAGGAAATAGTCTTTCAATCTTATGCTCTCCTTCTTGCTTAAAGGAATAAACAAGCTGAGGTATGGTGAAACTTAAGAAGGCAACGCTAATGAAGAAGAGTACGAAAAGCGCCCAACCTACCAGCGGTCTAAAAACAATCCGCTTGGCTGTAATGGAATTTCCAATCAGCATGATGAATAGAGCAGGGATAAATGCAGTAAGGAAAGCGAACACGATAGTCCACGTTGGAAAAGCTTGCCGTATGGATTCTAAAGGAAGACTTAAGCCCTCGATATGCATATTCCACCAACCGGGTGGCACATGTACCAGGCCTAATAGTACACTGAATGAGAAGACGAGTGAAATCACTATCACAAATCCAACAAGACTGATAACGATGCCTATGGCTACCCGTAGTACATCGATGGAAAGCTTAAAGACAGGGCCAAGTATCCTGATGACGGCATTAAGTATAGTTGCAATAAGCCGAAAAGGGAAGAGGATGATTTTTGTTAGCGTACTTTCTTCGGGTTGATCTTTTTCATTAATGGCTTTTTTTACTGTTGACTCAATGTTGGAGAGCGTAACGGGCTCTCCTTGCATCTGCATTTTTTCGGTGATTGTTTTTGCTTCTGGCAGTGCTATCCAGAGTACAATATAGATGACCAATCCGGTGCCGAAGAAAATAGTTGTGATTACAAACAGCAGCCTGATGATTACCACATCGACTCCAAAAAATGCTGCTACACCACTGGCCACACCACCGATAACTTTGCTATCGGAGTTACGATACATTTTTTTTACGGAAGATTCATCCTCCAGTTCAGTGGAAACGGGAAGTGCGATCCATAAAATAATATAGACCAGAAACAATCCTCCGTAGCTACCCAACACTAATAAGGCAAAGAGTAACCTGGGCCAGACCGGATCAATATTAAAGTAGTGTCCAAGCCCGGCACAAACCCCACCTAAGATTTTGCGATTATTATCTCGAAACAATTTCTTTGAGGAGGCACTACTATTGGTTTGACTTGAGCTCGATGTATTGCTTTGCTTTTGATTCGATTGGGGTTGACTGGCTTCCGTTTCCTGTTCTTCGGCTGCTTTAAAGTCATTGACACCACCCATGGTGGTCATCAGAAATTGTACATCTTCAGAAGTGATGACTTGCTTTCCTTCGTTCAATCTCGAAAGGAAGATTTCGGCAATCCTACTTTCAATATCGGAAAGGATTTCACTGCTGTCCTCGAAAGCCCCGAAATACTTATTGATGGAATCAAGGTATTTCCGCAGGGTTTCATAGCCGTCTTCCTCAATATGAAAGATGATACCGCTGATGTTGATGCTGATGTTCTTTTTCATAGACCTAGTGATAGTAATACGATGTTAAGGATAGTTAAAAAGTAGCTTTTGATCTGTTCGTAATCATTTCAGTTGATTGCACAAGATAGTTCCAGGTCTCGGTGAGTCCATTCAGAAAACTGGTACCCTCATTTGTCAATGTATAATATTTTCGCGGAGGCCCGGATTTAGACTCCACCCACTTATATTCCAATAAGCCCGCATTTTTAAGGCGTGTTAGGAGAGGATAAAGCGTTCCTTCCACCACAATCATCTTTGCTTCGGTCAGTTCATCAATCATATCCGAAGCATACACTTCTCCACGTGAAATAATATGAAGAATGCAATACTCCAAAATCCCCTTCCTCATTTGCACCTGCGTGTTTTCAAGATTCATATCTCCTCAATTTAAGTCCTTCTTGCAGTTATACGGATAAAGTACTATGTATAGCCAAGTACTATTAAAGAATTTTACAAAAAGTTGATTTTTGGATTAATTGGCAACAAAAAAAGAATAATTACAGCTTTCGGATTACTTTGTTGGCTGGTTCTTCCACGAAATACCAGAGCAACAGGGCAATCAGATTCAAGCCCAGGAAGATGAGCACATAGTTTGTTGTGAAGTGGTCATGGATTAGCATATAAAAGAAGCCAACATGAATGAGGTAGAAAGTGTAAGAGGCCTTTCCCATCGTAATGAACAAAGGAGAGCTAAGTATCTTTTTTAGTAATGTCTTTTCCCGCATTAAACCATAAAAGAAAAGAGCAATGGAAACAGGTAAAAGGAAATTGTTAATAGCGATACCGAAAACATGCTGCATACCAGATTGACCTTGAGCCCCTAGGGAGGACATGGTTACAACGAGCAGAATCATGATGGCAAGCCCCACAGAGGTGAATTCACTTCCCTTTTTTTCCTTGGTGATTTGATCTTTAAAATAAAGCGCCAGCGCGATTCCACAAAAGAATTCAAAGCACCTTCCGAAGAAGGTATAGATAAACATAAATGAATAGTTGCTAAAAAATCCATAGAAGTCAATTCCGTTGAATATTTCCACCAACAGACACCCCGTGAGAATAAGACTTAATGGAAGCAGGAGCACGAACCATTTGCGCTTTTTTAACAAGAGAAAAAGGAGAGGGGCAGCGATATAGAAAAGCTCTTCCACGGTTAAGCTCCAACCTTGCCCCACTAAGGTGAATTTCAGATCATCAAAAAACCCTCGTAAAAATGAAATATTCATCAGGTAGACCATGAGTGAATGCTCACCTTGTTTATTTTGAATTAACAATGCCAAAAAAGACACGGTAGTAATTAAAAAATACATAGGATATACTCGTGCTATCCGATTCTGCATATATTTCTTAAACCAGTTCTTTTGATTGGATTGATCAAAGTACTTAAGTGCAATAAGAAATCCACTCAAGACAAAAAAAATCGATACGCCAATGTGGAACTCTTTAACCAGTCGATTCAAAAATGGACCAAACGTCTCAGCATGGAATGGATTGGTATGATGGAGATAAACCAGATAAACGGCAATGGCTCTCACTCCGGTTAATTCGGAGAAATAGTTAGTGCCCTTTATATTTTCGATGTCCATAATTAGTCTCCTGTTATCCAGCTTTAAAAGTAAATGCCCAAGGTAGGACTTCAAAAGTTTCTGCTGAAGTCGGGAGAATGTTACTTTTTGCCAGAAACCTGTATTCTTAAGTAATGGCAGTATTTTATCGTATTTTTGAGCCCAAATGGCCGTCAAAGAATCTGGTCTTTTTTATGCACATAGAGTTTATCCTTAACGAGTTAGGATTTTAGTATCAACGAAAATAGATGGGGAGTTGAAAATCAGGAATACGATTATTTTCAGTTGCGTTCTTTTCTTAGCATTGACTCATAGCGCCATTGTGAAGGCTCAGGTAGGGAATGAATGGATTAGTTTCAGCCAGTCTTATTATAAAATACCAACCGCAAAGGACGGCATTTACAAACTTACCTATGCCGATCTTCAAGCTGCAGGCTTTCCGGTAGGTTCTGTCGATCCACGAAGAATACAACTCTTTCATCGTGGTGTGGAGCAAGCCATATTTGTTCAGGGTCAGGCTGATGCGTTATTAAACCCTACTGACTATCTTGAATTTTTTGGTCAAAAGAACAATGGAGCCCTTGATGCCAAGTTATACAAGCCATCTACACTTCAGCCACATCCCTATTACAATATTTACTCGGACACTTCGGCTTATTTTCTTACCTGGAATTTAACAACGCCTGGTAAACGCATGTCTGTTTTTTCAGAGGTGAATGTTTCTAACATTCCCAAGGAGACATTTCACAATCAGGAGAAGTTGAGTGTATTTACTGACCAGTATTCAGGTGGTTTTACACAGAGCGATTTTTTGCAGTATTCTCAATTTGATCAGGGTGAAGGTTGGACAGGGATTGCGCTCAAACAAGGGCAGTCGTTAGACTATGTTTTGGATCAGGTAACCAATCAAGTGCAAAGTGCAGGCCTGCCACAATTGGAAATAGTATTGGTAGGCAGAGACAATATCGCACACTCTTCAGAAATTTATGTTGGCCCTAACACAGGGTCTTTACGATTGATCCAAAGTCAGGATTTTTTTGGATTTGAAACACCCATGATTTCGTTACCCATCAATTGGAGTGACATTGGTTCTGACGGTAGAATGGTAGTGCGTGTGCGAGCCGTTGGCAGTGGTACAAATCGTTTCCAGTTCAGCGCTTCTTATGCAAAAGTAAATTTTCCTCAGGACTTTAATTTTTCAGGAGCCTCCGAGAAAGTAGTTCGTTTGGAGGCTAACATTTTAGATAAGTCTTATATCGAGATTGATAACCCAAGTGCGGGCCTGAGAATTTGGGACATCACCGATTTTAATAATGTTTCTATTATCGGCACACAAGTTTCAGGCCCTGTGTTAAGTGCTATAGTTCCAGGCACACAAGTTCCAAAAACGCTGCACGCAAGTAATACTACGATTACTCCTTCTATCAAAGCCGTTTCATTTCGTCAGATCAATCCTTCAAATCATGATTATCTCATCATCACTCATTCATCTTTATTAAAGCCAGCTGCTGGATATAGTAATGTAGCAAAGGCATATGCCTCCTATCGGGCTTCACCGGAGGGTGGTGGTTATGACACTTTGCTGGTTACCATGGATCAACTCTATAATCAATTTAATTATGGTGAGACATCCTCGCTTGCTATCTATGAATTTGTAAAGTTCATGGTGAACGGTGGCTCTCCGCGCTATTTATTTTTAATAGGTAAGGGTCGTGATGCATTCTCACACCGCAATGCAGATATATTGTTAACTGAACTTAAAGACCTGGTGCCATCAGCAGGAGTTCCCGGTTCAGACATGGCATTTTCTTCCGGATTGAATGGCACCACTTATGAACCAGCCCTCCCAACGGGTAGATTGACGGCCACCAAACCAGATCAGGTTGCTGCCTATTTGAATAAGATAAAAGAAGTTGAAGCTCCCAGTTCAAATCAATTGTGGCGAAAAGAAGGCCTTCACTTAAGTGGAGGAATTCAACCTTTCGAGTTGACGCTGTTTCGACAATATATGGATGGTTTCAAAACTATTGCTGAAGGATACCATTGGGGAGGAAGTATTAAAACGTTTGGAAAATATGACCCAAGCCCCGTGGAGTTGATCAATATTTCAGAAGAAGTAAACAAAGGCCTTAACCTGGTCACTTTTTTTGGTCACGCTGCCTCCAATGCAACGGACATCGACATTGGTTATGTTACTGATCCTGTACTGGGATATGACAATCCGGGAAAATATCCAGTCTTTGTGGTCAATGGTTGCAATGTTGGAAATTTTTTCTCCAACGAAACCAACTTCGCAGAAGATTGGCTGCTGGCAACCAATAAAGGAGGAAGAGCGTTTATGGCGAATAGCTCCTTTGGCTTCTCCTCAAATCTTCGGAAGTACACTGAGTTATTCTATCAGGTTGGACTTGCAGATTCTGTTTTCATAAAAAAAGGATTAGGGGATGTTCAAAAAGAAGTAGCAAGGCGCTACCTGGAGACAAGCGGATCAAATATTTCTTCGGTAACACAAGTTCAGCAAATGGTTTTGCTGGGCGATCCGGCAGCCACATTGTTTGGAACAACCACTCCGGATTATGAAACGAACGACACAGCCATCACACTACAATCGCTGGATGGAAAACTGGTAACAGCACTCAGCGATTCGTTTGCCATTCACATCATGGTGAAGAATTTTGGGGCGGCAAAAATAGGATTATTGCCTATACGTGTGGTACGGACTTTAAATGACAATTCTAAAATTACTTATGACTCTTCATTTGCCAATGTTTTTTTTCATGACACCCTGGTCTTCAAAATTAAAAATTTATCGTCTGGTGGTTTTGGTAATAATCAATTTGCAGTAGCGATTGACCCTCTTAATAAGATTAAGGAATTAAACGAATTAAATAACACGGGAACTTTAAATTCCTTTATTCCTTTAAACGGAACGAAGAATTTATTTCCAACACCGTTCGGAATTGTATCCTCACCAACGATCAACTTAGTATTTCAAGCTACTGACCCGTTATCTGATGTGAGAGCATTCCAGATTGAAATAGATACGGCCGCGACTTTTAATAGTGTTTTTTTAAAGAAGCAAATTGTAAACGGAAAGATTTTGGCAGGCCATACGATCAGCCTCCTCACGCAAGATTCAGTGGTCTATTATTGGCGTACTAAACTGGATCAACCCAAAGAGAACGAAAGTAAAGAGTGGGCTACAACGTCATTTATTTTTATTAACGGAAGTTCTGAAGGATGGGCCC
>JANMYO010000003.1:0-291993 GCA_031382175.1 Bacteroidia bacterium | reverse complement strand
TTAACTTACTATGAGCACTAAACCTAAAGTTCTTTTAATCCTTCAACTTCCTCCTCCGATTCATGGAGCTTCGCTCACTGGATTAAATATTCAAAATAGCGGGATCATCAATTCAGATCTTGACTGCACCTTCGTCAGAATTTCAACAAAGTCTATTAACCATAAAGGATTCATATTTCAGCTGATTAATCTGGTAGCACTCTATGGCAAAGTGATCGTGAAACTAGCTACAAATCGTTTCAACTTGGTCTATATTACGCCTTGTTCGTCTGGTTTCTTTCCGTTTTACAAAGACTTTGGAATCTGCATTATCGCTAAAGCGATGTGTAGACGAGTTGTTTACCAATTCCATGACAAAGGAATTTCCACAAATAAGTACGTGCCATCGCTTCTGCTACGGCTTTATTTCAAGAACGTTCGCATAATCCTTTCTTCAAAGAAATTATTCTACGATGTTCGTGAGCATGTTGAAGAAGAGCGCGTGTATTATTGTCCGTATGGCGAGCGGGATACCGATATTGATGTAAATTTTGGTCCTAAGCCAACATCTACTCCCACCATTTTATTTCTCGCACATATGCTTCGAACAAAAGGTGTATTTGATCTAGTCGAAGCATGTGCGATACTTGCAAGTCAGGGACTGCTATTTAACTGCAATTTCATTGGCACGTGGTATGACATACAGCCTGAAGAATTTGATTCATTTGTAAAGGAGCGGAAATTAGAAAGGATTGTTAAATTCCTCGGGCCACGATACGGCAGCGACAAAAATAAAGTTTTATCTCACAGTGACATCTTCTGTCTACCTACCTTTTACCCAATGGAGTGCTTTCCGCTAATTATATTGGATGCTATGCGGTGGAGACTGCCCGTTGTGTCTACTTCGGAAGGGGCTATCAGTGAAATTATTGATGATGGGAAGACCGGATTTATTGTAAACAAGAATAGTCCCTCAGAACTTGCCGCTAGGATTTCCACGCTCATAAAGGACAAACATTTGAGAGAGCGATTGGGTGCTGCCTCCCGGGCAAAATTTGAAGAAAATTATACCTTTGAACAGTTTGAGATCAATTTTAAGAGCATCCTCTTTGATGCGCTTAAAAGCTAGTCCAACTAGAATACACTGCCTACAACTAACGCAAACCATTCACGCAATACTTGACAAGGGAGGTTCAACTCATTGCCAATTAGTTTCAATATTTCAAAGTAGGATTTCAGCGCCTTTACTTACTCAGTTTAGTAAGATGTTAATTTCGCTATCAGTAATAGTTGGATAATAAACCCTCGTTCATATACTGAAGGAATTCGGGCGATGTAATCAGATCATCTTCCAGTACGATTATGGTTTCACTTGATTCCAAAACTTCCGTTACTCCTTCGATGATAGATTTAGCCAGTCCCTTATTAACTTCGCTTTCTACGATTCGAACACTTTTGAACGAATGGATCGTACGGATGAAGTTCCTCACTTCTGCAACGTGTTCTTTATAAGATTCTGTTTTTGGTCCATCTGAAAAAATAATGAGCTCAGAATCCTTTGCGTATAAGTTATTGGCTAGTGCATTAATCGTACACATGGTATGAAACAGACGGTTGTATACGAAGAGCGCAATTGGTGCTGTCATTTTTACTTGATACTTACTCTTTCTAAAAAAACTTAGCCTGGAGCATTCGAATTAACAAACTGTCTTTGAAATTCCATGCTAAGCCCTTCTATTAAAGAAATTCGAGGCTTCCAACCCATTTTGAGTAGTTTTGAAGAATTCATTAATTTTCTAGGTGTGCCATCAGGCTTTGATGAGTCCCACACGACTCTACCATTGTAACCGACCGTAGTTTTTATGAATTCAACAAGATCAACTATCGAAATCTCTTCACCACTACCCACGTTCACAAATTCTTCATCACTATAGTTTTGCATAAGAAAAAAACATGCAGTAGCCATATCATCCACATGCAAAAACTCACGAAAGGGCTTACCAGAACCCCACACCATTACCTCTCCATGATTATTAACTTTTCCTTCATGAAATTTTCTCAGGAGTGCAGGCATCACATGCGAGCTTTGTAAATCATAATTGTCATTTGGGCCATATAAATTTGTAGGCATTGCACTTACAAAATCACACCCATACTGCCTGCGATAATTTTCGCACAGTTTGATTCCGGCAATTTTCGCAATCGCATACGGCTCATTCGTCTCCTCCAAATATCCTGATAGTAAATATTCTTCTTTTAAGGGTTGAGGGGCATTTTTTGGATAAATGCAAGATGAACCTAAGAACAGTAGCTTCTTCACTTTGTGAACGTAGCTCTGATGGATCACATTGCTCTCGATCATCAGATTTTCATAAAGAAAATCTGCCCGATAAGTATTATTCGCCATTATGCCACCAACCTTAGCAGCCGCCAGAAAAACGTATTCTGGCTTTTCAGTAGCAAAAAAAATTTCAACCTGACTCTGATTCCTTAGGTCAAGTTCCGATGAAGTTCGTAAAACCAAATTGTTATAACCTTCAGATTGCAGTTTCCTTACAATCGCAGAACCCACCATACCCCTATGCCCTGCAACAAAAATTTTAGATGATTTCTCCATTACTCGTGATACTGGAAAATCTTGTGGCCGCCTTCTTTCAGGTAATGATCTCTTTTGAACAATTCCAAATCGCTGGCTACCATTTCTTTCACCAAGGCATCTAAATCATATTTTGGCTTCCATCCTAATTTCGACTTTGCTTTGGAGGGATCTCCAATAAGCAATTCAACTTCAGTTGGACGAAAATACTTCGGGTCAATTTTAACCACTTCCTGCCCCACTTTCAATAAAAAATCAGAGTTCACAGAGCTTGTTACCACAGCTATTTCGTTTAGGCCTTCTCCTGAAAACTTTAGTGTAATGCCAAGTTCCTTAAATGCTTTGATGATAAACTCTCTTACGGTGGTAGTAATGCCTGTGGCTATTACAAAATCTTCGGGAGTATTTTGCTGCAACATCAACCACATCGCCTCTACATAATCCTTGGCATGACCCCAATCGCGCTTTGCATCAATATTCCCCATAAACATCGTTTGCTGCAAGCCCAAAGCAATTCGGCAGGCAGCACGCGTAATCTTTCGGGTTACAAATGTTTCTCCACGAAGAGGAGATTCATGATTAAATAAAATGCCATTACAGGCATACAAATTATACGCTTCACGGTAATTAACAGTAATCCAGTAACTGTACAACTTGGCTACGGCATAAGGAGATCTTGGATAAAAGGGGGTTTTCTCACTCTGAGGAACTTCCTGAACAAGTCCGTAAAGCTCGGAGGTAGAAGCCTGATAAAATCTCGTCTTCTTCTCTAGCCCAAGAATCCGGATTGCCTCCAATAAACGAAGTGTTCCAACTCCATCCACGTCCGCTGTATATTCAGGTGTATCAAAACTTACTTTCACATGAGACATCGCGCCCAGATTATAAATTTCATCTGGCTGAACCTCCTGTACGATTCGAATTAAATTTCCCGTATCGGATAAATCTCCATGGTGAAGTTTTAGCTTCACATTATGCTCATGAGGATCTTGATAGAGATGATCAATTCTATCTGTATTAAACAGGGAACTCCTTCTTTTGATGCCATGAACTTCATATCCCTTAGCGATCAATAACTCTGCTAAGTACGCCCCGTCCTGGCCAGTTATACCTGTTATCAGTGCTTTTTTCATCGTAATAATCTATGAGCGCAAATTAATGATTAATCGACCGTATAATTCAATTATAAAGATACCACTCAATGGTTTTCAAAATCCCACTCTCAAAATTCTCACTTGCCCTCCATCCCAGTTGTGTTTCTATTTTTGTAGCATCAATCGCATAACGTTTATCGTGCCCTGCCCTATCCTTCACAAAGGTTATTTGTTCTTTATAAGACTTGCCATCTGAACTAGGCTTTTTCTCATCCAGTATTTCACAAATTACATTAACAATCTGGTTGTTGGTGCGTTCGTTTTGCCCACCAATATTGTAGGTTTCACCAGCAACTCCATTGTGAAAAGCAACATCAACCCCTTTTGCATGATCCAGCACATAAACCCAGTCACGCACATTCATTCCATCCCCATAAATGGGTATAGGTTGCCCTGCAATGGCCTTTCTTATTATCGTTGGAATTAACTTTTCACTATGTTGTTTGGGGCCATAGTTATTCGAACAATTGGTGGTTACCACGTTAAGACCGTAGGTATGGAAATAACTTCTTACCAATAAATCGCTGCTGGCTTTTGAGGCGGAGTAGGGACTATTGGGTGCGTAGGGTGTGGTTTCCGTAAAATACCCCTCCGGTCCAAGGCTACCATACACCTCATCCGTTGAAATATGCAAAAACCGATTCTTCTCACATACTGGTTTTATCTCAAACGGTGCATTCATCCAATGTTTTCTGGCAACATCTAATACGGTGAATGTCCCGTTGATATTGGTTTTAATAAAAGCCTCGGGGCCTGCAATTGAATTGTCTACATGTGATTCTGCGGCAAAGTGAATCACTCCGTTAAAATTGTACTTACTAAACAATGAATCCACCAAGAAGCGATCGCAAATATCTCCTTTCACAAAAACATGCCGGCTATTTCCTACTAGTTCTTTCAGGTTATCCAGGTTTCCTGCATAGGTAAGCACATCAAGGTTCACGATCGTATAGTCAGCATACTTGTCCAGAAAGTAGGGTATAAAATTTGACCCTATAAATCCTGCCCCGCCTGTTACCAAAATCGTTTTCATTTCCTAAAAATTGAATTTTGCATTATTCAACAAGGGTAGATTTTTATCCTTCTCTGAAAGTACCAACCCTTCCTTATTTCCAAGGTTCATTTCAAGCGAAGGGTCAAAAAAATTCACTCCTCCTTCAGCTTCTTTATTATAAAACTCATCGGTTTTATACAAAACTTCCGCAAAGTCGCTAAGAACGAGAAAGCCATGAGCAAATCCTTTCGGAACAAATAATTGCTTTTTATTTTCCGCTGTAAGCTCCAAGGGAAAGATTTTGCCAAATGTTGATTTATCTTTTCTTAAATCGAGTACAAAGTCCATAATGGAACCCGCTAACACTCTCATCAATTTGGATTGTGCATAAGGAGCATTCTGATAATGTAAACCCCTCAAAACACCTTTCTTTGATTTTGATTGATTATCCTGAACAAATTGAGCAGTAATCCCCTTCTTAGAAAAGGTTTTATAATTATAAGACTCTATAAAATATCCACGCTCATCTCCCAACACCTCAGGTTCAATAATAAGAAGGTCGTCAAAACCGGTTTTAGCAACGGTCATTCCAGAGATTGTTTTCTGATTTTCTCACTTAATAATTTTATCAAATACTGTCCATATTGATTTTTGGCCAAGGGTTTAGCCAATTCTGTCAATTGATCTTTACTTATATATCCCTTGCGAAAAGCAATCTCTTCAAGGCAAGCTACCTTCAGTCCTTGCCGTTCCTCTATGGATTCAACAAAATTAGAAGCTTGCAGCATAGATTGGTGTGTGCCGGTATCCAACCATGCCATTCCCCGACCCAGTAGCTTAACAGTTAGGGTCTTTTCTCGCAGATAAAGTTTGTTGAGATCTGTTATCTCCAATTCTCCTCTTGATGAGGGCTTAATGCTTTTTGCTTTTTCAACTACGGAGTTATCATAGAAATATAAACCCGTCACTGCATAATTTGATTTTGGTATCTTCGGTTTTTCTTCAATGGAGATGACGCGATCATCCTCGTCAAACTCTACAACTCCATAGCGTTCCGGATCATTCACATAGTAGCCAAAAACAGTTGCTCCCTTTTTTATTTTATTCGCCTCCTCCAGAAGTCCTGATAATCCATAGCCATAAAAAATATTGTCACCTAAGACAAGGCAGGCACTTTCTCTGTCCAGAAAAGTTTCTCCGATTAAAAATGCTTGTGCCAGTCCATCAGGAGATGGTTGAACCCGATACTCCAACGTAAGACCAATGGAAGATCCGTCACCCAGTAAATTTTGAAACAGGGGAAGATCCTGAGGCGTTGAGATGATCAAAATTTCCCTGATATTAGCCAGCATCAAAACTGACAAGGGATAATAAATCATCGGCTTATCATAGATCGGTAAAAGCTGCTTGGAAATAGACTTTGTCAAAGGATAAAGTCGTGTACCAGAGCCGCCTGCAAGGATAATTCCCTTCATTTCAATCTAATTTGGGGCAAATGTACGAAAAGAGGAACGGAAATTATCCGCGCTTAAATCCTCGTATTTTATGGGCCAATTCAATGGAGGGTCTTGCCTCGGTCAACCCAAAACCGTTGTCTTTTAGAATTTCCTGATAGCTTATCGTATGCAAATCAGTGAAGCCATCACTAAACTCAATTTCTTTTCCATCCATCTTTAATGACCGATGCGTGCGCTTTCCTTCTTTTTTAACAGTGGCAGGCAAATGATCTTCATTGATACTCAAGAACCATTTAATACGAGCCCTGGATAATTCCAAAACTCCTGCAGCATGGTCAACATCCTGCTTCTCCATTTCTACTTTTTTGAGATCACCAAAAATCCAGAGTAACATATCAAAAAAATGAATGCCAATATTCGTAGCAATGCCCCCCGACTTAGACTCCTCTCCCTTCCAACTATGATAATACCATTTACCTCTCGAAGTGATGTAGGTAAGATCCACCTCAAATTTTTTGTCAGGATTTGCCAAAACTTCTTCTCTCAATTTTATAATGGCAGGATGAAGTCGAAGTTGTAGAATAGTATAAATTTTCTTTCCCGTCTCTTTTTCGATTTCTTCAAGAGCATCCACATTCCAGGGATTGAGCACTAAAGGTTTTTCACAGATCGCATCGGCATGTTGACGCAAGGCAAAACGAATATGAGAGTCATGCAGGTAATTGGGAGAACAGATGCTCACATAATCCACACGCTTACCTTGTCTTTTCAGTTTATCAATATGCCTGTCGAAGCGCTCAAACTCGGTGAAGAAATCAGCATGTGGAAAATAACTGTCAATAATACCCACGCTGTCAAATTTATCCATGGCCGCCACCAGATTGTTACCCGTGTCTTTGATGGCTTTCAAATGTCTTGGAGCAATGAAACCGGCTGCTCCGATTAATGCAAAATTCTTCATGTTAAAGCTTGATAACTCTTCCTTCTTTCAATTGATATTTTTCCTGACTCTCAGGGCAGGTTGCTAATCCATTTTTATCAAAACTAAGTTTGTGCCCATACTCACTCATCCAACCTGTTTGTTTTGCAGGATTCCCAATCACCAGCGCATAGTCAGGAACATTCTTCGTCACCACAGCACCGGCACCAATAAAGGCAAATCTTCCAATATCGTTTCCACAGATGATAGTCGCATTGGCGCCAATAGATGCTCCGTGCTTTACCACGGTTTTCGCATATTCATTTTTTCTATTAATAGCACTGCGGGGATTAATCACATTCGTGAATACCATGGAGGGTCCCAAAAACACATCGTCTTCGCAGATTACACCAGTATAAATAGAAACATTATTCTGGACTTTAACATTCCTCCCCAATACCACCAGAGGGGAGATCACTACATTCTGACCAATGTTGCAGTTCTTACCAATCTTACAGCCGGGCATGATGTGAGAAAAATGCCAGATTTTTGTACCCACACCAATCTCGCAATCGTCATCGATTATAGCCGTCTCATGCGCAAAATAGTGTTTCGTCTCAGGCATTAGAATTATATGCTTTAATCGTTGTACAAATGTATGACAATTGTTCCTGCGTCATCTCAGTATGAATCGGCAATGAGAGAACTGTTTTAGAGAGTTGCTCTGTGATTTTAAATAATCCTTCAGGGTATTCAGGTCTACTGTATGCTTTTTGTAAATGGAGTGGTACAGGATAATAGATCATGCTTGGAATGCCTTTGCTTTCCAGGTAAGTTTTAAATTGATCACGATCTATGCCTTTTGTTTTGATGGTATACTGATGAAATACATGCGTGGAGTACGAGGATCGAAACGGTATTTCAAGAAAAGAAAGTAAAGATAGATGTTCATCATAAAAAGCAGCAGCTTCATTCCTTCTCTTTTCATACTCATCCAAATACTTCAGTTTAACCTGCAAGATAGCGGCCTGTAAAGTGTCCAGCCTACTATTAATGCCGATGACATCATGATGATACTTAATTCTTTGTCCATGGTTGGCGATCATCTTTATTCTTTCCGCCAATACTGCATCCTTAGTAAAGATGGCACCACCATCGCCAAAGCAACCTAAGTTCTTGGAGGGGAAAAAAGAAGTACACCCCACTGTACCCATTGTACCTGCTCTCCTCTTTTTTCCATCAGAAAAAGTATAAGTAGCTCCCAATGCCTGGGCTGCATCTTCAATCACATGAACCTTGTGTTTTTTTGCGAGCTCTAGGATTGGCTCCATGTCTGCACATTGACCGTATAAATGAACTGGAACAATGGCAAATGTTTTTGGAGTGATTTTCTCCTCCAACTTATTGACATCAATATTAAAAGTCTTCTCATCTACTTCAACAAAAACAGGCGTTAAGCCCAGAAGCGCTATTACTTCTGCGGTGGCTACATAAGTATGAACGGGCAGGATAATCTCTTGTCCTTGTTTGCAATTCAGCGCCATCATGGCAATCTGCAAAGCATCTGTTCCATTGGCGCAGGGTATAACTGATGCTCCTCCGATGTATTTCGACAGCGCATTCGAAAATTCAGAAACTTCTTTGCCCTGAATAAAACTTGTTGAATCAATGACCACTTGGATCGCTAAATCAATCTCCTCCTTGATTCGAAGATACTGAGAACGCAAGTCCACCATCTGGATTTTTTCCATAGAGGCAATACTATATATTTCTCAATTTTTTTTCCCAATTCCAGGCATGCAGCAACGATTCTCCTAAATCATATTTTGCCTTCCACCCAAAAGCTTTATTGATTTTGTCAGGATCAGCAAAAACTTTTTCAATATCTCCTGGTCTGCGTGGGCCAATGGTGTAAGGCAATTTTATTCCGGTAACGGCAATGAACTTTTGAACTAATGCTAACACAGAAACACCTTCACCTGTACCCAGGTTAAACGCTTCAAAGAATTTATTCTCCTTTTGTTTATTTAGGTATTGGATTGCTTTCACATGTGCATCGGCCACATCGACTACATGGATAAAATCACGAAGGCAAGATCCATCGGGAGTATTATAATCATTACCAAAAACCGTGAGTTTCTCTCTAACCCTGGCTGCAGTTTGAGTTACAAACGGAACGAGGTTGTTAGGCACTTCAAGCGGAAGTTCGCCAATTAATGCACTGGGGTGTGCTCCAATAGGATTAAAGTAACGCAGAGACACGACCCTAAATCCAACCGTGGCTGCATCCTCTAAAATTCTTTCACAGAGTTGCTTGGAAGCACCATAAGAAGATTCAGCCCGCTTAAAGGGTGCTGATTCATCCACCGGAATCTGATCAGGCTGCCCATACACAGTACATGAAGATGAAAAGATGAGGTCACTTACCTGATGTTTTTTCATCACTTCCAGCATCGCGATGAGCGAACCAATATTATTTTTGTAATACGCAATGGGATTAGTTACCGACTCATTCACTGATTTAAAAGCTGCAAAGTGAATAACCGATGAAAATTTATTCTTAGAGAATAAATCGTCAAGAGCTGAATTATCCAGACAGTCAATTTTGTGAAAATCAATTTCGGTCTTGGTTATAGCTTCAACTCCTTTTATAATTTTATAATCGCTACGCTCCAGATTGTCAATAACGGTTACCCTGTAACCTGCCTTAACCAATTCAACAACAGTATGCGAGCCGATGTAGCCGGCACCTCCAGTGATTAAAACATGATCTGAATTCTTCATTTGAACTTATAAACGAGCAGTTACAAAATCCTTGTCAAGGAAACCTTTAACATCATATATGATTGTATTCTCATTTTTAATCGAGCTCCAATCGAGCTTTTTGAATTCATCATGGCTGACCGCCAAAACGATGGCAGCATATTTTCTATTTAATGCTGTTGTTAATGAAAGTCCATACTCATGCTTTACTTCCTCAGCATCTGCATGCGGGTCATATACTTCAACATCAGTCCCAAAACTTTGTAATTCACGAATAACATCAATGGCCTTACTATTGCGGATGTCCGGGCAGTTTTCTTTAAACGTAATTCCAAGAACTAATATTTTGGACTTATTAACGGCCAGATTATTTTGGGTCATGAGCTTGATCACACGATTGGCAATGTGAACTCCCATATTGTCATTGATTCTTCTTCCGGCCAAAATAACCTGAGGATGATAGCCAAGACTATCTGCCTTGTAAGTCAGGTAATATGGATCAACGCCAATACAATGACCACCGACCAAGCCTGGCTTATATGGGAGAAAATTCCATTTTGTACCTGCTGCATTCAACACCTCATGGGTGTCAATCCCCATTCGTTCAAAAATCAATGAAAGTTCATTGACAAACGCTATGTTGATGTCACGCTGGGCATTCTCGATCACTTTAGCAGCCTCGGCTACTTTGAGGCTTGACGCTTTGTGCGTGCCTGCTTTAATAATCTTCTTATAAAGTTGGTCTACTTTCTCGGCAATTTCCGGTGTGCTGCCACTTGTCACTTTCTTGATGTTGGGTAGGCGGTGCTGTTTATCCCCGGGATTGATGCGCTCAGGAGAGTAGCCGCAGAAGAAATCCACATTGAATTTCAATCCACTAAATTTCTCCAGGACGGGAACACAATCTTCTTCAGTACATCCGGGATAAACGGTTGATTCATAAATGACAATGTCACCCTTCTTTAAAACCTTGCCCACTGTTTCGCTTGCTTTAATTAAGGGGGTGAGGTCGGGAGTCTTGTATTCATCAACCGGAGTGGGTACTGTAACAATAAAATAGTTTACTTTTTTTAAGTCCTCCGGATTAGTCGTGAATGAAAGCGATTTGGAAAAAGAAAGTTCATCTTTATCCACTTCCAAGGTCCTGTCAATTCCCTTTTTAAGTTCATCAATTCTCGATTGATTAATATCAAATCCAACTACCTCAAGAATTTTCCCGAATTCCACAGCGAGAGGAAGTCCTACATAACCAAGACCAATAATTCCTATTCTTTCCATTACTTACTAATCTTATAATATTCAAGATACCAATTCACAAACTGCTCAATGCCCGTTTCAATCGATGTGGCCGGCTTAAAGCCAACATCTTTCATCAAATCATCAACATCTGCATACGTCTCTGGCACATCCCCATCCTGCAAAGGAAGAAAATTCTTAACTGCTTTTCTGCCTAACTTCGATTCAAGCACTTCAATAAAGCGAAGAAGCTCCTCAGGCTTGCTATTACCAATATTATAGATCTTGTAAGGAGCAAAACTCGAAGCGGGATCTGGGCTTTCTCCACTCCAGGACAGATTGCCCTTTGGTATATGGGGAATCAATCTCACGATACCCTCCACAATATCCTCCACATAGGTGAAGTCACGTTTCATTTTACCGTGATTAAAGACATCAATGGGTTTGCCTTCAAGAATTGCTTTGGTGAATAAAAACAAAGCCATGTCTGGACGACCATAAGGACCATACACGGTAAAGAATCTCAAACCGGTTGTCGGTATCTGATATAAGTTGGAATACGAATGCGCCATCAGTTCATTACTCTTTTTGCTTACCGCATAGAGGGCAAGGGGGTGATCTACATTATCATGAACTGAAAAAGGCATTTTACGATTGGCCCCATACACCGAGCTCGATGAAGCATAAATTAGATGCTTGACAGGATAGTGACGGCAGGCTTCCAGAATATTTAAAAACCCGGTGATGTTACTTTCCAGATAAGCATAAGGATTGGTGATGGAATACCGGACACCGGCCTGAGCCGCAAGGTTGACAACGTAATCAAAACCCTGAGATGAAAAAAGACTATCCAGTGAAGGTTTGTCTCCGAGATCAATCTTATGAAAAGAGAAATTTTGAATGTTTTTTAAAATGGCAAGCCTTGATTCTTTTAAACCCACTTCATAGTAGTCGTTCAGGTTATCCAACCCTACAACTTCGAATCCTTCTTTTAGCAGTCTTTTGGACAAATGAAACCCAATGAAGCCTGCTGCTCCGGTTACTAAAATCTTTGCTTTTTTTGATACTGAGGCCACTTGTCGTAATTTCGAGCCTCAAAATTAAGAACAAATTCAGCTTTTTGATATGGAAACACCAAAGACTTCTTCTGACGAAATTGATTTGATGGAGCTCTTCCTGAAACTCGTCAGGACGGCAAAGAAGAATTTTACACTAATCCTTTCCTTTTTTATTGCGGGAACCTTGCTGGGTTCCGTGTATGGTATGTTTGGCACTAAGGTGTATGAAAGTAAGATGATGGTTACTTCGGATATCCTTACAGACGCCTATAATGACAAGCTAGGGGAGAACTTGAACGATCTACTTAAAGAAAATAACCTTACCTTAATCTCCGAAAAACTAAGTCTTTCAAAAGAGGAATCTGAAAATTTAGTTGCTATAAAAATTGAAAGCGCTCAAAAGGAAAAACCGAGTCAAAAGGAAGACGAAAAACGTTGGTTCCTGATTACTGCAAAGGTGCTGAATCAGGAAGTATTGAATAAGCTTGAAACGGGGATCGCTAACTATTTAGAAAATAATGAATTTGTAAAGGTTCGCATTGAGCAAAAGAAGAATTTCAATCGTGAATTAATAAAAAAAATTGAAAAAGAAATCCTCACCTTAGAAAATTTTAAGAATAAAATATATGAAGGTAATTTTTTCGAGAACAACAAGGGTAACGTAATGTTCGACCCCACTGTTGTTAACGTCAGAATCATAGAACTCAATAAAGAGAAACTAAAGTACCAGAATGATTTAGAAATTATTAACAGCATCCAGATTGTACAAGGCTTCACAAAATTTAATAAACCCGTTAGTCCAAACAAGGCCATCTCACTAGCGGCAGGCGCAACCTTAGGTCTCTTCTTTGTGGGTATGCTAATAGCCTTTAAGTCTATCCGCAAAGTGGTACGAATGGCCGAAGAGGCAGAAAAAAAATAATCTTGTTTGCCAGGCTTTTACATAAAGAATTTACTCTCGAGCTAAGACGAAAGTCGGTTATCTCCGGACTCGTTCTTTATCTTTTTAGCACGGCCTTTATTTGTTATCTCACCTTTAGCCTCAAACAAAATTTAGTAACTCCTCTCGTCTGGAGCGCACTCTTTTGGATTACTATTTTATTCACCGCCATCAATACCATTGCCAAGAGTTTTATCGGTGAGAAACGAGGGCTCACGATCTATGAGTACTCGATAGCCAATCCCATTTCTATCATCCTTTCTAAAATCGTTTATAATTTTTCTCTCTGTTCGCTCTTATCCCTTACCGGATTTGTTCTTTTCATTCTCTTCCTTGGAAATCCGATGGCGGATGTAGCACTTTTCCTGTTAGTCATCGTGGTTACTTCTTTTGGCTTTGCTGCTTCGCTCACCTTACTCTCCGGTATTGCTGCCAAAGCAAACAACAGCAATATTCTAATGGCGGTACTCAGTTTTCCCATTGTTATCTCCATTCTGTTGATGGCCATCAAAATCACTAAAAACTGTATTGACGGCCTTGATCGCTCCGTTAGCTGGGATGAAATTCTGACGCTTTTGGCTATAAATTGCCTTGTCACCGCTACCTCCTATCTGCTCTTCCCGTATATTTGGCGCAGCTAGATGATCATTTAAATAGCATTGTGAAAAATAACTGGTGGAAAATCGTTGCTGTCGCACTATTGATCTATACCATCGTAGGTGGTTTCTTATTTCAGGTCCCTCGTCTGAATATCGTCAATGAGACTATCCGCTCCCTCTATTTTCATGTTCCGATGTGGTTTGGAATGGTCGTCATGTTTTTGGTGTCTACGATTTACTCTATAAAATATTTGAGAAGGCCTTCAGTGGCTTACGATAATAATGCCGTGTCTTTTGCTAATACAGGTCTTTTGTTTGGTCTCTTGGGCATCATTACCGGAATGATCTGGGCCAACTATACCTGGGGTTCTCCGTGGCATGGCGACCCAAAACAAAACGGAGCTGCCATTGCGCTGCTGGTTTACTTTGCTTATTTCGTTTTAAGAGGATCGATTGAAAATCAGGAACAGCGAGCGCGGCTCAGCGCGGTCTATAACATCTTTGCTTTTGCTGTGATGATCCCGTTGATCTTCATTATTCCACGAATGACAAGCTCCATGCATCCGGGTAGTGGAGGGAATCCAGGTTTCAATATGTACGACCTCGACAGCCAAATGCGAATGGTCTTTTATCCCGCTTGTATCGGTTGGATTTTGTTAGGTGCATGGATTTCTATCTTGCAAGTCAGAATGAAAAAAATAGATGAACATATTGTTGAATTAGAAGATGAAAAAAACAATTAATAGGCTGCTCGTTTTTGGATTATTGCTGATCTCCGAAACCCTTTTTGCCCTACAAGAGGCGGAAATGGCCGATACTATGCGTTCCAATGGAAAAATCTACGTGGTGGTTTCTATCTTGGTCGTCATCCTTGTAGGCATTGTTGGTTTTCTGGTCTTTATGGATAGAAAAATCTCTCGTCTGGAGAAAAGACTTCCTGAAAAAAAAGATTGATCCTCTGATTTTCATCAGCTTTTAGCTGCCCTTATTTCTCCAATTTTGACGTAACTTTGAAGCTCTTAAAGTAGTTTACTTTCAGTAGCTGCAAGTCGTAAAACCTAAAGAAATGAAGAAATCACATATCATCGCCATCGTTGTCATTGCAGCGGCCATCGGTATTATTATTGCCACGGCCGGAGATGCCAGCACTTACGTAAATTTTGATCAGGCCTACCAAATGGCTTCCAATGGTAATACAACCAGCATCCATGTCGTGGGGGAATTGAAAAAGGATGATCAGGGAAATGTACTTGGTCTTGAAAAAAGCCCCGATATGCTTTCTTTTTCTTTTATTCTATTGGATGACAATCATAAGGAACAGAAAGTGTATTACAACGAGCCAATACCTCCAGACTTTGCCCGATCTGAAAAGATCGTAGTGATTGGAAGTTATCAAGGCGATGCTTTTTTGGCGAGTAAGATTTTATTGAAATGCCCTTCCAAATATCAGGAACAGAAACTGAATGCAGGTGTTTAATTTCCGGAGAGAGAAATTGATTTTAGAATCAACAGCAGAAAATCTAAAATCGCAAATCTAAAATCCTAAAATGCTTCATTACCTCATTGGCGACTTAGGTCACATATTTGTTATCACTTCTTTTGTCACTTCTTTAGTGGCCGCATTTGCTTACGTTCGGGCTCACAATGAAATTAATCTCGTCAAAAAATTTGCGTTGCTTCAAAATGCCCGCGTTATTTTCTACCTCCACTCAGTAGCGGTTGTTGGAATTGTCGCGAGCCTCTTCATTATCATCTACCAGCATTATTTTGAATACCATTATGCCTATGCGCATTCGTCTCTCCATTTGCCAGGCCAATATATGGTCTCTTGTTTTTGGGAAGGTCAGGAGGGAAGTTTTTTGCTGTGGATGTTCTGGCAGGCGGTGTTGGGATTAATTCTCATTCGCACACAGCGCGAGTGGGAAGCTCCTGTGATGGTCATCTTCGCCTTGGTCCAGGCTTTTATTGCTTCTATGATTCTGGGGATTGTCATTCCCGTTTTAGAGTTGAAATTGGGAAGCTCACCTTTTATTCTGCTCCGCGATGCGATGGATGATCCTATCTTTAAACTTCAACCCGACTTCATTCCTAAAGACGGAAACGGACTCAATCCACTATTGCAGAATTATTGGATGGTGATCCACCCTCCTACATTGTTTCTGGGGTTCGCACTAACGCTTGTTCCTTTTGCTTTTTGCATGGCCGGTTTATGGCAAAAGAAATACAGCGAGTGGATAAAACCTGCATTGCCCTGGGCACTTCTTGGTGGTGCTATCCTTGGATTAGGCATTCTCATGGGTGGTTATTGGGCGTATGAGACTCTTAATTTTGGTGGCTACTGGAACTGGGATCCTGTTGAAAATGCAGTGTACGTGCCATGGTTGATCATGATCGCTTCCATTCACACCATGATCACGTATAAGAATAGCGAAACGGCTTTGAAGAGCTCCATGATTCTTGTAGTCGCTGTTTTTTTACTCATTCTTTACTCAACATTTCTTACCCGCAGTGGCATATTGGGAGATGCCTCCGTTCATTCATTTACTGACTTGGGTCTCTCCGGTCAGTTATTAATTTACATGCTGTTCTTTATGATCGCAGCAATTGTCTTAATGGCGGTCCGGTGGAAGGAAATTCCCTCAACTGAAAAAGAAGTATCAACTTACTCAAAAGAGTTTTGGATTTTCTTAGGGGCAACTACATTATGTCTTATGGGATTTCAAGTACTCATTCCTACTTCAATTCCGGTCTATAACAAAATCATTGAAATCTTTGGTGGTGTCTCAAATCTTGCTCCTCCGGCCAATCAAATTCAGTTCTACTCAAAATTTCAATTGTGGTTTGCCGTGGCGATTGCTTGCCTATCGGGAATAGGGCAATTTTTCTGGTGGGGAAAAATGGATAAAGAAAAGGTGAAGAAAGAATTAATCATGCCAACCCTTATCACCTTAATTATTTTTGCACTGATCATTGCGCTCACACAGGTTTACCAGCCTGCTTATCTTGCTCTTACTTTTGCGGGAGTCTTTATTATCATTTCAAATAGTAAGGTTCTCCAAGCTGTATTGAAAGTAAATCCAAGACTTTCGGGGGGAGCCGTTGCCCATATCGGAATTGGCATGGTACTCATCGGAATCATGTTCTCAGCAGGGTATTCACGAGTTGTGTCGCTGAATAATACCGGACTCATTTACATCAAGGAAATGGGAACTGAATTCAATCGCGATAATCTTCTATTGTTTTTACATGAGCCCCGTACTATGGGAGGTTATGATATTGAATTTTTAGGAGAGCGAGTAGAGCCAAGACATAAATCAGGTTATATAAAGAAAAATGATATCGAGCCGACAGCAGATCCATATAAAGTCGTAGCCAAAAAGGAAATACTATTCCGCGGTAACAAATTGTATAATGCAAAGGATACATTTGAAATATACCCTGAAAACACATTCTACGAAATAGAATTACGGAAAGGTGAAAAAGTAGCTGCTTCTCTTTTTCCGAGAGTTCAGATCAATCCTGCGATGGGCGGCTTCCTCGCCTCACCGGACATCAAACGCAATTTATCAAGTGATTTGTATACCCATGTATCCGCGCCCATGGATGCTAATGCCGAAATAGATTGGGGAAAAACAGAGGAAGTTCGGGTAACCATTGGTCAAAAATTTTACATCAACGATTATGTAGCGGTATTGGAAGAAGTCAAGCGTCTCGATCAACTGGCTGGGCTCGAGTTGGTAGGTGATGATGTGGCTGTACAGGCAAGAATCAAAGTAGAAGGAGAACGCGATACCTACTACGCGGAGCCTATTTTTCTTATTAAAGATAGGGCTGAGGTCGGCAGAATTGCCTCTGAAGTAAACGATTTAGGAATCAAAGTAACGCTAATGAATATTCATCCAGAAAGCAGCGAATTTTCACTTGCCCTCAATGCCCGTCAAAAAGACTGGGTGATTATCAAAGCTATGGAAAAGCCTTACATCAATATACTTTGGATTGGGACGATCGTACTTCTGATCGGATTCACCATGGCGATGCTGCGAAGATTTAAAGAAATGCGAACCGCTTAACCGGATTTCTCATTTGGTTTTCGGAGTTCCTTCACTACTTCCGGGTTTTGTATCGTCTAGAGTTTAGTCTTCCTTCTCCAAATCAGGCAGTATAAAATCATCGAGGGCGCTCGGTAATTTCATCATCGCCTCAATTTCTTTCACCGTACGCGGTGCTGACCCAGACAAAAGCTCATAGCCATCTTTCGTAATCAAATAATCATCTTCAATACGGACGGCAATGCCCCACCATTTTTTATCACAATTCACATTGTCAGGAATATAAATACCGGGCTCAATAACAACCATATTATTCTCTTCCAGCATGAGTCCACCCTGATCATGCACATTAAGCCCAATGTGATGGCACACGCTATGTGGAAAGTACAAATGCTTTTCTGTTATTGATTTGATAATTCCAAGGTCAGCAAGTCCTTTATTAATTACCTCGCGACAAACTTCCGTGAGTTGTGAACGGGATATGCCGGGTTTGCATATTTTCATCGCTTCCTCCTGTGCTTTCAACACTAATTCATAAATCAGTTTTTGCTCCGTGGTAAACTTACCATTGACAGGGATTGTGCGGGTAATATCAGCTGTATATCCATGAAATTCTGCACCTAAATCCATAAGAACCATTTCTTTACTTGTAATTGATGGTTTATAATTTTCCTCATAGTGAAGAATGCATCCGTTATGGCCTGCGCCTACAATAGAGGGGTAACCTAAATCTTCAGCCTGGTATTTTTTAAAGACAAATTCATGTATCCCCTGTATCTCCCGCTCCGACATGCCGGGTTTCATCGCCTTCATTACCTCCACCTGGCCTGCACAGGAAATTCTTATTGCTCTTTTCATTAGTTCAATCTCCTCCTTTGTTTTAATACCTCGTAGATTGGCCATTAAATCGGCTAGACCTTTTATATCCAGGTTATTTTTCTGAGGCTCAACAACGATTGTAAGGCCACTCTTCTCAGGATATTTTACTTTAGATTTAAATTGTGCAATCAAGTCAAACATATCTGATGAATCACCAGGATTGTCTCTTACATCATTTTTAAAATCGAAGAATAAAATCCTGTCAAACTTTGAAAAATCTACTGTATAGCGTTTGAACTCTGAATTGTTGAATGCCTCCTCAAATCCCAACAGGTTTTTCGTTCCCTGTGCTCCCAATCTTCTTCCATTCCACATTTCCTGAAATTCATTTCGCGGCTGCACAAACAAAATCTCATCATACTGCTTGCCATTGGCGGCAGTTTGCTTTTCTTTGAATACAAACAAAAGCGCATCGGGTTCTTTATAGCCAGTTAAGTAGAAGAAATCCGGATCCTGATGATAGACATAATCCACATCATTGGCGCGGTTACGAATCGGGTTAGCAAAAAATACCGCCACCGAATTGATGGGCATGCTCGCGCGTAGCTTATCCCTGCGGCCTAAGTGAAAATCTTTCGTTAAGAAATCCTGAGGAAGGTCTGTATCCTGACAAAAACCTTCGAATGAAATGAATAATAAAAGGGCGATAAATAAAATTCTCATATGCATTAGTTTCTAAAATTAATTGATCAATTCAAAATACTCACTGGTATGCTCAAATACATAAAAATCTTCGCCTACCGAAATCTCAGCCATGCGCATAACACCTTCTTCAAAATAGAAAGTATAGCCGCCATCATAAGGAAAGTAGGAATACTCGCTATACGTCCACACTGAGTTGACCTCAATTTTCTGACCATCAAAATCAAGGAATGATTTGATGACTTTTATTCGTTGACCCTTAATTAGTTCATCCAGTTGCATCCTTTCAATTAATCAGCTTCTCCAATACCACAAACTCCAACTCTTTTTTCGGCATCCCGAAACGCAGATCGTTGAAAGCAAAAGGCTTTCTATCTCCTGTATTGTAATAGCCATGCCGGATATACCAGTCAATCAATTCCAGGCGAATGGAAATTACGGTCATAAAAATAGCTGAATAGTTTTGTTTTCTGGCTTCTGCTTCAACGGCTTTCATCAATTCCTTTCCAATACCTTTCCCTTGCCGGCCAGGCTGCACGGTGAGCATTCCGAGATATAATTTATTACCCTCTCTTTTTAACTCCACACATCCTACTATCTTTCCTTCCTCAACATATTTTAGCACCAGTGTGTCGGGTCTCCTGATAATTTCTTCAATGGCAGCTGCATCAGTTCTAGCACCATCAAACAAATCCGCTTCGGTAGTCCACCCTTGCTTGGAGGACTCTCCCCGGTAGGCCGAATTGACCAACATGTCCAATGCTCTTGCATCCCCGACAGAAGCAGGTAATATCTCAAATGCCATAAGCCCAAATATAATAGCATTTTAATGTTCGACTTTATAAAATCGTTCTTCTGGATTATAAAACCAGCCCTATCTTTGTAACTATTGCACATTTTCTTTCGGGAAAAAAAGGAAGAACTATGAATCATGAACTACAAACAAACAACGAAAGAAGATACGACCTCGACTGGCTGCGATTTATTGCCATCGTTCTACTCCTGTTCTTTCACACAGGCATGTGGTTTAACACCTGGGGCTGGCACGTGAAAAATACCGAGACCACGGTAACTTTTCAATATTGGATGATTTGGTCTCATTATTTCCGAATGCCCCTTTTGCTTTTTATCTCAGGTGCGGGCACTTATATGGCGTTGGGAAAACGAACCCCCGGGCAATTTAGGGTAGAGCGGTTTAAGCGATTATTTATACCACTTATCTTTGGGATGCTGGTGGTAGTGCCTCCACAAATTTATTACGAGCGCATTAGCCAATACGAGAGCTACTGGGATTTCTACAAAACAGTATTTCAATTCAAACCTTACCCGGAAGGCAGTTTTAGTTGGCACCACTTATGGTTCATACTCTACTTGTTTGTGTATTCACTATTGGCACTCCCTCTGCTCAAGTTTCTGCGATCCGACAAAGCAGAAGATTTTAAAAATAAACTCTACTCTCTCCTAGCCAGGCCTGCGGGAATTTTAGTGGTACCCTCTCTTTTAATCTTAGGTTCACAAATTGTATTGAGACCTTACTTCCCGGAAGAGACTCACGACCTTGTGAAAGACTGGGCTTACTTTACTTTCAATTTTCTTTTCTTTCTGATGGGAATTATTTGCTACTCCATTCCAAAACTTTGGAGTGCGATAGGTGCTAATCGAAAGTATCTATTGTTTGCGATGCTAATTTCCATTGTTCCTTTTTACATATGCTATTTTCATTTCCGCGATTTGCTTGCGCTGCCCTGGACAGATGATACGGTCGAAACAATTTTTGATGTGATTGCTATTTTTGTAAGCTGGTTCACCGTCATTACTATCGTGGCGTATGGTCAACATTATCTCAACAAGCCCCATCCGTGGTTGTCTAAGATCAGCGAAGGGCTGTATCCTTTCTATATTCTCCATCAATCGGTCATCATTGCCATTGGCTATTATGTATGCCAATTGGATTGGACTATCAGCGCCAAATATTGGAGTATTAACTTTTTGACGCTGATTAGTTGTGTGTGCTTTTATCTCCTCGCTATTCGCCCTTTTAATGTGATGCGGTTTCTATTTGGTATGAAAAAAGGACCATCATAAACAGGCGGCAATCATTATTCATTAGTTAAAAACCAGAAAAAGACCTTACTTCTTTATAAAATCTTTATACCAATGCTTCACAATTTAACATCCTATTTAGAATAAGGGAGCTACTTTTGTCTTGTCAAAAGAGTAAACCGTGAACACAGTCTATAATCACTCAAGGAAAAACCAATACCTGACAAGTCTTCTGGCAATCCTTTCTGTTGCTGCGCTTGGCTTTGCCATTGAAGGGCTCGTTGGTTACAGAGTAATTGCTTTTCTGCTGTTGGTTACCGTTTCTATCTTGGCCATGTTCCTCGATATTATTCCGGTCATTATCGCTGCCGCACTGAGTGCGCTGCTCTGGGATTTATTCTTCATTCCTCCCCGGTTCACCTTTGCTGTGGGCACTACAGAAGATCGCTTCCTGTTGCTGATGTATTTTATCATTGCCCTCATTCATGCTGTCCTTACCCATAAAATAAGAGAAGTTCAAAAGGAAGTTCGCAAACGAGAAGAGAAGGCCAACGCAATTAAATTCTATAATACATTGCTGAATTCACTATCGCACGAATTAAGAACACCTATTACTACCATTATTGGAGCTACCGATAATTTAATGAATGCCGATAAGCTATCGGAGAAAGATAAAACTGAATTGTTATCGGAGATATCCATTGCTTCCATGAGGCTGAACCAGCAGGTAGAAAATCTACTGGGCATGTCACGCCTGGAATCCGGGGTTTTTAAAATTAAAAAAGACTGGTGCGATGTACGCGAACTGGTTTACACTACACTTCAGCGTTTTGAACCAGCCATAGCCAATTACAGGGTGTCGGTATTTATCCCTGAAAATCTTCCCTTGTTCAAATTAGATTTCGGTTTGATGGAACAGGTGCTGCATAATCTGGTAAGAAATGCCCTACAGCACACTGAGGTAGGAACCGACATTATCATAAAAGCAGATTGTATAGACGAAAAGTTGTTGTTGACATTATCGGATTCAGGCAAAGGGTTCCCGGAAGCAGAAATCCATCGGGTGTTTGATAAGTTTTACAGGGTGCAGGGTTCACGTCCCGGAGGTACAGGCCTTGGATTGTCTATTGCCAAAGGCTTTGTAGAAGCGCATCACGGTAAGATCACGCTAACCAATCTCCCGTTGCGCGGGGCCATGTTTACTATTGAAATTTCAACGGAAGTTTCTTACATAAATCGTTTAAAAAATGAATAAGGCTTCGATACTGATTATTGATGACGAGGCGCAGATTCGAAAATTGCTGACGATCACGCTGGAGTCGTACGACTACCATGTACAGGCAGCCGTAACTGCCAAAGAAGGATTGGCGACTGTCGCCAGTCATCCGCCTGATCTGGTGCTGTTGGATTTAGGATTGCCCGATGAAAGTGGTCATGATGTACTTCGCCACCTTCGGGAATGGTACTCTAACCCGATTATTATTTTGTCTGTACAAAGTATGGAAGAAGATATTGTTAAAGCATTGGACAACGGAGCAAATGACTATCTGGTGAAACCTTTCCGCACGGGGGAATTGATGGCACGGATTCGTTTAGCCTTGCGAAAAGTTTTACAGGATGAAAACAATCCTCTTGGAGAGTTTGGTGATGTCACCATCAACTATGCCGCCCGTACCGTTAAGAAAAATAGTGTAGTCATCAAACTCACGGCTACCGAATATACCCTGCTTGCCCTGATGGGTAAAAATGAAGGCAAAGTATTGACCCATCACTATGTGCTTCATCAGGTATGGGGCCCTTCGTATCAAAATGAATCACAATACCTGCGCGTGTTTGTGGCACAACTAAGAAAAAAAATTGAGACTGATCCCAATCGCCCTGTTCATATCATCACCGAGTCAGGCGTTGGCTATCGGTTTGTAGGAAAATAATCACGGACTATAATTTTTTAATATGAAACTGAACCAAAATTCGGACAGGGTAACTATTGCCTCTTTGTTGGTGGCTCTGGGCATCATTTATGGCGACATTGGTACCAGTCCGCTCTACGTCATGAAAGCCATTATAGGTGATCGGCCTATTGATGAAGTTTTAGTATTCGGTGGAGTCTCTTGTGTATTCTGGACTCTCGTATTTCAAACTTCTATCAAATACATTTTTCTCACGCTGATGGCCGATAACGATGGCGAGGGTGGAGTATTCTCACTTTATGCCTTAGTAAAACGTTATGGAAAAGGATTGGTGATCCCTACCATTTTGGGCGCGACAACACTGCTTGCCGATGGTATTATCACACCTCCCATATCGGTTGCCTCGGCTGTGGAGGGGCTGAAGATGGTCATCCCTGATTTACCAACGGTACCCATCGTGGTGGTTATACTTTCCTTGCTATTCTTTTTTCAACGGTTTGGTACACAGCGGGTGGGAAGCACCTTCGGGCCCATTATGACCGTGTGGTTCAGCATGCTCTTTATTATGGGAGCAAGCCAGGTTGTGAGTTACCCCGATGTGCTCAAGGCGTTGAGTCCTGTTTATGCATACGAATTACTGGTAAAGTATCCAGAAGGGTTTTGGTTATTGGGTGCTGTGTTTTTGGCAACAACAGGCGCTGAGGCACTCTATTCTGATCTGGGTCATTGTGGACGGAAAAACATTCGCCTCACCTGGGCCTTTGTGAAGGTGGGGTTGATGACCAACTACATGGGGCAGGCCGCCTGGCTGATGCATCAAGGTGAACCCCTGCTGAACGGGCGCAATCCTTTTTATGAAATGATGCCCCATTGGTTTTTAATTCCTGGAATCGGGATTGCCACCTTTGCCGCTATCATTGCTTCGCAGGCGCTCATCAGCGGATCTTTTACCTTAATCAGCGAAGCCATGAGTTTGAATTTCTGGCCTCGTGTAAAAGTCCGTCAGCCTACAGACCTGAAAGGTCAGATTTATATTCCCAGCGTCAACACCATTCTTTGGATAGGTTGTATTCTCATGATCCTTTATTTTCAAAACTCAACCCACATGGAAGCTGCCTACGGTTTCTCCATTACCATCGCCATGATGATGACCACTCTTCTCCTGAGCTATTTTATGCTGTATCGAAAAAAGTGGAATGTAATTATTGTGGGGGGCATTGTTCTCCTTTTCTGCACCATTGAAATTTCTTTTTTTATCACGAATGTGGTTAAGATCAAAGAACGATGGATGTTTCTTTTTTTCGAGTTATTCATTTTCATGGTAATGTATGTATGGTATTACTCCCGGAAAATCAATAACCGCTTTGTACGCTTTGTTGAGTTGGGCAAATACACCTCCTTCATTAAAGAATTAAGTGAAGATGATGGCATTTCTAAATTTGCCACACACCTGATCTACCTGACGAAAGCGGACCATCGTGAACAGATTGAAGAGAAAATTATCAAATCGATTTTTTCCAAAAAACCGAAGCGGGCCGATGTCTATTGGTTTCTTCATATCAATCGCACGGATGAGCCGTACACACTTAGCTACGAAATAACCGAATTGCTGGATGATAAGGTGATTAAAGTGTCCATCAATGTCGGGTTTCGCATTCAGCCTCGTTCAGAATTGTTTTTCAAGAAAATAGTACAGGAACTGGTGACCAACAAAGAGTTGAACTTGCATATACGCCCGGATGGTTCTACCAAATACAATCCTGAACCGGATTTCAAATTTGTGATTCTCGAAAAGTTTCTTTCTGTAGAGAATGAGTTTACGCTGCGGGAAGGCTTACTGTTGAATGGTTATTTCTTTTTAAAGCAGTTGGGACAAAGTGATGAAAAAGCATTTGGTCTCGACAAAAGTGACGTAGAAGTTGAACAGGTTCCGCTGGTGTACCACCAGGTTCAGCATGTGGAATTGAAAAGAAAAATCAACTAAAAAATATCTCCAAAATTTAAATTATTCTTCAAAAAAATAGATTATGAAACAAACATGGCCATTATTATTCTGTATTCTTTGCTGCTTCTTTTCATCTTCGACTACCGTTTATGGATTGAGTGAAACACCAGACACCCTTAGTAGCCGTCAGCGACCAGATGTAGTTGATACCGTCCCCCAGGAAAAGAAGAGAGAGCCTTTTGCATGGGGCGATTTCTCCTGGGTTCAGGGAAACAATCGGCAGAAGCGATCCATTCTTCAATCCAGGTATTTTACCGGGAGTTTTACGTTTGATGCCAACTATAACTATTCATTTAATCGTCCTATTGATCACACCAATGCCGGTTCTACAGCCACCTTTCGATCTAACGAATTTAATATTTCATACCTGGAGGGAGGTGGCGATTTTCATTATGAAAATGTCAGGGGGCGGCTTATGCTTCAATTTGGCACGCGGGCTACGGGTATTCCCCGCAATGACAATACACCTTTGCGAGGCCAATATGATTTATATACCGCCTTGCGCTTTGTTACAGAAGCTTATGCAGGTTACCATTTCGATGTGTGGCATGGTATCAATGTGGATGTTGGTATTTTTAAATCTTATGTAGGCCTGCTTTCCTACAATAATTTTGAAAACTGGAATTACCAGCCCTCCTTTACTTCTGATAACACCCCTTGGTTTTTTACAGGCATCCGAGTTCAAACCTTTCCAACCGAGCGATTAAAATTAGAATACTGGATCGTCAATGGATGGCAAACCTACGGTATGTTCAATGAGGCCCCAGGCCTTGGCTTGCAGATGCAATGGCGACCAAAGGAATGGATTTCCATTTTAGCAAGCGCATACGGAGGTTATGATACTCCTAACCTGCCAAGTCGTTTTCGCTTTCATAGCGATAACAGTGTTGTACTTCGCTATTTCAATTCTCCTGGAAAGAAGATTTCAAGAGGAGCTTTTTCAGTCACCGGAGATCTTGGGTTTGAAAAGGGCGGTGGTGTTACTCCTTTCGGAGGAGATAACGGACCGGCTCAGAATTTTATAAGCTGGATGGTTTATCACCGTCTCTGGTTTGCGCATGAAAAAATGGGCTGGACATTGGGTGGAGGTTATATCAATAACCCGGGGCGCTACCTGTCTCTGCTTCCCACGGGTAACGGAGTACTAACTCAAAATCCGGGCGATCAATTTGAAGGATGGGATGCCTCTACCACATTGCAATATATGCCCAACGAACATCTTACCTGGGGAATTGAAGCAGTTACACGCCATACGAATGTCCCCTATTTTTCAGGACGCGGTGGTGTCACATCGCCCAATGGCTGGAATCCACCCATTGGTGATCCAACAGGTTATGTAGCTGATTTAGTAAAGAACGAGACAAGAATAATTATGTCGATGATCGTAAGATTCTAAGCTAAGGCTGGACCTTCAGCTTAATCAGTTCACTCTTCAACTGATCCGGTGACTGATAATGAATACCGGGTAAGCCCAGCGATCGGCCTGCTTCAATATTTCTAAGATTGTCATCAATAAAAATTGCTGTCGAAGGATCTATTGCATGCCGCTTGAATAAGATTTGAAAAAAATCAGGAAAGGGTTTACGTGTATTCTCAACGCCAGACACAACAATACCATCAAACCAGTGAAGAAATTCAAATTTCTCCAACGCCCAGGGGAAGGTTTCTTTTGACCAATTGGTAAGTGCGTAAATCTTGAAGCGCCTGCTCTCTTTTAATTCTTTAAAAATAGTTACCGTTTCTTCAATAGGTCCTTTCATGGTTTCCTTCCATCTTCCATACCAGGCGCGGATAGGCATTTCATATTCTGGAAATAGTTGAACAAGTTCCTCGGTTCCTTCATGAAACGACCGACCGGCATCTTGCTTTTCATTCCAATCACTCGTGCAGATGTTTTCCAGAAACCAGGTGATCTCCTCCTCCGTCTTAAAAATCTTCCGATACAAATAACGAGGGTTCCAGTCGATGAGTACGCCTCCCAGATCAAAAACGATGGTATCAATTGATTTATTCATGAGGGTAAAGATTCAAAGTTTAAGATTCAAAATTGGCGTATCACACATTTTGAATTCTGAATCTTGAATCTAATTCAAACGCCCACTTTAAAAAATAGGGAAGTGCTTTTCCCCAGGTGGGAAGATTGTGCTCACCCTCCTTCATTTCAAAATAATGAATATCATGAAAAGGTCGATATCCTTTTTTGACAAGTTCTACAATCAGGTCAAGGGTATCATCAATAGAATCAATAACTCCATTTTTGTTTCGGTCGCTTCGCTCATCTTTTAGTCCCGTTTGAAACCAAAACTTTAGTCCGGGTTTGAATTTGCCCCTGCGAATCTGCTGATGCATGATGCGATCCCGGTAATCAGAATAAAATCTGCTTTTCGAATCCCGCTTTCTCCACCAGAATGAACCGCTGAAAGATCCTACCTTCCCAAAATAATCCGCATGACGCCAGGCGATGTCCATAGCAGAAAGGCCGCCTAAAGAAAATCCGGCTATACTGCGCTCTTCCTGTTTCCTTGAAATAGAGTATTGATATTCAAGATAGGGAATTAACTCCGTCATGATAAAGCGCGAGTAATTTTTAGCCCTGCTTCCGCGCTCTTTAAAATCAGCTTTATTGGCAACTCCATACTCCTGCATCCGGTCTCCGGCATGCACCCCTACTACAATGATGTCATCAATTTCTTTCGCCAAACTAAGTTTGTCTAAGGTGGCTTTCAGGCCAATGGCCTCTGCATCCTGACCATCATTGAGAATAAGCAGGGGGTATTGTTTCCGCCCTTTTTCGTATTGAAAAGGCAGAAAAATGTCCACCCTGGTATCGCGGTCCAGCAACTTGGAATGGATGTCTGTCAGCTTTTCAAGATGATAATGATGGGTAGGTGCCAAGGAGGAGTAAATAATTTTAAACAGATCGTTATTTTTCCGCGTCTTTATTCCGATTTTCAGAGCAAATAAGGACGTAAAAATAGAAGTTTAATTGAATCGATATGCCTTACGAACATTATCATAAGTGGTATTCTCCCCGGCTCAGCAGGGACATAGAAGTGCTGGCGTTTGGTACACAGGGTTATCCTGTTATTCTCTTCCCTACTTCCATGGGCAGTTTTAATGAGAATAAAGATTTTAAATTAATCGACAGTGTGTCCTGGTTTTTGGATAACGGCCTTGTTAAAATTTATTGCCCCGATGGAATCGATTCAGCCAGTTGGTACAATAAAAACATTCATCCGGCCGATCGTGTTCGAAATCATATCTGGTACGATCAAATGCTCCTGGAGGAATTGGTTCCGCTGGCTCAACGAGAAACAGGTGTGGGCAGAGTGGCCACAGCCGGGTGCAGTTTTGGTGGATACCATGCGACCAACTTTGCTTTTAAGCATCCGGAAGTGGTGAAATATGTATTTAACATGGGCGCGGCCTTCGATATCAAAGATCAAATGGACGGCTACTATGACGATAACGTCTACTTCAACAATCCACCCGATTTTATTCCCAATGCACAAAATCAATTTTACAAAGACATGTTTGTCGTGCTGGGAACAGGCACGAATGACATGTGCTGGGATGCGAATGTAAAGATGGCCAACATTTTGCAAAATAAAGGAATGAACTATTGGCTTGACGTTCGTCAAAATGCAAACCACGACTGGCCCGCCTGGCGGGAAATGTTCCCACACTATTTGTCATTAATTAAGTAAGCAGTTTAATCAGTACATCTTTGACTAACATCTAACTTTAACGAATATGAAAAAAATCGGAATACTACACGGCATGGAGCGCTCCTTCCCTGAGGCCTTTGTAGAGCGCATCAATAAAATGGGACTCAAGGACATAAAAGCTGAGTCCGTCATGGCGGATATGGTGCAACAAGGTGTTGGAGATGGTTATGCGGTCATCATCGATCGTATCTCCCAAGATGTTCCGTTTTACAGGGCCTTCCTCAAGAACGCTGCGATTGATGGTACGGCCGTGCTCAATAATCCCTTCTGGTGGAGTGCGGATGAAAAGTTTTTTAATAACGCGTTGGCAATTAAAATTGGCGTGCCTGTACCTAAGACAGTTCTTCTTCCTTCTCATGAACGCCCGCCCGATACCAGCGATGCTTCCTTTAGCAATTTAAAATTCCCTTTGAGCTGGGAAAAAATATTTGATTACATCGGCTGGCCCGCTTATATGAAGCCACACTCAGGCGGTGGATGGAAAAGTGTGTATAAACTCCACAACATGGAAGAGTTTTTTAATTCCTACCGTGAGACAGCCCAATTGGTCATGATGCTTCAGGAAGAAATTGTGTTTGATGATTACTTCAGATGTTATTGCCTCGGCCGCAAAGATGTTAGGATTATGCAGTACGAGCCTCGCAATCCTCATCATCTGCGCTATGTGGTCAACAAAGGTCCGGCCTCTGAAAAACTATTGAAGAAAGTCAACGACTACGTGTTAGACCTTTGCAACGCACTTGGCTATGATTTCAATACGGTAGAAATGGCCGTGCGCGATGGAGTGCCGTACGCAATTGATTTTTGTAACCCTGCACCCGATGCTGAATTAAAATCAGTAGGTGAGGAAAATTTTGCCTGGGTCGTGGAGCATGCAGCTAAGATGGCCGTGGAAAGAGCACAGGCACAAAAGCCTGGCAAAGACAATTTAACATGGGGAACATTTGTAACGAATGCCGCAAGTTCCTTCTTAAAAGAATCAGCAGCTCCGGCAAAAGAAGAAAAGAAAGCAGCAGCAAAACCAAAGTCACCAAAAAAATAGTTTACATGATCTCACCTCCTACGGGCAAGTACTTTGCTACAGTTAATCTGTTCCCCTCTCCTCCGGAGAGGGTTCCACACGTTATGCCGCCAGCGAACCCTTCGATGGGTGAGGTTCAATAAAAATAATTATGGAGAAGTTTACAATAGGTGTTGAAGAAGAGTACATGGTAATTGATCCCGTTACACGGGAGTTGAAATCACATGACCAAAAGATAGTAGAGATTGCCGGTCTGAGTATGAAAGACCAGGTAAAGGCTGAAATGCACCAGGCGGTAGTGGAAGTGGGTACCAATATCTGTCGTGATGTTGGAGAGGCCCATGCCGACATCAGCCAGTTGCGGAAAGGAGTTTCAGACATAGCTAAAAGCCTTGGATTACGTATCGGAGCTGCCGGTACTCATCCTTTTTCTCACTGGACACAGCAACTCATTACTCCCAATCCGCGCTATGATGCTATCGTGAACGAAATGCAGGAGGCAGCCCGCTCCAACCTCATTTTTGGCTTGCATGTACATGTTGGTATTGCCGACAAAAATATGGCCATTCACCTGATGAACACGGCACGCTATTTTCTTCCTCATGTGTATGCCCTTTCTACCAACTCACCTTTTTGGGAAGGACGAAACACAGGCTTCAAATCATTCCGAACGAAAGTATTTGATAAGTTTCCCCGCACAGGAGTACCTGATTATTTTAACGATTGGGATGATTTTAAAAACTATGTCAACTTATTAATCAAGACAGGCTGTATTGATAATGCAAAGAAGATATGGTGGGATGTGCGCGTACATCCCTTCTTTGATACTATTGAATTTCGGATTTGTGATGTTCCCTTGCTGGTCGATGAATCGATTGCTATTGCCGCCCTTTTTCAGGCAATCGTTGCCAAGCTTTATAAATTGCGTCAGCAAAACATGACGTTCATTCTTTACAACCGCGCCCTGATTAATGAAAATAAGTGGAGAGCCTCGCGCTACGGAATTGAAGGCAAGCTTATCGACTTTGGTAAACAAGAGGAGGTGGACAGTCGTCTGCTTATTTTGGAATTACTTGATTTTATTGATGATGTAGTGGATGATCTCGGCAGTCGCCATGCCATCAACTATGTAAATACCATGTTGGAAAAAGGAACAGGAGCCGATCGCCAGTTAGCAGTGTTTCGTGAAACTAATAGTCTTGAAAAAGTTGTTGATTATATTGCAGCCCAAACTGTGGCAGGCTTATAATCTGCTATGATCATAAGACTTAATTGAATAGAATTTGATACGAATTGCCATTCTGGATATGTATGATGGTGCTCCCAATGAGGGCATGCGCGGGATCAGGCAGCTAATTGAAGCATTTGAGATTGATTTTCACGTACTTCTGAAATATGAGATTTTTGACGTACGTGGCAAAAATGAAGTCCCGGGTTCTGACTATGATCTGTACATTTCAACAGGGGGGCCGGGAAGCCCGCTGGATAGCGAAGGATCACTTTGGGAACGTAAGTATTTCGCCCTCGTTGAAAATATTCTAGAGCACAACCGTGCCAATCCTCAGCACAAAAAACATGTGTTACTGATCTGCCATTCCTTTCAAATTTTTTGTCGCTACTATAAGTTCGCGAAAGTATCAAAACGCAAAGGCACATCCTTTGGGGTAATGCCGGTACATAAAACAGCGGATGGCCATCATGATCCTCTTTTAAGCTCGCTGGGTGATCCTTTCTGGGCAGTGGATTCCAGAGACTTTCAAATTACCCAACCCGACTTAAAAAAGATAAGGAAAGAAAAAGGCCAAGTGCTTGCCATTGAAAAAATAAGGCCTCATGTTTTATTAGAAAGAGCGGTGATGGCTATTCGTTTTGATGAAGCTTTTGTTGGAATGCAGTTCCACCCTGAGGCAGATGCCAATGGGATGCAGATGTACCTGCTTCGTAATGACAAAAAAGAGATGGTTATTGAAAAACATGGCGAGAAAAAATACTGGGAAATGCTCGACCATCTCAGAGACCCCGATAAAATCATGCTTACCTACAATATGGTCGTGCCGCGCTTCCTGATGATCGGCCTGAAGTCTTATGTCGCAACCATGCCCGTATGATTTCCTCCATCCGTGACCTTTATAACAAACGATTTTCAGAAGAGAAATACCTGCACTTTCTGGCAGACCTTGATAAATCGTATAATTTTAAAATAAAATTTCGCGTAGCGGAGACTCCGATCTTTGTCCCCAAAGAATTTAAAGAGAAACTTGTCAAGGCATCAGATGACATTATTGACTTTTTAGTTCGGCCGGATTTTAAAAAACTAACGGAGAAGGCCATTCCAAAAAATCTGTTTGTCCCGAATGAAACAGATCATACCCTTTTTCTGGCCCTGGATTTTGCCATCGTGAAGGATACGTCAGGCAATCTGATTCCACAGCTCATCGAAATGCAGGGGTTTCCTTCTTTGTTTGGATTCCAGAATTTTGTGGGAGAAAAATTCAAAGAACATTTTGAAATACCCTCTCACCTGTCTAATCATTTTGCCCTTACTCCGGAAGCTTATCAGGCTAAACTTAAAAAAGTTTTGCTCGGGAAACATAAACCTGAGAATGTCATTCTTTTGGAAATCGATCCACTAATTCAAAATACAGCCATTGATTTTGTGATCACCCAGACCATCACCGGAATCGCCTCGGTGCACATCGGTGATTTGATTCGGGAAGGAAAGAATCTGTTTTATAAAAAAGCAGATAAAAAAATTCCAATTCATCGCATCTATAACAGAGTCATCTTTGATGAGTTGGTAAAACGTACTGATCTTCAGCTTCAGTTTAATCTTACGGAAGACGTAGATGTAGAGTGGGCGGGACATCCAAACTGGTTTTTCCGCATCAGTAAATACACTATGCCATTTATCAAGAGCCCTTATATACCAGAGTGTAAATTTCTCAATGAATACACTTCGTTTCCTTCTGATTTGGAGAACTATGTGCTTAAGCCCTTGTTTTCTTTTTCAGGATCAGGGGTAATTTTTCATGTTACCCAAAAAGATATCGATGACATTCCCTTAGCCGAAAGGGAGAACTTCATGCTTCAGCGCAAAGTGCATTATGAGCCCGTCATTCAAGCACTGGATGGAACGGTGAAAACAGAAATACGCCTCCTTTTTTTATGGGATGAAGGCGAATCAAGGCCCCAGTTAGTTACCAATCTGGCCCGGCTTAGTCGGGGTGATATGATTGGTGTAAAATTTAACAAAGACAAAACGTGGGTAGGCGGATCGGTTTGTTTTTTTGAACCGTAGCTTATCACACATTCTAATGTCTTCCCATCATTTTGTAAAAGAAGGTCAGGAGCCAGCACTGATTATTTCAGAAGCTACCGTTGTACCCTTAGAAAAAATTCAGGAATTGTTGGAATGGAGCCCAACCGTTATTGTAATCGAGCCTGCTCTTCAGATGGTTTTATCCTGGGGAATAAAAGTTGATGTTGCAATCGTGTCTGCCTCGTCTGTTGATAGCTGGAAGAAAGCACTTCATCAACAGGGGCCTCTTAAATTACTTAGCTATTCAGATGAAGAACCGTTAACGACAGCGTTCTATTTCTTAATTTCCACCAAACAGCGTTCCGCTCATCTCGTGGCCTCTTGGGATAAGGACTTGTCTTCTTTGATTACACCATTTCAGGATAGGCTTTCCGTGGTGGTTACAACAGGGCAAATTCGATGGTCGTTTATTCTCTCTGGAAAGTTTGAAAAGTGGATGCCAGAAAATAGTTCGATTGAAATTTTTAGCCTTGTCAGGTGCTAATGAGAAATTGCTTACTCTGGAGGAAGGTATTTTTATCCTCGAGAAATCATCGCCATTTTGGATCGGAACAGAATGGTAATCTTATCGAATGGCCTTCACAATCCTATTCTTACCATCCATGTCCTTTACTATTTCTACTGAATGATAACCTAGCGCTGATAAAAGATTAACTGTTTCGCTACCAAACATTTCATTAATCTCAGTGAATAGCAATCCAGCTCTCTTTAGTGACACCAACCCTTGCCGGGCAATTGCCCTATAAAACAACAACGGGTCCTCATCCGAAACAAATAAGGCGATGGATGGCTCATGCTCTACAACATTTCTCTTCATCGTGGATTTTTCACTTTCCGTAACATAAGGTGGATTGCTTACGAGAATATCCAGATTGTCGATACCAGATAGGGGCTGCAAGATGTCTTTCAATTTGAAATCAACATTCGCCTTGTTCCTTATGGCATTTTCTTCAGCCACTTTCAGGGTGCCTTCGCTTATATCAATGCCAATTACTTTTGAATTTGAAATCTCCAGTGCCAAGGTAATGGCAATGCATCCGCTTCCTGTTCCGATATCCAAAATTCTTGGTGACTTGATTGCCGCAGTAATTACCTCATGTATCAAAAGTTCAGTTTCGGGTCTTGGGATGAGAACAGAAGGGTTAACCGTGAATTTCCTTCCATAAAACTCAGCCTCCTCAAGAATATATTGAATGGGTTCTTGGGCGTTGATGCGACTAATGAATGGATCAAAGTAGGTGGGGCTGAGGTCAACCTTCTTCTCGCTCATAATATTCTTCCTATCCCATCCCAGTTGGTATTCTAACAGCAGGTAAATAATAGAATGGATTTCCTCCTTGCTTTCGGGCAATGACACTTTTGAAACCAGATCATGAAAAAGTTCTTTGGAATTGGTCATGGCGAAAATGATCTTTGCAATGTTAGCTAATCCTGATGACATCGGACGAACTGTACATGCAACGGGCCATGGAGCTGGCCAAACTTGGGAAGGGCAGTGTGAGCCCTAATCCACTGGTGGGCTGCGTGATTGTCTATGGCGACAATATAATTGGCGAAGGATGGCATCAAAAATATGGAGAAGCCCATGCCGAAGTGAACGCCATTCGCTCCGTCAATGATAAAGCTTTGCTGAAGCAGTCAACTGTTTATGTTACTCTGGAGCCTTGTTCGCATACGGGAAAAACTCCACCCTGTGCTGAGCTATTGATTCAATCTTCGGTTAAAAAAGTTGTGATTGCTAATGAAGATTCTAATCTTCTCGTGGCCGGAAAGGGCATAAAAAAATTACAGGAAGCCGGAATAGAAGTGATTAGGGGAGTTTTGGAAAAACAAGGTCGTGAATTGAATCAACGGTTCTTTACGTTTGTCGAAAGTGAACGACCTTATATCATTCTCAAATGGGCCCAAACGGCTGATGGATTTATCGCAAGAGAAAACTATGAGTCACGCTGGATCAGCAATGAATTCTCCCGGCAGCTTGTTCATCGCTGGAGAAGCGAAGAAGATGCTGTACTTATTGGAACGAAGACTGCTGCTCATGATAATCCTCATCTTAATGTTCGCGACTGGTCCGGTAGAAATCCCATTAGAATTGTAATCGATCGTTTTTTACGTCTTCCCAAAACGCTTCATCTTTTTGACCTGGCTCAAAAAACAATCTGCTACAATTTGCTAAAGCATGAAGAACACGACAACCTGATTTATATTCGTTTAGATGAAACAAATTTTATGGATCATCTGATCCATAACTTGTTCAAACGTAAAATTCAATCGATCATTATAGAGGGTGGCGCCCTTACTTTAAATCTTTTTATTCAATCAGGAATGTGGGACGAAGCCCGCGTTTTTAGCTCAAACAGATCCTTTGGTTCCGGAATTGAAGCTCCTGCTCTTAAGGGTAACTTCATTGCAGAAGAATCTATATTCGATGATATTTTAAAAATTTACCATCATGGAAAAAATAAACATCGGCAGTAAACTCAATTTATTTCAAGATCACTGGAATCCCAGAATCATTGGGGAATTGAATGGTCAACACGTGAAACTCGCCAAACTCAAGGGCGAGTTCGTTTGGCATAGTCATGAAAAAGAAGACGAACTATTTTACGTTCTGAAAGGCAACCTTAAAATGGAATTTCGCGATCGTGTTGAAATTCTTCGACCCGGGGAAATGATTATTGTACCTCGTGGTGTGGAGCACAGGCCTGTTGCCGAAGAAGAAGTACATCTTATGTTATTTGAACCAGCCTCCACGGTAAACACAGGTGAGATTGAAAACGAGAGGACCAGGAAAAAATTGGAGGTAATTTAAAAGAATTACTCAAAAGACCGTTTGACTCTATGTCAAAAAATTAAAACGCCTATTCCTTATTACCTATTTCAGTAGCGAAAAAACCTTTCGCATATGAATCATCAATTTTTATTAGATATTCCTTATTGACTTGTATATTGACAACCTTATCCTTCTTTATAATTTTATTAAATTCATGAACATTTTTTCGCTCAAATTGAATGAAACGTTCTAGGCCAGTATAAATAACGACAAGAACCCCTTTATGCTTAAAATAGTAACTAGGGGGATAGTTCATAATGTGATATTCCGCCTCTATAAAAATTTCAAATTCAAACCTCGGATGATGAATAAATTCAATTCCGCTATCTGGACCAGATGATTTCTTTTCCTCAATACTATCACTAAAATTAGAAAACCTGATGGTTACCACACCCAACTGATTCAATGACTCAATCTTTCTTTCAAACGTGAGGCTATTAACATATGAGGTTGTAGATTCAATATACCAATCTATCGAATTGAGAAATGGCCCATCTTTGATTGTAAGTTGTGATACTTGGCTCGCTGACAGCGAAAATTTAAAGAGAATAATGACCATTATTCCAATAATTTTCATAATTGTTAAAATCCGAACTTCAGTTTAAATCCACTGCCCGTTAAGTAAAAATTAGCGCTAATCCGGGAGGAAAATTTCTTATTGTAGACATCAAGTGCATTATTAGCATGCTTTTGAAAGGCTTTATTTAAAGGAATTGAACCCAAAATAAGCGCAGCGCCACCGGCAGCCAAGCCCCATTCCGGATCGCCTCCTGAAATAGCGGAAATCAATGGTACTCCCACCAAAATAGCTCCCGAGAATCCCATAACACCGGCAATGTTATAGTTCTTCTTGGCAAGTTTGAATTCTTCATAAGCGAGTGGTGTTTCCCGCAAGATTTCTAACACCTGTCTAGGGCTTAATGTAAGCGTATCCATTTCAAATTTAGCTCCACCAAACGTTTTGACCAGCGTAATTTCTCCAGCAGTTTGCGCAAGGGTCATTATGGAAAAAAAACTAAAGACAATAAGGAGCGTAATTTTTTTCAATGAGCATTTTATTAATGAACAAAACTAAACAAAATAATGCGGGGCCTTAATAAGCATGGGCAGGGGATTTTGCGAAATGGCGGGAGCAAACTCTGACTTTGGGGATCGCTTCGTCCAACCCGATTGCCATCGCAGCTACTCGCGATTATCTTAAGAGTTCACGGGAAATAACCATCTTTTGAATCTCTGTTGTGCCTTCATAGATCTGCGTAATCTTTGCATCTCTCATCATTCGCTCAACGTGAAATTCTTTGACATACCCATAACCTCCATGAATTTGTACGGCCTCCGTGGTCACTTCCTGGGCAATCTGAGAGGCGTATAGTTTGGCCATGGCCGCAGCTTTCACAAAATCTTTCTTTTGGTCTTTCAGACTGGCTGCTTGCCAAATTAATAATCTGGCTGCATCGATCTTTGTGGCCATGTCAGCCAACTTAAATTGGATAGCCTGATGATCCGTAAGATGCTTACCAAATGCTTTTCGCTCCTTGGCATATTTTAATGCCAATTCATAAGCACCAGAAGAAATGCCGAGTGCCTGAGAAGCAATGCCAATTCTCCCACCATTGAGTGTGGTCATGGCGAATGTGAAACCGAACCCTTCATCACCTATCCTGTTTTTCTTGGGAACCTTAACATCCGTGAACATCAACGAATGTGTATCGGATCCGCGGATTCCCATCTTATCTTCCTTTTTTCCAACTACAAATCCTTCCATGCCACGCTCAACAATCAGCGCGTTGATTCCTTTGTGCTTTTTTTCGGGATGGGTTTGTGCTATTACCAAATAAACGCTGGCACTGTTTCCATTGGTAATCCAGTTCTTTGTGCCGTTGAGCAAGTAGTAATCTCCCTTATCTTCCGCAGTGGTTCGCTGGCTGGTGGCATCTGAACCAGCCTCTGGCTCCGACAAGCAAAAGGCTCCAATGGATTCACCCGTTGCTAATTTTTTTAAATATTTTTCCTTCTGCTCTTCTGTTCCAAATCGTTCGAGACCCCAGCACACCAGTGAGTTATTAACTGACATGCAGACTGAAACAGACGCATCAATTTTTGAAATCTCTTCCATCGCCAATACGTAGGATATGGTATCCATTCCCCCACCATTATACTTGGGGTCAACCATCATTCCCATGAATCCAAGGGCGCCCATTTTTTTTATCTGTTCCGTAGGAAATTTTTGATGCGTGTCGCGCTCAATAACTCCTGGCAGCAATTCTGTTTGGGCAAATTCGCGAGCTGCAAGTTGCACGGCTATTTGTTCTTCGGTGAGATCAAAATTCATGGCAGGCTTGATGATTAATAATTTTAAAAATACAACAAATAAAAAGCCCGAGGGTTAACTCGGGCAATAATTTAATGATGAAAAACCACCTGCTGTTAGTCACGATCAATTCCCAAATACATCATTACGTAGTAGATAAGGGTTGTGATGGCCCCGATGGCAGCAACAACATAGGTCATCGCGGCCCATTTTAGTGCATCCTGCGCCATGTCATATTCCCCTGCGGTAACAATGTTTCTGGTCTTTACCCATGCCAGTGCTCTTCGGCTTGCATCAAATTCGACCGGGAGAGTTACAAGGGCAAAAAGAGCGAACACCGCATAACACACGATGACGATAAGAAGAGCGGTCTTCATGGGTAACATACTCTGCGCAAAGAAGGACCCAAACAGCATCGCCATAAAAATAAAATTCATCACTTTAGCACTAATGTTTTGCACCGGTACCATCGCGGAGCGAAACTCCAACATGCTGTACGCTTGCGCATGCTGAACAGCATGGCCACATTCGTGGGATGCAACAGCAGTCGCAGCAGCATTTCTTCCATGAAATACTCCTTCACTTAAATTTACAGTCTTGGTAGCAGGATTATAGTGATCCGTAAGTTCTCCTTCTACACAGGTAACCTGCACATCACCGATACCATTGTCTGTCAGCATAAGCCTGGCAATTTCAGCTCCTGTCAAATCGCGTGTTAAGTGAACTTGTGAATATTCTTTGAATTTACTTTTCAACCGTGAACTCACCATCCATCCGATTGCCATAAAAAATAAGCCTATAAATAAAGCACCCATAGTTATTTTTGTTTGTTTACGTTTTCCTAATTTTTTCTACAATTCGGGTAGTAGAATAACCCGGAACAAAATCAATGGTTTTGACTTGCCCTCCATTCCGAATTACAACATCTGCGCCAACGATATTTTCTGCCAAATAGTCACTGCCTTTCACCAACACATCGGGCACCAGTTCTGAAATCAAATTTATAGGCGTGTCTTCGTTAAAAAAAACAACAAGGTCTATAAATTGAAAGGCGGCAAGGATTCTGGCCCGAGAGGTTTCATCTTGAATAGGTCGGTCGGGACCTTTAAATCGGCTTACAGAATCATCCGTATTCAATCCCAAGACTAGTTTATCACCCAGATTCCTAGCCTTCTCCAGATAGTCTACATGGCCCAGATGCAAAATATCAAAACAACCATTTGTAAAAACCACCTTCTGACCAGTTGCTTTCCAAGCGGTCACTGTTTTCTTTGCTTCAGCAAGTGATTTTATTTTTGACTGGGTTTTCTCCATCGGATGATCAAATAACTCACGATCAAAGATACTACTCCTGCGACAATCAAAATTAGGGTCTGCCATGCATGGAATATAAAGGTGAAAGCAATGGCATCAGGCTTAGCAAGATTATAAAGCATTATCAGTCCTAACGGAACGAGTGTGTGATATGATCCGGCCCCTCCGGGAAGTGGTGCCGTCATGGCAATTGCTCCAATGGCAAACAAGGTCATCACTGCTCCAAACCCTAATACAGCTGTTTCTGGGAAAGCGAGAATAACACAATAGCTCATGAGGAAATAGAGCCCCCATATAGCCACCGAATAGAAAATGAACAAAAATTTATTTTCTAATCGGAACACAGAAAGCAGTCCTTCCTTAAACCCCAATAAGATTTTTTTTAACTTTTCATTCTTACGCAAAAGATAAAGGGTTGCTAAAAATCCCATACTCACAGTAGCCAAAACAATTACCCAGATGGGTATGGAAAATTCTTTCCCGGAAGAAAAATTTAATGTATCGATAAAAGCCATCAATTTATCCCACTCTACCAAAAATGAAATTAGAATTAGGATTAACAGACAAAACACATCTACTATTCTCTCCACGACTACAGTACCAAAGGAAGTCTCAACAGGGGTCTTTTCAAGTTTGAAAAGATTATAGCATCGGGATACTTCGCCTCCCCGTGGGACTACAAGATTAACAAGATACCCAATCATTAGAGAAAGAAAGCTACTTGATAAGCTAACCACATTCCTTGAAGGGACCAAAAGCATTTTCCAACGCACAGCCCGAAGGATATGGCTGGCTATAGTAATTCCTGCCATGAGGAGAAGATAACCCTTATCTGCCTTCTTCCATACTTGCCATATAAATTCCGCTTTGTTTTCACCTTCTCCCACCTGCAACCCTCGCAACGAAAGCCACAACAATCCTGTCGTTACCAGGATCATGATCATATATTGAAAGAAGGTTTTTAATTTTGAATTCAATGATGTTTCTGATTTACTAGATGCCTGTCCCAATATTAAGTCTTAATTCTCATCCACAAACATATTGTCAATCAATCGAACTTCACCTACAAACCCAGCGATCAGCATAATGCAGTTAGCGCTGTTGTTAACGCTATCAAGTACTGTTAAGTTTTCAGCGTTCGCTACCTCAAAATATTCCAAGCGAACACTTGCTATCGATTCAACCATTAAGTTTACTTTATTCTTTACCTCTTTCAACAGTATCCCTTTTTGCAACTCTTCTCTTGCCAGTTGGAGAGATCGAAAAAATACCAACGCCTTTATTCGTTCCTCCGGATTCAATCGAAGATTCCGTGATGACATGGCCAAACCATCAGGTTCTCGAAGGGTGGGAATAAAGGGAAGCTCAATATTAAATTTAAGTTCCTCCACCAACCGACTGATAATCTTAAATTGTTGAAAATCCTTCTGCCCAAAGTAGGCCCTATCAGGCTGAATGATGTTAAAGAACTTCGAAACAACTAAGGCAACCCCACTAAAATGCCCAGGTCTGAATTCTCCTTCCAGCACTTTATCCAATAAGCCAAAGTCAAGTTTCAAGCCTCCTTCCTGCTTATACATGGTTGAATTATCAGGAAGGAATAAGGCATCGCAGCAGCCCTGCTGGAGCATTTCAATGTCCTTTTCAACGGTCTTTGGATATTTTGCCAGGTCACTTGCGCTGTTAAACTGGGTTGGATTAACGTAGATGCTACAAACTGTAAGGTCGTTTTGTGCTCTCGAAGCTCGAATCAGGGAAAGATGGCCATCGTGAAGGGCACCCATTGTAGGCACTAAACCAATTGATTTCTGATGTACCCTACTGATCTTTAAAAATGCCCTTAGTGGCTCAATTTCCTTGAAAATTTCCATTTAGGCCTCTTTTTGAAAGGTGGCAAATATAGACCTTATAAGTTAAGTTCAGTTGAATAGGGGGTGAATTTTGCGTACTTTTGTGCCTCGTTTCTCTGTTCTGTTCTGTAAATCCAATATTATGTCAAAAATCCGCATTCTATATGTTGCCAGTGAAATCAATCCATTCCTCCAGACTTCGGAGGTTTCAGACTTCGTCCGGAAACTCCCTCAAGCCATGCAGGAAAAGGGAATGGAGATTCGTATTCTGGTGCCCCGATTTGGATTGATTAATGAAAGGAAAAACAGATTACATGAAGTCGTGAGACTTTCAGGTATCAACATCTCGGTTGGAGATGAAGAGAAGCCTCTTATTATTAAAGTTGCTTCAATCCCCAATGCCAAACTTCAAGTCTACTTTATCGATAATGAAGATTATTTCCACCGCAAATCCGTTTTCCACGATAAGGAAAACAAGTTCTACGAAGATAATGATGAGCGGGCGATCTTCTTCTGTAAAGGAGTTATTGAAACCGTACGCAAACTAGGATGGGCTCCAGACATCGTTCATTGTAACGACTGGATTACCAGTTTTATTCCGTTGTACTTGAAAACAACTTACAAAAACGATCCTTTATTTAAGAATACAAAAACAGTATTCACTATTTACAACAATAGCTTTAGTCACAAGTTTAAAGGCGACTTGATGGGAAAGGTGAAAATGATTGATATTGAAGATAACATGCTGGGACACTTAAAATCAGCCGATTATGAAGGCTTTGTGCGTCTTGGGGCTCAGTTCTCCGATATTGTTTCCGCTGCCGGAGACAATAAAAAGATGGAGAGCATGGTTAAGAAGTTGAAGGAAAAGGAAAAGAAAGTTGAGACGTTTGAGAAAGATGAAAACTACACTGAATCATTCTATAATTTATATAATGAACTCGTTGGGTAGGATTGCGGGGCAATTCCTTTTTGTAGTAATCTTTCTTTTTTCTTGTCAGGAAGACACAAGTTTTCTTGGGTTTAAGCGAGCTCAAGATAAGTTCAACGTCACTTACGCAGAGATTCCGATAGCCGCGTCTGTGATGACGATCGATACATTAAATACAGTCAACGAACCTCCCTCCGTCACGGACACTAAAAGACTTCTTGTCGGTGAGTACGTTGATGATAAGATGGGACTCATCAATTCTGAAACGTACTTTCAGTTTCGTCCTTTGGTTCCTAAGGTAGCTATTCCTGCGGATGCAGTAATCAATGAGATCTTTCTTACGCTTACCTATGATTACTATTACTACGGATCAAGTGCCACGAACAACCTAAACTTTTTTGTCCACGAATTAACGGATACCCTTTTTATTCTTGAGAACTACAATTTTAATTCCATTGTCAATTACGATCCTAATCCCCTAGGGTCAGTGTCAACAGTTATTGATGTTGTAGCTAAAGAGTTTGATAAAAATTTCAAGGACAATAATGATACAAATACCACAAACGATCATATTGATACCTTAAAAATTGGATTAAACGCAGGCTTTGGCCAGCTTCTACTCGAATCCGCTAAAACCTCCTTATCGGCTGATTCTAATTATCCCGATTTCTTTAAATTCACTGGAGCTTTTAAAGGGCTTGCTATTGTTTCCTCTTCCGCCAATAAGGTTTTTGGATTTGACCCGCGCAATGATGGGAAAAAGAATTTTTCAAAACTCATTCTCATTTACAAATATACAGTGGATGGTGTTGAGAAAAGAAGTAAGCTGGAGTATGTCGTTTTTAATGGAGCCAATGGAAGTACAAAAGGATTTAACAGGATTACGGCAGATCGCTCTTCAACCCTGCTTGCCGGACAGACTCCTTTTAATGAGTTTTCCCCATCCGATAATCTCTGTTATGTACAAGCAGGCAATCCTATTGTAACTAAACTTGACTTTCAGAAGTACTTTGAATACGTTGACACTATTCCCAATATTATTCTTAATTCCGCTGAGCTTGTTATTGATCCCATTGAATCTCCAACATTACCTGCTCCCACTACCCTCGAGTTAAGGGTTCTTAATAAGAATGATAACAAGTTTAAAAAGAGCTCTGATTTAATTCCATCGGCCTATCTGGGTTCAGTTTTATATGACAAGGATGGTTACGTTAATTTAGTTAGTGACACCCGCACTAGTTTTTCTATGAAACTGACCATTGCCGATGGCAATTACTCGTATGGTGGCTTCTTAACAGATTTTACCCAACTCCTTTATCAAACTAAGAACGAAGAAGATCGTTTTCAAAACTTTGCCATCATTCCACTTTCTCCCGGTTTTGGTAAATCGGTAAATCGACTGATCTTCAACAAGAATAATGTCAAGTTGAGAATCTATTATACAACACCAGTGCTAGACAAACAATAACCAAGTTCTATGTGTGGAATAGTCGCTTATGTTGGACCTCGCCAGGCTCACGAAGTAATTATCAAAGGATTAAAGCGATTGGAGTACCGTGGCTATGATAGCACAGGAATAGCCTTGCTTAACGGTTCATTGAATGTTTATAAAAAGAAAGGCAAAGTCTCCGAATTAGAGGACTATATAAAAGGGATGAATCTTGATAGCCACATTGGAATGGGGCATACACGATGGGCAACGCATGGCGAACCAAATGATGAAAATGCACATCCTCATTACTCTGCTACAAAGAAACTAGCTATTATCCATAATGGTATAATTGAAAATTATAATTCTCTTAAACAAGACTTGCTAAAGAAAGGTCATACCTTTCTTAGCGATACGGATACAGAAGTCTTTATTCATTTCATCGAAGATATTAAAGAAAAAGAAGGGTGCCCTTTAGATGAGGCCGTTCGGCTTGCATTAACAAAAGTTGTTGGTGCTTATGCCATTGTTGTCATGTCTTTAGAAAATCCCGAATTGCTGATTGCAGCACGAAAAGGAAGCCCCTTGGTGGTGGGTGTTGGAAAGGGAGAATTTTTTATGGCTTCTGATGCTACACCTATTGTAGAGTATACGAACGAAGTAGTTTATCTCAACGATCAGGAACTTGCCATTGTCAACAACGGAAAGTTGACGATAAAGAATACCGCTAATCTCCCGCTTACTCCGTATGTCCAGACAATTGACCTTGAATTGGAGGCAATCGAAAAAGGAGGTTATGAGCATTTCATGCTTAAGGAGATCTTTGAACAGCCGCGATCCATTAAAGATTGCATGCGAGGTCGACTTGATTCAGCCTCTGGAAGATTAGTATTAGGCGGCTTACGAGAATACTTAAATAAACTTATCAATGCCGACAGAATCTTAATTGTGGCCTGTGGTACTTCGTGGCATGCTGGCTTAGTAGCAGAATATTTCTTTGAAGAGTTTTGTCGCATCCCGGTTGAGGTGGAATATGCTTCCGAGTTTCGATACAGAAATCCGGTTATCCGTGAGGGAGATGTGGTGATCGCCATTTCGCAATCGGGTGAGACGGCAGATACACTCGCAGCCATCGATCTGGCCAAATCCAAAGGAGCAATCATTTTTGGTGTTTGTAATGTTGTGGGTTCTTCTATTCCAAGGGTAACCCATGCAGGAGCTTATACTCACGCAGGCCCAGAAATTGGTGTTGCCAGTACCAAAGCCTTTACGGCCCAACTTACTGTGCTCAACATGATTGCGTTGATTGTTGCGCAGAAGAAAGGAACAATAACTGAACAGAAGTTTCGTGAGCTTCTTGTGGAGATGGAAAATATTCCCGCCAAGGTGGAGCGGGCATTGCTTCATAATGACAAAATCAAGGAAATAGCTGAGACGTTCAAAAATTCAACTAACTTCCTTTACCTTGGAAGAGGCTATAATTTTCCTGTAGCACTTGAGGGAGCTCTTAAACTAAAAGAAATATCTTACATCCATGCCGAAGGTTATCCGGCAGCGGAAATGAAGCATGGGCCCATTGCTTTAATTGATCAGGAGATGCCTGTGGTTTTTATTGCTACTAAAGATAGTTCTTATGAAAAGGTTGTCTCCAATATACAAGAGGTGAAAGCCAGAAAGGGACGCGTAATTGCAGTGGTCACTGAAGGAGATAAGTTGATTTCTAAAATGGCTGAGTTCACCATTGAAGTTCCTGCCACACTGGAAGCTCTTATGCCCATGGTTTCTGTTGTTCCTTTACAACTTCTCTCTTATCATATTGCTGTATTACGAGAATGCAATGTGGATCAGCCAAGGAATCTGGCGAAATCTGTTACGGTTGAGTAAGCAGATATTCCTTTTTTAGAAGTGGGCAGATTTTATATCGTTCATCCTTGGTGTCTTCGTGGATGGCAATAAGCAATTCATAAACATTCCTCACACCAATTTTTTTACACCACTCAAAAGGTCCAAACGGATAGTTAGTTCCTAATTTCATTGCCAAATCAATATCTTCCTTACTGGCAGTTCCTTCTTGCACCGTATAATACGCCTCATTAATAATCATGCATATTATTCTAGGTGTTACCAACCCCACCCGATCATCCACTATTTGAAATTTGGTTCCAAGTTCTTTACAAACAGCTTTTAAACTAGACTCCTGATCCTGCCGAAACAAGCTTACTTCCAATATTTCTCTGTTCAAAAATGTAGGTAACCCAGCAAAGCCAAATACTGAAGTGCTGAAGTGCTGCTTTGAGAAAGCATCAAGTTGTCCGAGGCTTATTTTAGCAGTATTCAAAAAAATAGTCACCTCGGAAAGATCTCTGTACAATTCTAACTGAGTGATGTCTCTCTCAATTGTAAAATCAAAACTCACATCCATCTCAGAAATTCTTTGCTTTGCCTCCTGATGGGTATTCGCAAACGTATAGCTATGGTGATCTTTAAACTTGGACTGACACTCTTTTAAATTAGCCTCTTCACCAATGATAAGAATATTCATGCTTTCAAATTAAACAGGATGCGAGGAATTTTTAGATATTTGATTCAAAAGTAAGAAACCCAATACCCATGTCAAAAACTGTTATTTACTCTGCCAATGCACCTGAACCCATTGGTCCTTATAGCCAGGCCATTCAAGTAGGCAACATGCTCTTTATGTCTGGGCAAATCGCCATTGAAAAATCTACAGGTCAATTAGTGACCACAAACATTGTTGATGAAACTGCTTTGGTAATGAAAAACTTTGGCGAGGTGCTTGCTGCTGCCGGAATGAATTTTTCACATGTGGTAAAATGCACCATATTTCTAAAGAGCATGAGTCATTTCCCTCAGGTGAATGAAGTTTATGGAAAGAGTTTCCCAAGCCAGCCTCCGGCAAGGGAAACCGTAGAAGTAAGCAGACTACCAAAGGATGTAAATGTTGAAATATCCTGTATTGCAGTGAAATAATGACTTTGATCAGACGAGAAAATAAATTTGCGAAGCACTACTGAGGCCTCTTTCCTCATCACCTTGCTTAAGTTTTTCTTACTTTTACTATCTATAGAGGACAGGCTTGCAAATATTATTTTGCAGCCATTCAGCATCAAAAAAAATGAAAGAAGTTAGAGTACGATTTGCGCCCAGTCCCACGGGAGCCTTGCATATTGGTGGGATACGCACGGCCTTATACAATTATCTATTAGCGCGAAAACATGGCGGAACCATGATCCTGCGCATTGAAGATACTGACCAGACCCGCTTCGTTCCCGGAGCAGAAGGGTACATTCAAAAAGCGTTGAGTTGGGCTGGTATCCAAATCGATGAAGGCTTTGGCGTTGGTGGACCGCATGAACCGTATCGTCAATCGGAACGCAAGCCAATTTATAAGCAATGTGCACTTCAATTAATTGAGAGCGGATTTGCCTACTATGCCTTTGACACACCTCAAGAGTTAGATGCCATGAGGGCAAGACTATCAAATCAAGGACAATACAACAGCATTACGCGCCTGGAAATGAAGAACTCACTTACCCTCAGTTCAGATGAGGTTAAGAAAAGGATAGACGCAAATGACCGTTACGTCATTCGACTTAAAGTCCCTCCAAATGAAGAAATAGTTTTACATGATCTTATCCGGGGCGAAGTGACGTTTCACTCGTCCCAAGTGGATGATAAAGTATTGATGAAATCCGATGGAATGCCAACTTACCATCTGGCCAATGTGGTTGACGACTACTTGATGAAGATTTCGCACGTCATACGGGGAGAAGAATGGCTGCCCTCTGCCCCCTTGCATGTTCTGCTGTATCGCTACTTTGGATGGGAAAAAGAAATGCCAGAATTTGCTCATTTACCACTCCTATTAAAGCCTACCGGAGATGGAAAATTAAGTAAGCGTGATGCCGATCAAATGGGATTCCCCATTTTCCCCCTCGACTGGAATGATCCCTCCTCAGGCGAATTAGCAAAAGGCTTTAAAGAAAGTGGATACCTTCCTGAAGCATTAATAAATTTTCTTGCTTTTCTTGGATGGAATCCAGGCACTGAACAGGAAATCTTTTCAATGGATCAACTCATTTCCGCTTTTTCAATAGTGCGAATTGGAAAATCGGGAGCCAAATTTGATATCCACAAAGCGCAATGGTTTAATGCGCAATACCTGAAGGCAAAATCCGATGAGGAGCTCATCACCTATTTATATGAATCACTAATCAGGGAGAACATAGAATGCTCAAAAGAAAAAGCTTTAAAAATATGTTCAGTCATGAAAGATCGGGTGACCTTCCCAAAGGATTTTTGGGAGCAAGGAAAGTTCTTCTTCTCTGCACCTCAGACCTACGATGAACAAATTATTACAAAGAAATGGAATGAGGATGTGATGAAAGTCTTGAGCAGATTTCAAGCAGTGGTTGTTGACCTCAATGTAATTAGTGCAGAAAGTATCAAAACCACGTTGGATAAAGTAACTGCTGATCTCGGCATACCCACAGGAAAAATTCTGGCAGCCTTGCGTGTGAGTATCACAGGTGGCGCATCCGGGCCTGATTTAATGATGACTATGGAAATTATTGGTAAGGAGGAAATAATTATCCGGCTTGATAGGGCTCTAAAAACCATAAAGGTTAAAGGCGTCTAATCAATATAACCTACACTTTTAACTCTGATTCGATGACAAAGAAAGAGAATAAACCCAGTCGAAAACAAGGCAAACCACGTGTGCACAAAGATCTTGATGGCTTTGAGGTTTCTATTGGCCAGTTCGGTGAACTTAAATCCAACATGAACATTGAGAAAATCAACGAGTTTCTCAATAAGAATGTTGACGATAAAAAACTCCTTGAGCAAGAGGCTTCAGAAATCAAAAAAGAGAAGAAACGAAAGAAATAGCTATTCTGTTAAAGAAGATAAATTTACTTCCAAAATAACCCTATCTAATCCGTCTTTGAAAAACCAACTTCACAGTCGTTACAGCCAGCATACTATGAAGCAAGGAATAACATTCTACGCCACAATCAGGAACACTAAATCCGTCATATCCAAAGCTACAATCGCTTAGTAAACCACTAACTTAAACCACAAAATTTAAGTTAATTATCTACTTTTGGAGTTACTAATAACCAGATGAGTACAATCAAAATTGGCCTGATCCGCGAAGGAAAGAATCCTCCCGATAAGCGCGTTCCTTTTTCACCGCTTCAGGCAGAAGAAATTGAACAACGGTTCCCCGGAGTCAAAATAGTTTGTCAGGAAAGCTCCATACGTTGCTACAAAGACGATGAGTATAAAGAACAGGATATCCAGATTTCACCTGACGTGAGTGAATGTGATGTTATTATGGGAATCAAGGAAGTTCCTATTGACAACCTGATCCCCAACAAAACCTATTTATTCTTTTCTCATACACTTAAAAAACAACCCTACAATAGAAAATTGCTTCAGGAAGTATTGAGAAAGAACATAAGACTGATTGATTACGAGGCACTGAAAGATAGACAAGGGAACCGGCTTGTTGCATTTGGTCGATTCGCTGGAATTGTGGGTGCCTACAATGGTTTGTGGACCTACGGCAAACGTTACCACGCCTTCTCCATGCGAAGAGCCTTCGAGTGCTTTGACATTAATGATTTGAAGCTTGAGCTTCGAAAAGTAAAGCTTCCCTTTGTGAAGATAGCCCTTACCGGTGCAGGCCGGGTTGCTAAAGGCGCCATGGAAACGCTGGATACGGCAGGCGTACGCAAAGTGAGTCCTCATGATTTTCTTACTCAGCAATTTGAAGAGCCGGTATATACTCAACTCAGCAGTGCTGATTATCATATCCGAAAACAGGGCAGGCACTTTAACCGTGAAGAGTATCATCTGCATCCTGAGAATTATGAGTCAAATTTTAGACCATATACAAGGGTTGCAGACATACTCTTGGCGGGAGCTTTTTGGAATCCAAAGGCCCCAGTACTCTTTAGTCGCCAGGATATGCTTGCATCTGACTTTAAAATTAAAATCATTGCCGATATCACATGCGACATTGAGGGGTCAGTTCCAAGCACTAAAAGGGCTAGTACCATACCTGATCCTTTATACGATTATGACGCATCTACCGATCAGGTAAAACCACCCTACACTGATGATCGATTCGTAACTGTGATGGCAATTGACAATCTCCCCTGTGAACTTCCTCGTAGTGCATCCGAAGAGTTTGGCAGAGATCTTATTGACAGGATACTTAAACCCTTGTTGTTTGAGGATACAGAAGGAATTATAGCCCGGGGAGCAATAGCTGACGGTGGCAGACTTACAGCCACATTCTCCTATCTTCAGGACTATGTGGATGCTCGAACTTAAAAGCAAAGATTACATTAGTATCGATTCCGATAGATCGTTACTTTGAAACAAACTCAATGTATGATTCTGTACAACGTCACCATCGGCATAGACAAAGAAACTGAGAATGAATGGGTAACATGGATGAAGACCAAGCATATTCCCGCTGTAATGGATACAGGAATTTTTGTTGGTTATAAGTTCTACAAAGTGTTAACTCACGATGAGGATGCATCGCCCTCCTACTGCATTCAATACTTCACCTCCTCCATTAATGAATTTAATGAGTATCTAAACCTTTATGCCCCTAAGTTGATTGAGGAGCATCGCCAAAAATTTAAAGACCGGCACGTTGCCTTTAGAACTCTACTTGAGGAGGTAATCTGAATAAATATTACGGACACTATAAGGCTAGAGCAAAAAAAGAGGCTGCTCAAGAAAGCAGCCTCTTTGAAATTTCTTGAATAGTACAATCAATACTCCCAGAGATTATGTTCTTTCTCCATCATCTTCATTTCCTCTTCCCAACGAGCAAAAACGGCCTCCGCAAAAGTTCGTCCATTGCTATCATAAATTTGCTGCATTGTTCTGTCATCAGGATTCTCAACTTTTTCAATTACGCCATGAAATAAGCGCAACTTGAACGCATCATTGAAGGTTCTGTTTTCAGAAGGGTTATATCTGTTTCTCCACATGATTAAATCTCTCTCTTTCAAATCTTTGCTATGAGAATACTTCTCAACAAGCTTGAAAAGATCTTTATAGTTAATAAAAGCAATCGGATTCATCTGGTCTGAACCTTGCTTTTGTGCCAAAATCGCTATTGATAAAATATCATAATACAGTCGCGAACGTCTTTTATCAAAAATAACATCCTCAATTATGTCCAGTGCTACAATCTGCGAAGGTTGATAATATTCGGTCTGTTCAACCGCCTTTTGCCACCAGTCAGCCTCTTTCGGATTGTGAGCCTTATTGTCATTGCGGGTTGATTCATAATTGACACCTGCAAAACTACAGCGTTCGTTAGTGAAATAGCTCTTCGTAGCAATCCAAACAGGCTCAATAACTGCTGTATTACTCACCAAAATCTCTGCTGCTGTCTTAACGTTCTTCAACGAGTCATCATAAGCAAGCAACTGGCCGTTCTTAATACTGTTAAGGATAAATACTGCAATGTCCGACTGAGCCGATTTAAAACCCGCGTTCTGCTTCTCCATCAAATCTACAACTCGTGTTACCTGATAGCGATAAAGCTGCTCATAGTAAGCAATCTTCTCTGTTGATTTTGGATTAAAAATAGTATCCACCTGAGCCCAGCCAAAGCTCACGGAGCAAACAACTATAAACAGTGCTAAAAATATCTTCCTCATTTTCTAGTAACTAAATAAAATGAATTTTATTGTCTGGCCATTCTGGCTTCAATCTCCAATTTGGCATTAACAGGCTTATTATCACCGTCACTTGGATCCCAAGTTGAGCGAACCACCTGAACATTGTATACAGAGAAGCTATCTCCGGCCTTGAGACCGTACCTTGCTAATTCAATTGTTCCAGAGCTCAATGTTATTGGCGTCTTACCCGCAATCTGAAGAACCATACTTACAATCCTATACCCGGCATCTTTTTGATTCTGCTTTGTAAAAGTTTCATCTGTAATTTCAGGAACAAGCCTCACAATTGATGTTCCCGGAGGAATACCTCTCTTTACATCATAATCAGCATTTCCAACTTTAAGTTTAGCTATAGGAGTAGGAACTTGCTTAGCGCTAAATTTCTGCGTTGCTACCGGGCTTCCATTAATAGTAACACGAACATTCATTTGTGGCCTCTTTGGAATCAGAACAAATTTACCAGGTCCCATCTTCTGAACAGTTCCTTCATCTGGTGAAGCACTCAACCCAATACCGGATGACTCCGATAGACCGGGAATAGTCACTGCCATTTCATTACCGCAATCCAAATACAGCGTGCTAGCGCTCTCTGATTCAAATTTCGGAACTGGCTGTGCTATTTGATATTTAACTACTTCGTTAAATTCTTTAGTCTTTACCTTAATTCTCACATTATAGGAAGCCTCGGCCAATCCGTCTTTGTTAAAAGAGCCAGCACGCGTAGGGAACTTTATTTTACCCATCTTAATTCCGGTAGCCTTATCCTCTTCAACTCTTACAGGATTATTATTGTAAAACATTTCAGGCGCCTCGCCTGATGATGCCGCACTGATAAACAAGTCAGCTTCGTAATCCTGTCCTGCAACAAATATGCTTGCTTTCGGTCTAACCATTGGAACAACTTTATCAAACTTAATTTGGACTCCTTCGGCCGCAGCATTTAAAGAGTCTAAAGCAATCGTCTCATAATCCAGAATCTCTGTTTGCATCTGACTCACAGTAGCAATGGCTGCCATCGTGGGTACTCCACCAAATGAAAACTCTAGAAAATCTTTATTCGCATGGTGCGGGTTATTCTTGAACTGCTCAAAGTCGGTTGCTTTTTTAGTCAATTTTGCAAAAGGTTGTTTCAACCCAACGATTGCGTTCAAGTCTGTGACATACTTATTTAAGTGAGCCTCATAGTCTTTACCAACTTTGGGATTACGATGATCCAACATTAACTCTTCCGCGCGGTTGGTATTGGTAATCAGTTCTTCAGGTTCAATTGCTTTACCATCCGTCTCAGAACTCAATTGTTTCTTTAACCCATCTAAATAAGTCACTGATGACTTCGTCAATTCCCTTACTTTCTGGGCTTTCTCTTTCGCATCAATAACTTTAGGGTCAGTACTGGTAGACCCTAAAATTCCTTTTAATTTATTCTCATTCGTTACTTGACTTTCATCGATGAGACCGATAAGGGTTGTATCAATGATCGAAAATTTTTCGAGTACCGCATTACTTACGTTGAGCGCCAATAAGGCCGTAAGCACTAGGTACATCATACCAATCATCTTTTGCCTTCCTGTTTCCTTGCCGCCTGACATGGTTTATACTTTTAAAGTGAATGATTATCTCAAACCTAAATTACTACTAGCTTGCTGAACCACCTTTCATTGCGGTAAGCATACTTCCATAGACTTTGTTCAATGAAGTTAAGTTGTCTGTAAGTTTGCCCAATTCAGTGGTGAATTTGGCCGTGTTATCCCCTGTCTTCGCCAACCCTTGCATGGCACCGGTGAGACTCTCGTAATACTTATTCAAACTCTTCACATGAGAATCCGCATCCTTCAACTCCATTTCATAAACGGTATTGAGAGCAGACAAATTCTTCGTCACCTTTTGAACCTGTGCGTGATACTCACTGGTATCTTTTGAAGCATCCGCCATGGCTGACACCGCTTTCATTGCAGATCCATAGGATTTATTCATTTCCGCTAAAGACTGAGAGGCTGTTTGCACATTTTTAGCATAATCATTGGTGGCAACAGCCGCATTGGAAAGGCTGCTCATTTGAGAAGCTGAGGTGGCCAGATTAGTCAATCCTTTACCTAAGTTATCAAGCAGGTTTTGGTCAACTTTTGCTGTCTTCAGCATTTCATCTATTTTCAACAAAGGAGAACTTCCGTCTCCGGTAGGTCTATTAGAAATTCTGGTTGGAGCACCTACTGGGGCTTCATAATCTTCTGCCAATTCGGGATAGACCTTGGACCAATCCGGATCTTCATGAGGTGGTTCAAAGGCACTAAGGAAGAAAATGACAGCCTCTGTGGTAAGACCTATCATAAGCATTTCATTTGCACCTGTTAAGTGTAAGATTTTAAATAACGCACCAACAATTACAACTGCTGCACCAATCCCATAAATCTTGGGCATGATGGTCTTGTAGAGTAGCACTGAGAATCCGCCTTTTTTCTTTGCCATGGTTATTAGAATTTTAAGGTTAAGCCGATAGTTTTATAAAGATAGCCAGAGTTTTTAATTATTAAAATCCACCTACGGCAGACCTTTCAATATTTGTCATCACACAACGAAAACCGATGTAGGCTCTGGTTGAATCTTTGTATTCATAAGTTCTCGTTCCAGTCTCCAGATAAAAGGCTACATCCTTCCACGATCCTCCTCTGATTACTTTCCTGGCATTATACTTTTCTTTTGAATTGCCCTCCTTATCATAAGCATTCTTATCAATAAATTGAGGGTTCAAATCCCAAACTGTTGGAACTGACGCAGGGTTGAAGTCGTCAAGGCACCACTCAGAAACATTGCCAGACATGTCAAGCAAGCCATAGTCGTTAGGAAAATATTGGCCTACCGGTGCGGTATATTCAAATCCATCATCATAATAGTTTCCTCTGCCTGGCTTAAAATTGGCGAGCATACATCCCTTGGAGTTTCTGATGTATGGATTCCCCCAAGGATACTTAGCCATATCACGACCTCCACGGGAAGCATATTCCCATTCGGCCTCCGAAGGAAGACGGAAAGAAGGAACAGGAGGCTGACCTTCGTTTGTCTTTCTCCAGTCATTCAGAAAAGCCGTTCTCCATTTTCCGAAAAATACTGCAGCTTCCCAATTGACACCTACTACAGGATATTCTTTGTACCCTGGGTGATCCCAATAATAGTCTACCAAAGGATCTCCCATATGGTGGGTAAAGTCTTTCATCCAAACCGTTGTATCTGGATAATACTTTGTCTTAAAATCAATTTCGTTTGGAGTAACAAATGGATCAGGTAACTGAACTTTGTCTACTAAGAAAAAATCCGTGAATTGACGGTACTCATTATTGGTGATTTCACTGTCGTCCATAAAAAGAGGACCGATAGTAACTTGCTTGTTAAAATTGATTTGAGTTGATGCAGGATCCTCATCAGCCTGACCCATATGAAATGTGCCGGGAGGAATCGGAACCATTCCGTAAGGAAGTGGCATAACGAAAATGGGACGATTGAGTGCTCCCACTAATTCACCACGTGAGTCTCCTCCCTTTTTACCACCACCTATTCCAAGCAAGCCGCACCCTGCTAAGGTTACACCTAAGCCTAAAATCGCCACTTGATACAGACCTTTTGCAGAAACTATTTTCATCATACTTACTGATTTGTTAAAACTTATGGTTTTGACCGATCTCGCCAACAAGTCTAGACCCGAAATATATTCTATTAGCTCGCTATTTTAAAAAATGTAGAGCCGAAATTCAATAAAAACACGGAAAAAGCCAAATTATTTTATGTTTAGTGCCTGTAACGGGGGGTTCTGACAACTTTTTTCCCGCTACCCGGATTCACCGGCAGCTCATAGCTAAGCATAAATTCGTGAGAGGTAGGCTGTTTTGCATTTTGATCCTTAACCACATAGTCCAAAGCATACCCAAGTTTTAATGACTTATCTTTCAACAAGCTATAACCTAACATAAGAATGGCCGCCTCTGATTGACGAAACGATAAACCTCCCCACATAGTATCTTTAAAGTAGGCTATTCCCCCGACATCTATGGTGGTCTTGGTAAAATCTGATTTAATAAGGCTCATAAATTGAAGCCTGAGGTCAAAATTCAAATCATAAAAATACCCGCCTGTTAAATACACGTGACTCTTTAAGGCATTTCTCTGGCTGAGGCCAAAATCAAATGTTGACTTTATTAAATGACTGAAACTTACCCCGGCATAATATTTCTCCTTCCGGAAAAAAACTCCGGCAGCCAAATCGGGTCTTATTTGAGATTCTTTTCCAGAAGACTTTAACAATGGATCATTCGGATCGGTTGCCCGATACTGACTGAAGTTAACCGTCTGAGAATAAATTCCTGCTCTTACTCCAAAGCTGATTTTACTGTCTTTAATACCCAAATGATAGGCATAGGATGCCTGCGCTTCAAGGTTATTTTGGGGACCTAGTTTATCATTCACTATGTAGGCTCCAAACCCGCTGTTTAATTTATAAATAGGAGTCGTCATGCTAAGGATTTGGGTCGTTGGTGCACCACCGCCACCAAACGAAGGCTGATAGCCCAACCATTGACTGCGATGGATAGCGGTGAATTTTGTTAATCCATCGACCCCGGCATAGCCCGGATTATAATACAATGTATTAAACATGTAGTGGGTGAACTGCGGATCCTGTTGAGCCCAACCTTTTACTGCTGAGATGAGAATTACTGCAGAAACAAGAATACTTTTCTTCACCATATACTTTTAAAAGCAGGATTTAAAGATACTGTATTTCTTCATACACTTTCAACTCAATGTAATTAAGGTGTAAGAAAATCAGGCACTTAAGTGAAAACGTAAGGGAGTAATGAGTTATTTGATACCGTTGGCTTTCTTTATATAAAGCTCAAGCGCACCCGTCATGGAAGGAGCATTGGGCAAGGGCGCCTCAATATCCAGAACAAAGTTTGCGTCTCTCACCGCTTTTGCGGTAGTCGGACCAAAAGCAGCAATTCTTGTATTGTTCTGGCTAAAATCGGGGAAGTTTACCATTAGAGAGTTAATCCCCGAGGGGCTGAAAAAAGCCAGAATATCATAGTAAACATTCTTAAGATCGCTGAGGTCAGATGCCACCGTGTGGTAGATGACGGCTTCGGTATAGTTAAAATTATTACTCTTTAAAAAATCAGGGATATCATTTTTACGGATATCGGAACAGGGAAAAAGGAATTTTTCGTTTTTATGCTTCTTAATGATTTCCAACAACTCCAAGGCATTCTTAAGGCCCGTAAAAATTTTGCGTTTACGGATTACGATGTACTTCTGAAGGTAGTTTGAGGTCTGATCTGAAATGCAGAAGTATTTCATTTCTGGAGGCATCTCCAACTTAAGCTCTCTGACAATATCAAAAAAATGATCAACGGCATTGCGGCTGGTAAAAATAATTGCAGTGTGATTGAGGATTTCTATCTTTTGCTTACGAAATTCCTTTACCGGAACTGGCTCCACCTGGATGAACGGCCTAAAATCTATTTTTAGATTAAATTTTTCAGCGAGTTTGAGGTAAGGCGAATTAGCGTCTGGAGGTGCTTCCTGTGTGACCAAGATGCTTTTTACCTTACGCATCCTGTCATTAGCAGTTTCAATCATATCTACACTAGTCGAGGTTCGGCACTAATACAGTAAAATACGGATAAGAATCACTAATGGAATAATTTCCGTGATGCAAAGGTAGGAAAATAAATGGAACCCTCGGAAGGATGCCTTAACCAATAATTTAAAATAGATCATTAAATCGCCCAGCACAAAAATAATAACGCTCATCCATAAAAGCCCGAGGTAAAAGGTAGGATGTTGTCCATGAATCATAAAGTAAAATGTGCACCCTGTTGCTACCAGTGTAAAAATTAACAGCAGCACTCTCATGTAATTAAAAAAATGAACGCTTGGCGTGTCCTTCAAATGAAAAACAAATGAGATGAAATAAATTAACAAAAGCTTAAAAATGAGCATAACACTAATCAGCGCTGAAAGCTTTATCCATTGGAAAAAACCTTCTCCCAAGGAGCCTGTTTTAAAGTAGTTAGCTGCCGGAATAAGCGATTCGCCAAAATGAAAAATAACAAGTAGCGTAAGTGCTGTAAAAAGACTGCCGAATAAATAGAATAATAGATTAACACTTGCCGTTACCCGACTATTGAGTAAATCATCTTCGCGCTCTTGCACTGAAAATATTTTTGCAAAGTTGAAATAATCCAGCGTTAGTTTTGGGTTAGCGTGGAGCAACGCAATAAAGTAGGCAAAAAGAAATAGGGCCGCCAGAATCGAAAAATTAAGAAAGTAACTCTGCTCACGGAGCACATTGGCAAAGGGTTGTGCTGTACTTATTGGCGCCTGAATCATTGTCCTTAGCTTCCCAATTCCAGTTCGTTGGTAAATCCCAAAAAATAATGATGAGGAATATAGCTTTGACAGACTGTCGAGGTTAAGCAGGCATTGGCCTCCCTCCCTTCCTGCAATAAGTTTATTATCTACAAATACAAAGAAAGGCTTTTCATCTTTGATCGAAAAAGAAGACCCTTTATACTTAGCAGCATCAATATTGAAATAGACAGCTTTAACTTTTTGATTAGTAAATGGTTGATACTTGCCTGATTCATAGTATTGCCAATCATCCCTTAAATCTTTAATGACCGTTGAAAGAGAATCTGAATATGCCCAGGCATTGCTTACTACCAGAAGAAAGAGTGTAAAAAAAAATCCCTTTTTTGCCATACGCATGTTGCGGCAAAAATATCGCAATCTTAGCGTATAACCGAAATGAATTTTTGTTCACCTGTTTTTACTGTTGAAAAAGGGGGAGTCTTTAAGACTATCTTTGAAAGAAATTTTTGAATGCCCGGGCTCTATCTACATATCCCTTTTTGCAAGCAAGCTTGCCATTATTGCGATTTTCATTTCTCTACAAATCAAAGTCAAAAATACGACCTCTGTAAATCCATTGCCAAGGAAATTGAACTGCAGAAGAATTACCTGGGCGATACCATTCTAACTTCCATTTACTTTGGAGGAGGCACCCCTTCCTTACTTTCCTCGGAAGAGTTAGCGCAATTGATCACGACAGTTGAACAGAATTTTGATGCAACTCCTGCTGCTGAAATTACCCTGGAGGGGAATCCGGATGACCTGACTAAAGGAAAACTCGTTTCACTTAAAGAAGCAGGCATCAACAGGCTTAGCATCGGCATCCAATCTTTTAATGATTCAGTTTTGAAATTCCTCAATCGAGTTCATGATTCAACCTCTGCCTTTTCCTGCTTGGATGATGCGAGGAGTCTCGGTTTCAAAAACATTAGCCTGGATCTCATTTATGCCATTCCTGGTCAAGATCGCGATGGCTGGAAAAGAAATATTCAAACTGCGATTGATCTGTCCCCGGAGCACATTTCAGCCTACTCGCTTACCATTGAAGAGAAAACCACTTTCGGGAATTGGCACCGAAAAGGGAAGCTAATTCAGGTAGATGAAGAAACCGCAGCCTCCCATTTTGAGCTATTGATCTCTATGTTGACGGATGCCGGGTATGAACATTACGAAGTTTCTAACTTTTGTAAACCAGGGTATTATTCGAGACATAATAGTAGTTACTGGAAACAAGAAACCTATTTGGGCGTGGGTCCAAGCGCGCATTCCTATAATGTAGAAAGCCGGCAGTACAACATCAGCAGCAACACAATCTATCAAAAATCAATTGCCGCGCTGAAAGTGCCTTTTGAAATAGAGATTTTATCCAGAGAAAATAAAATCAACGAATATATTTTTACTACCCTCCGAACGCATTGGGGCTGCGATCTTAGAAAACTCAGGGATAATTTAGACTATGATCTACTTCATGCCAATAGCGACTATATTCATAACCTTGTTGATCGTCAATTAGCAAGCCTTGATCAAGGTATTCTAAGACTTACCTCTAAGGGTATGTTACTGGCCGACAAAATAGGGTCTGACTTTTTCGTTGAAATCATTAAAAAATAAGTTCATTATCGGATTAATTTAGAATTTGCTACTTTCAACGGCCAATTCATTCTCATGACTTCTTCAGAAAAACAGGTATTTATGCTTCTCAAGGCGGTAATCTTCCATTATCATGGATTGGATGAAGCTGAAAAACTAGACCTGGAAGAAAACGCAAAACTTCATGATGCCCGTGAAGAATTAAATTGGGCTTTGGATTTTATTACCAAAGACTACATCACGGCTTTTGATCGCGCCCGCGCATTTCTCAATGATATTATTGGCGATTACCCAAGAGATAAACGTACGGACCTCATTAAGATGGTGTGGGAGTCAAACAACCTTAAAGGGTATGTGACTGAAATGGAGGCCACTGCCATGCTCAAACTGGCAAAGGACTGGAACGTAGAAAAAGAATTGATTGATTTAGTCTTAACCTAAGCAAGCTATCAAAGGCTCATCATATCCTTAAACTTAGCTGCCTGTCTTCGGCTCACCTCCACTTTATCTCCTCCTTTCAGTTTTACCATTAGGCCACCATTAAACCAGGGTTCAATGCTCTCTACCCAACTGAGGTTGACAACATGTTTGCGGCTTGCTCTAAAGAAGGCGCGCTCATCCAATTTCTCATCCAGCGCATTGAGCGACTTATGAATCATAGGACGATTGGCTTCAAAGTACACCTTAATATAATTTCCGTCTGACTCAAACAACCGAATGTTGGCAAGACTCACAAACCAGCAGCGGTCTCCATCTTTTACGAAGACCTGATCTTCGAGTCCCAATTTTTTATCACGGGCCCGGCCTGACTTAGTCCGCTCTTTTTCCATCACTTTGCTTACTGCTTCTGACAAGCGCTCGGCAGTGATCGGCTTCAGTAGGTAATCCAATGCATTGACTTCAAAGGCCTTTAAAGCAAATTCATCATAGGCGGTAGTAAATACAACCAGTGGAGCTGAGTCCAATGCTTCCAGCAATTGAAACCCCGTTCGTCCCGGCATTTGAATATCTAGAAACAATAAATCAGGATTATGCTCCTCAATAAGCTTGTCTGCCTCATCGGCATTCATTGCCTCACCCACAATCTCAATAGAAGGATGTTCTTCCAGTAATTTGATCAGTTCCTTTCGGGCCAAACGCTCATCATCAACAATCAGTGCTTTCATTTCTAGTTAGTTATATAAGTGCGGAATTATGATTTCAGTAAGTACAAAATTATCGTTTTCGGTCAAGATTCTAAACGAAGCCTCATCTCCATAAATTAATTTCAGTCGTTGTCGGGTATTCTCCAGACCCAGACCATTGGAGTTTTGGGCCGATCCATTCAAATTGAACTTTCCGCTGTTGCGGATATAAATCTTCAGATAGTCGTTATCCACTCTGGTTTTTAACTGGATAATACCGCCTTCGGTCAATTTAGAGATGCCATGCTTAATCCCATTTTCCACCAGGGTTTGAATCATCAGCGGAGGTACAAGAAATTGATTTGACTCCCTGTCTATATCAAATTCTGTCTTGAGCCGCTCTTCAAAGCGAATGCTCTCTAGTCCCAAATAGTCTTTAACAATTTTCAACTCTTCATCGAAACTGGTGAGGCCCCTTTTCTCCGTGACTAATGAATTGCGGAGAATGTTGGAAAGTTGATTAATCGCTTCTTTCGACTTCAATGGATTTTCATCCACTAAAGCACGGATGCTGTTAAGGGCATTAAATATAAAATGAGGGTTAAGCTGAGATTTTAAATTATTCAGCTCTATTTCTTTTACGGACGCTTCAAGCTTTAGCGAAGTATTATACCGCTCGAAATAATTATAAATAAAATAGAATACTGTCCACAAAAAGAAAATGAAGGAGTAGAAAACAATACCATTAAATATCTTGATTGCATTAAATGCTGAATCTGTAAAAATCCCCAGGGGCATGGAAACAGGAATTCTTAGTAAGTAGATAAAAATGCCTAAGGAAAAAACAGATAAAATTATCCTGGGGATAAGGCGTTGCATGGGCAGACTTAGCCATTTCCATCGGTTCATCAAATTCCTGTAGGCATGGGTGAGCATTAAGCACAAGACCGCCTCATACGCCAGAAAGATGATACGTTGAATGTTTACACCTTGTCCATCGGAGGCCAACACACTGAACAAAATTTGAACTACGGCATAAAATGTCCAGCCCCCAATCTGTAATGTCCAGTATAACCGCTGCTTGTTGACCATGTGTTGATCACAAAACTACTGAATTGAAAATTGCAGGCAGGATATTGTTTGATAAGCGGTTTTCAATCTCGCAATAACTAAAATGATTATGCCTTAAGCTCCATCTTCAAAAACTTTCCCGTATAGCTTGCCGGATTTTTTGAAACCTCTTCCGGTGTTCCCAGTGCAATGATGCGCCCGCCTTTTTCTCCTCCCTCAGGACCAAGATCAATAACGTGGTCAGCAGACTTGATGACATCCATATTGTGCTCAATCACTAACACCGTATTGCCTTTGTCTACCAGCTTTTGTAGTACATCCAGCAGATGACTGATGTCCTGAAAGTGAAGTCCCGTGGTAGGTTCGTCCAATATATAAAGCGTTTTGCCCGTATCTCGTTTGGAAAGTTCTGTGGCTAACTTCACCCGTTGTGCTTCTCCACCCGAAAGCGTAGTGGCATGCTGCCCTAAAGAAATATACCCAAGTCCTACCTCACTCAGCGTTTGTATTTTTCTCAAAATCCTGGGCATCTTATCAAAGAAGGTCACCGCTTCCTCCACCGTCATGTCCAATACATCGGAAATGGACTTGCCTTTGAAACGTACTTCCAATGTCTCGCGATTGTATCGCTTGGCTTTGCAAGTTTCGCAAGGCACATACACATCGGGCAAAAACTCCATCTCAATCAAACGAAGCCCTGCGCCTTCACACGTTTCACATCGTCCTCCTTTTACATTGAACGAAAAGCGGCCTGTTTTATAACCGCGAATTTTTGCCTCGGGAAGTTGTGAAAATAAATCACGGATATCCGTAAAGACGCCTGTGTAAGTAGCGGGATTAGAGCGGGGAGTTCTTCCAATAGGCGATTGATCGACTTCAATAACTTTATCGATCAGTTTTAATCCTTCAATCTTTTTGTAGGGCAATGGCTCTGTATGGGAGTTAAAGAAGAATTGATTGAGAATTGGAAAAAGTGTATCATGAATGAGTGTCGATTTTCCGCTTCCTGAAACTCCGGTGATACAAATGAACGTTCCAAGATTAAGATTCAGGTCGACATTCTTCAAGTTGTTGCCGGTAGCGCCAGTCAACGAAAGTTTTTCCCCGCTTCCTTTCCTCTTTTCCTTGGCATACTGGATTCCCAACTTCCCGTTCAGGTATTTCGATGTTGTGCTATCCCCTTTTAGAAAAGTGTTAGGGTCTCCTGCTGCCACAACGTGGCCGCCATGTCTTCCCGCCCCGGGGCCTATGTCTATTATATAGTCCGACTCCAGCATCATGTCTTTATCATGCTCCACCACAATGACTGAGTTGCCCAAATCGCGCAAATCTTTTAGAGCCTTAATCAATTTGACATTATCACGAGCGTGAAGTCCTATACTTGGCTCATCGAGAATATACAGCACGCCAACCAATTGTGTTCCTATCTGGGTAGCCAATCGAATTCGCTGCGCTTCTCCTCCGCTTAAGGTTCGAAGTGGTCTGTTGAGGTTCAGGTAATCCAAACCCACATCGAGTAAAAAGCCAATACGTTTTCTGATTTCTTTTAATACTTCGGTAGCAATCACATTTTGACGATCATTCAGGCGGAATTCTAATCCATCAAACCACTTCTTCAAGGCGGTGATGTCCAGCATAGCCAACTCAGCAATATTTTTTTTATCGATGAGGAAGTGTAAAGATTCTTTTTTTAATCTGGCTCCGTGGCACTCGGGGCATAGTTTGGTGATGGTGAAGTCATCTACCCATTTGCGAATTCCTTCCGACCCTTCTTCTTTTTGCTTCTGCAAGAAATTAATAATGCCTTCGAATTTTGTATTCCATTCTGTACCCGGATACTTTACGGAAGGCACGGCAACGGGCATTTCATCTCCATACAGCAGAATATGAAGAACCTCTTTAGGAATGTCTTTAAGGGGAGTGGTTAATGCCAGCTTATAGCGCTTGAGGATGGCTTCAATCTTTTTAAAGATCCAGATGTCCCTGTATTCTCCCAACGGCAAAATACCACCGCGACTAATGCTGAGTTTTTTGTCAGGAATGACCGACTCTTCTGTGATCTCTTCGATCTGGCCTAATCCGTTACACGTAGGGCAGGCACCGTAAGGAGAGTTAAAAGAGAAATTGTTGGGTGCAGGTTCATCATACGATAATCCTGTTTTAGGGTCCATCAAAAATTTTGAATAATGATAGGCTTTCCCGCCTGAAGCACTTTCCTCCAATAGCATAATCACCCCCTTCCCTTCTTTCATGGCGAGGTTAACCGATTTGGCGATGCGAACTCTGTCTTTTGGATCCGGCACGATCCGGTCTACCACAATTTCAATGTCATGAATTTTGAAACGATCCAACTGCATCTTTGCGGTAATCTCCTGCACCTCTTCATCCACGCGTACTTTGGTATATCCCTGCTTGCGTATCTGCACAAACAACTCACGATAGTGGCCCTTTCGTCCTTTGACTACTGGCGCAAGCACGGTCAGTTTCTTTCCCTTAAAATTCTGAAAGATGGAGTCGAGGATTTGATCTTCTGACTGGCGCACCATCCTTTCACCGGTTTGATAAGAGAAGGCCTCGCCTGTCCTGGCAAATAGTAATCGCATGAAATCATAAATCTCTGTAACCGTACCTACTGTTGATCGAGGATTTCGGGAAGTTGTCTTCTGCTCAATAGAAATAACAGGGCTTAAACCGTTGATCTTGTCTACATCCGGACGCTCAAGGCTACCAATGAAGCTTCGGGCATAGGCCGAAAAACTCTCCATGTATCTTCGCTGGCCTTCCGCGTAGATCGTATCAAATGCCAGTGAAGATTTCCCACTTCCGCTGATACCCGTGATGACGACTAGTTTATTGCGTGGAAAACTAAGGCTGATATTTTTCAGATTGTGCTCCCGTGCTCCGATAATTTCTATGAACTCATGACCGGAAAGGTCTTGTACTTTTTTCTGCGCAGACGATTTGGGCATTTACTTATGTGAATTTCGGAGAGAATACAAAAATGAGGAGCGGAATGTTGCAACGCAACACTAAAAAATAATTAAACAGTGATTTATTGCATTGCGGGTGCGTTTCAAATTAGCTAAAACATAGCCATTAGATAGGGAGAGGCCTTTAAAGAGCAAATAGGTTTGAAAGTTTGTGTTGCGGCAATTTGAAATGCACTCTGCATTGCTTAGTGCAAAAAGAAGGGCGATTAGAAAGAAACAGTGATCATCAACAGAAGCGATTCAATTTTTCCAACCTGATCCTGTAAGGAAGTATATTTTCCATTTTTCAACTGAAAACCCTGCGCTAATCTTGTTTCCGGATCAACTGCCCAATATTCCTTCACACCAAAACGTTCATAGAGAGCTTTCTTTTTAATAAGGTCATGGCTTTTATTTCCTTGAGAAAGGATTTCGATCAGTAAATCGGGCACACCATGAAAATGACCTTCCTTGTCAAGTCCTTTTGTTCCCGTTAAAATCACTACAATATCCGGCTGTACTGCATTGCCAACTTCATCCAGATAAACATCAAATGGCGCAATAATTACTTCCCCCTTTTGTTTATCCGTTATTTCAGCACATAGCTTTCTAAAGATGCTCTGTAAAACAGATTGATGCCTATAAATCGGTGAGGGCGACATATAGATGATATTATCAATTAATTCGGCCAATGTACCTTCCGGCAAGGTTTTATAAACCTCCATAATTGTGCGCGGGGGGCTTTCTATTAAGTTCTGTTTCATGACCTGGCTTCTTCTGGGATACTAAATTAACTATTAATCGGAATTTTTTATTTTCTGCAACACCTCTTACTTGTAAATCACAATAGGAAAATCATTCCCGAAAGAATACGCGGAAGGAAATTGAGAAAGACCTTTAAACTGTTCAGAGAGCTCCGGCACTTTATTTTCGATATACGTACTCAATTCACGGATAGTCAGTTTCTGATCTTCGTTAGCATCTGCTTCTCCTTTGACCCCCTCCAGCAAGGCATAGGTGAATACTCCGTGACCTAATTTTTCAAACTCCGTAGCAAACTGGTTTGAACCCGAAGCCGTAATCCAAAACGTACCTGTGCTTCTCGCCATTTGAGCTATCGCCTTCTCTTCCATCGCTCCGCGCGCTGCCACTGACTCAAGCGCCCCCGCAGATTGGCAGGCATCCAGAATAAAAACCTGCTTCTGCGCATTAATCCCTTGAGCGTATCCTTTCATTTCCTCAGCCGATATTGCTTTTTCAAAAAGTAATTCATCTCTTCCATAAAGTTGAGTGATATCATAGGGGATGATAAAAAATTCCCTCGCCTTCTGCCCTCCTTCCGACATTACGCCATGACCTGCATAATAGACAAACAAAACATCCTGCTCCAACGACTTCTTTTTAATTTCATCAAATGCCTTAAAAATGTTCCCCTTAATAGCTTTATCATTTCGAAGGGGATAGGAAATAACCTCCTTGAACAAAGATGCCGAGCTTCCTTTAACAATTTTCTCTACTGCATCGGCATCGGCCTGAGCGTAATTCAAATTGTATTTGGGATTCTTGTACTGATTTATGCCAATAGTGATCAAGTACAGATTAGGCTTTTCGCTAGTCGCGCCTTTATACGTAACTGTAAATTTTACTTTTTCAGCCTCAATGCCTGAATGACTAGTTGCTGTTGCATAAAAGAAATTCTCTTCGCCAAACGATGTGGACAATACAGCATCAAAAAGAAATTTTGAATTGCCTTGATTGGGAAGGGCTTTTACCAATTTAGAATTTTGATAGAGTCTCACCTCATTCACTTCACCAAGATTTTGCTTCACCTCAATTTCAATTTTTGAATTTTTTTGAGTCGCTGTAAATATCCCTCCCGAAGGCAAACTGCCATTAACCGAATTGAGATTGAGGACAGGAATTTTTCCAACCACATCATCCACTTCAAAAGCAACCTGAGCAGAAGTGCTTTCTAAAATCTGCGAAAGCAATCTCGGGCTAAAGCCTTTGTCAAACGTACTCTCTAATGAGGTTCTGTCCAGCGAATTCTTAGAGGTCCAATAAAGTTTTTTAAGTGCCTCCGGAGTACCATCAATCCTCCCATCACGCGATACGATGGCAAAATCATCATTACTGTCGGAGAAAAAATAACCCGTGATAGCATTGGATTTAGAATCGAAAATCTGATTGATATTGTTCTTGGAAGCATTGAGGAGCATCTTCTCATTGCCTAAGGGAAAAACATTGAAGCTGCCAACGCCTAACTTGAGAAAGGGTGGCGTTTTCATTTTGTCTGATTTCGTAGTAAATGTTATGATTCCGGTTTGCGGATCACTAACATTGAAAGCTTGAGACAAGGTGAGCGCAAAGAGTTTATTGCCTGCCCATACTGCACCATAGGGCATCTTTGAATTCGTAAGGTTTATTTCAGCGTCATGCTTTCGCTTCAATTGTAGTGTTGACCCGTCCAATGTAATGGTCAACGTTTTTAACCCGTTTCCATTTAGTCCCGCTGCTATGAGCTCGTCTCCTTTTTCATTAAAGGCTACCATTGTAAAATAGCCCACCTCAGAAGATTTTCCTTTTTGCGTTCCGGTAGCAATATCAAAGAGCGCTAAGGGCTGAGGACTGAAGTTCAACGCGGTGATCACTCCAATAACAATATCCTTTCCCTTGGGGTGAAAAGCAAGTGCACCTACATGATGTTTTTTAAGGATGATCTCCCGAATAAATTTTTGGTTATTCAAATCGAAGAAAGCAGTGATTCCCTCTTTTTGCCCAACCGCCAAAAAATTCGTTACACCGGAAAAGGCTGCTTTCGTTGCCTCCTGTGTAAGTGTGAATTTCTCCAGTACCTGTTCTTTCTTCCAATCCCAAAGTTGAATCTCCTTTTCATTGATCAGGGCAATTCTTCCGGTAGAGGTGAGGTGCACATCAAATAAATTTGAGTAAGGTCCTTTAAATCGTTTTACAAATTTACCGACTCCAACATCAAAAATTTTAATTGTCTTGTCGTTATAAACGAAAGCAATGAACTTCCCGTCAGGCGAAGCTGCCATGCCAATCTGCTCTGCCGTTATATCTGATTTTGCATAGCCCAGTCTAACAAGGTCAACTTCCTGACAGAAGGATTCAACACTCCAGCACAGAATAAACCCCGCTAAAATGAGAAGTCTGATCATGAAACTAATTTTTGTTCATCTGAAGAGAAGTGCAATATCATCATTTATGCAACATCCTCACCTGTTACCCACTTCAGCATCTCAAACCAATCTTGACGATCGAGCTCAATATCAATTGATTTAGAAGCCTCCACAATCCGCTCGGGCTTTGTAGTGCCAATGACTGGAAAAATGAATGAAGAATGTTTTAATAACCAAGCCAGGGCTAACTGAGTATAGGATGCATTATACTGCGTGGCTTTGGCAAACCACTGATGATCATCAAATTTCAAATTCCCTCCACCTAGTGGAGACCACGCCATGGCCGAAGCATCATGCTCCATTAATATATCCAGATCTCCATTGAAGAGCGGATCAATCCTTGAAAGTGAAATCTCAATCTGGTTGGTCACCAAAGGAAACGGGAGATAGTGTTGCAGCATTCTCCATTGAGGCGGTGTAAAATTGGATACACCAAAATGCAAAACTTTCCCATCTTGTTTTAATTGACTGAATGTCTCAGCTAACTCAACAGGATTTAACAAAGGATCGGGACGATGAATCAACAGTAAATCCAATCGGTCCGTGCCGAGCATCTTCAACGAATTTTCTACCGACCAAATGATGTGTTCTTTCGAAGTATCGTAGTGCTTCACGCGCGTTGCTGGTCGCTTGGCAGAGCTGAATTTGATGCCGCATTTGGAAACAAGCTCCATCTTTTCTCTCATGCCCTGGTTCTTCTTTAAGACATCACCAAAGATGGCTTCGTTGCTATGATCGCCATAGATATCTGCATGATCGAAAGAAGTAATGCCCGCATCAAGCGAGATTTGAATCAATTTCTCCACAGTAGTTGATGAAACTGTATGCCAGCGCCAGGCACCGGAAATGATTCTTGAAAAAGTAGGGCCTTTTGGGTGAATTTTCCTTCGTTCCATTTATTCTCTACCCTACGAAGTTTTATGCTGATAGCACCTGCCTGCCTTACTAGCTGTCATCCTCTTGCAACGTATTCCATCAGCCGTTTTACCGGAACATTGCTTTGCTACTGCGGCTACATCTGGTTTACAAATTCCGCAAGGACCTTTACCAGCTTTTTTAGCAGCCGTCAGTGTTATGTCTTTAGCATCCCCGGAGAGTTTGCAATCGGCCGTATGGTACTTTTCACCTTTGTCAGAAGCATAGACCGTTTGACTATAGCCCTTCAATGAAAGCCCGAGAAACAGAAAGAACGTGAGAGTGAAAATGCTTTTCATAGTTTGATTGTTTAGTCAAGAGCAGCTACAATTTGACAAAAATTTAGGCTAAAAAAAATACAAATTTTCAGGGCACCGCCTTACGTGATAAGGCATCCTGCACAACGATGCAGGATGCCTTGAAGTTTAAAATTTGACCCTCAGTGTCCCAAAGATGTTCCTTCCGGGTGCATTAATACCAGAAGCAAATGTTCTGTATTGTAAATCCAACATATTATCAACCCCTGCCTGAAGTGTAAACATCTTATTAATGTCGTATCCGGCTCTCAGGTTAATAGTATACCACGATGGCATTCCTTCTGCCGGAGCATACTGTGCGTTGTCTTCCCCACTGCCACTATAATCTTCAATGTGCTTCCAGCCATTGAAATTGCTAAAGAGTTCTGATTTAAACTTAGCAGTATTGTATTGCACTCCGATGCGCCCAAAGCCCGGGGCGATGTGATCCAGTGGCGCTTCATAAATTCCATTCCCCTCTTTTACCCTTCCGTATGTATAATTATAAGAGGCCGTCAACACCAGGTTATCGGTTAAATCGGCCCTAAGACTTGTGCTATAGCCATAGATGTATGCCTCGCTCTTATTCTGGCTGGAATACACAGCTGCCGGGAACCCATTGTAAGTAACTGTCGATTGCCCATTGAGAGTAGAGGGCGCTGTCACTATTGCATCAAAAAAACTGGTAGCGAAGAAAACACCTTCCCAGCGTATCTTCGAACCAAAAAATTTGGTAATACTTAAATCTCCGTTAATCGTCTTCTCTGGTTTAAGATCAGGATTAGGAACATTTAATTGACCCGTACTTGTTGGTGTCCCTGCCACCGTCTCAAACACTTTGCTTAAATCGTCAATGTTGGGTACTCGATAGCCGGCACTTGACATGAAGGAGAATTTCCAGCTGGAGGGGGAATAAATAATTCCAAGATTCCCGCTACCGACCAGTGTGTTCTGCTTCACGTTGTCGAACGGGAACGGAAAAAAAGTTTTGTCAACAAAGGTAGAATTCAAAAAACTTCCCCCGATGCGAACTCCATCATTCAACACCCACTTGTCATTGATCTGCAACGTATGTGTTGCATAGAGTGCCATCAGGTTCATGGTGTTGTCGCCATCCGGATAGCGTGTATTCTGTGGACTTTTCACACCCGTGGTTATGTCCGTCTTAAAAGCAGTTGACTTCAGTGAATTGAATTGTCCATCGATTCCATACCGCAAACTATTATTTCCAAACTTTTTTTGAAAATCTACCGTAAGTCCCCAAACCTTCACATTTTCTGTTCTGCTGTTTTTATTGTTATTGTTAAATCTTCTGTCGTGGCGGCTTTCCTCTACATCCTGATAACTCAAGGTGGTAGTCATGTTATCTGCTATCGATCCCAGATCATTTACCTTTAATTGGTAAGATGTCATTATCCGCTTCTGGGGACCGTAATACCATTCGCCAAAACGAAGTCCACTTCCCTGCGGATCGGTTAAACGATCATAACGGGGTACGTTGGTTGAATTGGAATATTGAAAATTAAGGACGTGACTTACTCTATTGTTTTGCTTGAATAAAAATTTCTGTAACAAATCCCATTGCTTAAATCCACTTTGTGTTTGTTTAAAGGGATCACTGTTCGTTACCAGCACATCGCTCAGGTTATCGGCAGCACGTTCGGCATATTGATTGCGCACACCAAATTGTGAATCAAGCGACTTATTCGTTTTCTCTCCCATTTTCAAATCGCCAAAGTCGCTATAGGTGAAAGAAGTAAATGATCCAAAGCGAGATCCTCCGATAGTAAAGTCGAGGTGTCCTGTTTTTTCTGCATTCACAGAACTGCTCCGTACGAAAGCATTACCGACAAAGTTCAAGCTCTGTCCATCTTTTGCCAGTTCTGGATTGCGGGTATAAAAATGAATTACGCCACCCAACGCATCGCTACCGTACACCGTAGAGGAAGGTCCGAAAAGTACTTCAGCGCGATCCAGCGTATTATTATCCAGCGTAATAATATTTTGCAAATGGCCGGCCCGGTAAATCAGGTTGTTCATCCGAACTCCATCAATCATCATTAGTACGCGGCTTGCTTCGAAGCCTCTCAGTATCGGACTCCCTCCGCCTTGCTGACTTTTTTGCATCGCTACCACTCCCGTATTGGAAATAAGATCGGCCGAGTTTTGGGCGTTAAAATTCCGGATGGTCGTTGGGCTGATTACTTTAATCTGCTGCGCTACATTTCTTCGTGGCTCCGGTATTTTGTTGGCCGAGATGACGACTTCGTCCATGTATGACGTGCGCGTAGTGTCAGATTGATTAAACTCCTTTTCGGCATATTGGGCAAACCCAATAGAATATATTGTTAATAGAAAGACAGTAAATATCGTTTTCATATTTTTTAATGAATGAGTAGAATAGATGATTACACCATCCGTAAAGTGATGGTGTTAAAAAAATTAAATACAGCTATGCCTGAGGGGGAGGACTTTCTATCGTGCGCGTAATGTCGCTATGATTGAAGGTGTATTTAGTATTCAACTCCAGCCTTTTCCCATCCCGATTGCAAAGAGTGGTTTTAGTCGGAGGCAAAAAAGTAAGTGCAATGAACTGAAGTATCTGTGACGGTGGAGATTTTTTATCCTGGAGGGGGCGTTTTGCAATTTCATCTAAAAAAGAGAGCAAATTGTCTTCTGCCTCATCATGCACTGCATAAACAATGACACGTTGATGGTCACTTTCAATTCGGGCAATATCATACATTCTACCCTCCACCCTAATCTCATGCTCATCTACAAGTACATTTTTAAATTCTTGCTGATTCATGGAGAACACTTTCAGTTTCTCTTTAGGCAAATCTTTAAGAGCTGCCCTCATCTCTGTTCGGATTTGAAACAGCCGAACACCAAAATAGAGATACACTCCCACAAAGTTGAGGAGGAAAAGAACGATGAGTGTTATGGAAAAGTAGCGTTTCAAATTTTAGATGAGGCAAGATAATAAAATCAAGCCCGGCCCATAAAATTTATATACAGGTGGAAGAGGAGGTAATTTAACGGTGATCGGTATTCGGTGGCCCGTGGAAACCGAATACTTATTACCATTCATCCAACTAGGACGCCAACGGCCTTATGAATTTCTTATCAAAATAGTGAAGCAGGAGAATAAAGATGATCCCAAAGATAAATAAACCCGAATAGCCCGATAAGAATTTAAAAGCGCCTGCACTCGGCCTGAATCCGGTAAGGGAAATGGTAATTACCGCTGCCAGAATAAATCCGAAAATCCCCAAGCCAAGCCAAAGATTGTCTTTTGATGCTTCTGGCTTTGCTATTTCTATTCGTTTAATAATACCCTCTGAAAAATTAGAAGGCAAGGTAAAAGCAGGTTCCTTCTTTAGTGCACTAAATACTCTTTGATATGCCGATGCGTCTGCATCCTCTGAAGGAGAACCTTTCTCAATTCTGTTTTGCAATTCTTCGTCTGTGAGTTTCATAGCATTTCTTCTTTACCCAGATGCTTCTTTACTTTTTCCTTCAACAAATTGCGGGCGCGGAAAAGATAGTTTTTTACCGTTCCTTCCGGCATGCCGGTGATGTTGCCAATTTCGGGATAACTCATCCCCTCTACATGGTATAAAGTTAACACCGTTTTATATTGAACCGGCAGTTGATCTACCATTTTCATCACCCATTCGTCCATATCATTGTCGGCCACCTCTTCTTCAGGATTTTCTGAAGCAATGAACCGTGCTGCAAAACTATCCTCCTCCGCAATGTTACTAAGTTCAATTCTTTTCTTCCTGAGATGATTGATACCCTGCCGATAGGCAATAGTGCCAATCCAGGTCGACAATTTTGATTGAAAATTAAACTCCGAAATCTTCTCATAGACTTTCAAAAACACATCCTGACATAGTTCTTCACGGTCTTCATCCCGATCAATCAACCGGCTGACCATATGAGCCACAAGCCTTTCGTGCTGCTTAATTAACAGTTTGAATGCCATCAAATCTCCGCCTGTTATGGCCGAGACCAGGGCCCTATCGTCCTTCATTTCGGGGTTAGACACCGGCTTTCATAGCAATGTTGCAGGGAAGGTAGAGAAAAACCGGAGGTGGGATGCTGGTTACCGGATTCTGGATTTTTACGCTGCAACCCAATCTACAAACCAGAATCCAGTACCTGTTCCAAGTGAATTGAAATTTCTTTGGCCCACCTGCAACATTGACGATACATCCCTTGTCTCACACCCCAACTAACAATTAAAAATTAAATCTATGGATGCTAATCTGGCCGAAGTACTAATGCCCCTCACCATTATGGGGACATTCTCTGCGGGACTTTACTTTTTTACCAAGGTGATGACCGACTATATTTTAAAAAAGAAAATGATTGATAAGGGGTTTGTCAATGAAGACACGCAAGCTATTTTTAAGCACCAAACACCCGGTTCGGTTGATTCTAAATACACTTCATTGAAGTGGGGATTGATTGCCTTCTTTGGTGGTCTTTCACTAATGATCATGGAATACGTGCCCGTTAGCCCTGAATCACCACTGCCATACGGTCTGTTTGCGGTATTCGTTTCCCTCGGATTTTTGATTTACTATTTCGTTGTCAAGAAGGAAATGAGTAAGTAACAAATCCACTCGCAGTTCGTCATCGGTGAAGTCATTAGTCATCGTCATACCAAGCTTTAAAATAAGTTATGCTCAAGAATTATCTCAAAACTACCTTTCGCAGCCTGTGGCGTCATCGTTTTTTCTCCTTCATCAATATATTCGGCCTGGCCGTGGCAATGGCACTATCCATGGTAATTATTATGCTGGTAGCCGATCAGATGAATTATGATCGATACAATACAAAGCGAGACCGTATCTTCAGAATCAACTCGGTTCCTATTGGAACGAAAGGGGAGGCAAGAAGTGAAACGGCCACCACCACACTACCGCTGAAACAGGAGCTTCTTGAAAATTATACCGGTGTTGAAAAAGCTGTGCGCATCATGCGGGGTTTTGGAAATATGTGGATTGACATCGGGCAAAACATCAACATACCGGTGGCAGGATATTTTGCCGATCCTGAAATACTCGATCTTTTCGAATATGAATTGGAGTATGGTGATTCGCGCACGGCACTCGTTGAGCCCTATTCCGTTGTGCTGACCAAAAAAGCAGCGAAGAAATTATTCAAAAAAGAAAACCCGCTGGGAGAAATGTTTAAAGTAGGCGATGAAGGGCCTTACAAAGTCACCGGTGTTTTAAAAGATAATCATAACAAATCCCACATTGTATTCGATGCGTTGGCCAGCATAAGTACTGTGAAGAGCCTTGAAACACAAGCCAAACGCGAAAAAAATCTTGATAACTGGTATAACTACACGGCAGGATGGATTTACATCTTATTGGAAAAAACAAAAACGACCGCTGACATTCAGGTCCATCTAACCTCGATAGAAAAAAAACATTTCAGTCAGCTTCCCAATCCGGATACGCAGAGTAAAATAAAATATTCATTTCAATCGCTGATGAGTATTACTCCAGGAGCTTTTATCAATAATCCCATTGGTCCTTTTTTGCCGTGGATATTTGTTTACTTTTTTATTGGGCTTGCCGGGGTCGTATTGCTTACCTCTTGTTTCAACTTTACAAATTTATCCATTGCACGATCCCTTACCCGGGCACGTGAAATTGGGGTGCGCAAAGTTACAGGCGCCATGCGTTGGCAACTCTTTGTTCAGTTCCTTTCCGAATCGGTGATTGTGGCCTTGCTGGCCTTGACGGGAGCCATGATCATGCTCATCGTCCTCAAGCCATTAATGCTGGAGTTGAGCTTTGCGCAAATGCTGAAGTGGGAGCTGGAAGCCAATTATTTTGTGTTCGCCTCGTTTATTGCTTTTGCTGTTTTTGTGGGCATTCTGGCTGGAATTTTCCCTGCCGTGGTACTGAGCGGATTTCAACCCATCAAAGTTCTGAAAGGACTTAGCTCCATGCGACTCCTTTCAGGGATGCGACTCCGCAAAACGTTATTAGTTCTTCAATTCACATTTTCGCTTGTGTTTATCCTTTCTGTCATTGTCGTGTTCGACCAGTTACAACTTTTTCTTCGTGCCGATCATGGATTTACTATGGAGAAGAAGATTGTTGTGGGGCTGAGTAACACATCCCCTGAAGCTTTGAAAATAGAGCTATTAAAGTTTAATAACATTGAAAGTGTAACGGCCGTCTCGCATGTACTGGCAGCAGGGCAAATGTATGGAGAATCCTACAAGCGCGCCTTAAATGAAAAAGAGTGGACCGATTTGTATTACTACGCTACCGATGAAGATTATCTCAAGAACCTCGAAGTCCCATTGGTAGCCGGAAGATATTTTTTAGAAAAGGATGGAGCTTCTAATAAGAATTTTATTGTGTTGAATGAAAAAGCAGTAGAAGCATTTCATTTCAAATCTCCACAGGAGGCCCTTGGAGAGGAAATTATTTTGCAAAAAGATTCCACGCGAAAACAAATAATTGGTGTAGTGAAAAACTATAACCATCAAATGCTGATGGAGAAAATGGAGCCTTTGTCGCTCATTTATAATCCGGAAGAATACAGCTTGCTACAGGTAAAATACACTGGCACTTACGAAGAAGCAGGGAAGAGCATTGAAACAGCGTGGGCAAAGATTAATCCAACGCTGAAAGTGGATTACAAAGACTTCTATGCCGAAGTGCATAAACTCTATGATATTCTTTTTGGTGATCTGGTCAGTATCCTGAGTGTGATCTCATTCCTTGCCATTACAATTTCCTGCTTAGGACTTTTGGGCATGGCTACCTATGCAACTGAAACACGGATTAAAGAAATTTCTATTCGCAAGGTATTGGGTAGCAGCAATGGTTCATTGATTTACCTCTTATCAAAGGGTTTTGTGTCGATGCTGTTGATTGCCATCATTCTGGCTGTGCCTTCGGCATACTTTCTTAATAATCTTTGGCTAGAACAGCTCGCCTATCATGTATCAGTCGATGTTCTTACCATCGCCCTTGGTGTTGTGATACTCATTATCTTCGGGATAGTCACTATCGGCTCGCAAGCCTGGCGTGCCACCTTTGTTAATCCAGTGGAGAATTTGAAGAGCGAGTAGATGTGTTTGGCTATAAACGTTTAAGTTTGGCTATTTAAAATTACAAAAATTCCAACACGCACAATTCCCCAGCCTGTCCCAATGCGAGTGTTGGGGCGTTTTTTAGTCAAGCACTATATCACTTTGTCCAAGTCCGGAAATTGGATCCATAGTCAAGGAAAAACTTACCGTTTGGTAATACTTGACTTTAACTTTCTTTCCATTATAAATCCCAGGTATCCATTTCTTCGAGGTGTTAGCCTTAAATGCCTTTATAACGGCTTGCCCACAATTACCTCCAATGTCTTGAATAATTGAGAAGTTATTTGTTGTTCCGTCTTCGTTAACGATGAAACTCACTATTACCTTTCCGTCCAATCCCTTTTGTCTCGCCTCAATCGGGTATTCTATTTCTTCAATATCGGACTGTAACTGCCTTTTATACCCAATATATTGTGGTGTACGACTTAGTATTACCTTCACAATCTGATTACTTGAATCTATAATAGCTTCTGACTCAGTCGAATCGTTAAATGATTGAAGAACAGAATCTATGGAATGATCATAAATCTGAATGGGAATGTTATAGTAATAATATGTCCATTTACCGATTTTCTTTCCATCTTTATAATAGCCTCTTTCTAAGATTCCTTTATCCTTTTCGAAATATGTCCAAAGCCCTTCTCTTTTATCATTCTTGAAGTCCCCCTTTTCGATTACAACCCCATTTTTAAAGTACTCCCAATTCCCATTCTTTAAATCATTCTCGTACAAACCTTTTGATTCTATGTTGCTCTCGCCCCAATAGAAACTCCAGGTACCTGTTTTTTTGTTGTTGTCGTATTGTCCCCTTTCAACTAATAATTCTTTATTACTTGGATTTGAATCCTGAATGGTAGGGTGGGGTTTATATTTAAAATATTTCTCGTAAAGGCCATGTTTAATATTTTTGTTGGACTTTAGGACATTAAAGATTTCCAAATAATCAGAGTCTCCATGATTTTTTTTGACTTGCTTTGTTTCTTGTCCACTTACCGAGAAGGAGATTGCCAAAGTGAATAGTAATATCAGTACTTTATCCATGCTCTAACCTTTTTAGTGAATTGTGCTACATCATCCTTGCTCTTGTGTTGCGATTGAGGTCATTAACGCGGCCTCACCAACAAGAGTGACACCTTTCTGCTGATGCTCATCCTTCATTCATCCGTGTTAAAAATACCCAATCTTTTCATTCTATGCATAGAATCGAGCACTCAAATACTTGTAATCCACAGACAGGTACAAACCCTGCCCTAACCATAAAATTAATGAAATCGGCTGGTATCATGATTCATCTTGCTTGTTGGTGAGCCTCCGCGCCTTGCTTACGCACAACACCAACAAGGGCGGAGGATTTCACTTTGGATTATCACGCTTGTGATGGTAAGGGCGGGAATTATTACCTAAGGCGTGATTCCATTGGGGCCGAGAATAACCTTTTATCTCATTTTAACTTCTATTGATGATACTTTACTTTTAAGATAACTGTTCCAAGTCTAATGTTCAAGTGACCGGCAAATGAAGTGAGTCACAAATCAAATAAGTGAGTGCAGGTAGTTAGCTGATTTTATTAATCCTCTTTTACGTAATATATCTAACACTTGGTACGCATCAAGGCTTGGATTTGTTCTGTGTGCAACCATAGTCGTAAATGCTTCTTTAGCCAATTTTGTATTTAAATCAATTGTATCAGTAATGAAATCATCGGCATTTTTAGCGCATAATCCAAACTTCGACAAGTATGCATTATCGAAATCTTTTAAATTGTTAGTAACGATAAGGTTTGCATCGGATTTAATTGCTGCTGCCAATACGTGGCAATCCTTTTTATCAGGTAAGGACAAGGTTGTAATAAGTTCTTCATAATTATTAACGATAGCATCTGGAAATGCTGCGTTTATTCTTTCAATTTGTTTTTTAGCCTTTTCAACTGGCATCCCTTTTTTGATCATTACTTCGTACAGTTCATCAAATATAGTTTGACTCCATTTTGGTCTATACAAATCAAAATGAGCAAACCATAATAATAGATCCCTAATATCAATAGGGTATATTACGCAAGTATCGAGAACGCATGTAAAGCGGGTACTATGAAGCATACATATTATAATCTTCGTCTTGCTTCATCATTTCAATTAGTAATTTTTTCTGCGAAGCTTTCATTACTTTTTTATACTTCTGTACATCTTCAAATTTTACTCTTCTGTGCCTACCAACACTTGTATAGGGGATTACACCCTCTTCAAGCAATTTAACCAAATGAGGTCTTGAACAACCAAGAAAATCTGCCGCTGATTGCGTTGTAACTTCCATCGCAAACGGCACGATTGATATTGGCTTACCCTGGGCTGTTGCATGTAGGATTTTAGATAAAAGTCTTAATGCTTGAATGGGTATCTTTATTCTTTCTCCTGTTTCTTCTATTTCAATCTCAGGATTTTGAGATGAAATTTGCTTAAGCACCGCATCTAATGCATTGTATGATTCCAATGCAACTTGTTGCTCTTCCTTTGAAGGCTTTTTGATTTCATCGATTGAGTTCATAAAGTATTTAAGTTTTGCTTAAAACTATATAATAAACGAAATAAACGAAAATAATTTATTAAACAATTTTTCATTTAGTTCGTAAAGTATTAATAATCAAATATTTATATACAATTACTGTTCGTAATAAACGAAAATCATTGGGAAGATATGGGACATGAACACAAAATGCGACATGCTCATTAAATGTTTTAGTCTTGAATTAGCTTGTCAAAAGTGAAAAAAAATACCAACGAGGATACTGAACAGTCACTCTTTGCAGTAATCCACAAAAGAGTTTGGTGCGGCATCAGGCTAACTCAACCCCATCTCCATCCAATAAAGGTCAAGGCCTTTTCCCCAATAATCCTTTTCAGTTTTGATGAGCACCAAACCGAATTTTTCAAAAAAGGTGTAGGCTAACTGAGATGTGGTCACTATCAATTTTTTAACGGTTGGTACAGATCGGAAGGCAGCGAGACAGTACTCCATCGCCTCACCACCTAATCCACGGCCTGCAGAATCAGGATGAAAAAATATCCATCGCACATGGCCGATGGTATTGTTGTCAGTAAGCAGATAACCTGTTCCTCCCACAATTTTATCTAGATGTTCAACGGTGAGGTAGGTGGTGGCGTATTCTTTTAAGTACTCTTCAAATTCTCCAACCTCTTTTTGATCAAAGTATGTTGGGACATTGAGTTTTAAAATCTCAAGGAGGGGCTGCTTATCAGAAGGATGATAGGGACGAATCATCTGCTATTATCAATTTTCTCTTGCCGTGGTTTGTGAAGACACAAACCACGGAGTATTTTTTGTTCATCATTACTTAAAATGTTTCAGCATCACAATCTCCTCCGCTTTCAGGAAACGCCACTGGCCGCGGGTTAAATCCTTTTTATCGAGGCCGGCATAAATGGTGCGATCCAGCTTCACCACTTCATAACCCAGTGATTCAAATATTCTCCTCACCACCCGGTTCCATCCAATATGAATTTCCAAGCCAATGGTTTTCTTATCATCACTCACAATAGCAATCTCATCCACTCTGGCTTTTCCTTCTTCCAGGTGTACGCCTTCCTGGATTTTTATAAAGTCATTCTTGGTCATCGGCTTGTCGAGCTCTACTTTATAAACTTTCTTGGCCTGATACGATGGATGGGTAAGTTTGTCAGCCAGGTCTCCATCGTTGGTGAGCAGCAATAATCCTGTGGTGTTCCGATCAAGACGCCCTACCGGGTAGATACGCTCTTTCACTGCACCGGATATCAATCCCATTACCGTGCTGCGTTCCTGCGGATCATCAGTAGTCGTGATAAATCCTTTCGGCTTGTTCATTAGAATGTAAACAGGCTTTTCTGCTTTCAATATTTTGTCTTCGTATCGCACTACATCACCCTTCTTCACTTTATAACCCATTTCGGTAACCACCGTACCGTTGACACTGACCAGCCCAAGCTTAATTTTTTCATCGGCATCTCTGCGCGATCCCATGCCACTATTGGCAATGTATTTATTCAGGCGTGTGAGTCCGTCATCTTTTTTTACTTCTTCCGTGCGACTTCGCTTGGTGAACGATGGAGGGCCTTCTGCCCGAGGTTTACTGAATGACTTTTTAAAAGGTCTGCCGAATTCGCTTTCTCTGCCCTTGGGGCGATCGGATTTGGTAAATCCATCCGGTCTTGCTCCAAATTTTCCTTCCCGCTTTACAAATGGTTTTTTATCGCCATCACCTTCCGGTCTATCCAATCCAGAATCTGTTCTTCGCGCGAAGGGCTTCTTATCTCCAAAACTTCTTGCATCCCCTTCTGTCTTTCTAAAAGGAGCGGGTCTTTCACCAAATTTACCCTCTCGTTTTACAAAAGGTTTTTTATCGCCATCGCCTTCCGGTCTTCTTGCAAAAGGTTTTTTATCATCAAAGTTTCTTGATTCGGTTTTACGAAAAGAGGTTGGCCGTTCCGGCCTTGATCCGAATGAAGGACTTTCTCTTTTTTGAAAAGGCTTCTTCTCATTGTCTCCATCCGAATATCTTCCTCCGGTTTTCCGCCCACCAAAGGATGATCCTCCTTCTCGCTTTTTAAAATCTCCCTGATCATTGTCTCTGCCGGCACGAGGTTCAAATGTTTTTCCTCCCGGCTTTCTAAATAAAGGTTTCTCGGATGAGCCAAAAGAAGAACCTGCTCTTTTGAAGGGTGGCTTACTATCACCTCGCGCATCATCACCTCTTCGGTTAAAAGCTCCCGGGCCTGATTTGAACTTTGGTCGATCTTCCCCACCCGCAGAACTATTGTAAGGACGTGATGGTCGTTTTGATTCAAAACTGTCGGGGCGTGAGCCGGTGCCACGCTTTCGAAATGTTTTTTCAGAATCAGTTCTTTTGCCAAAGGAGGTTCCTTTGCCTTTGCCGGAGTTCATTCTTGGTCGTGCCATAATTTAAAGGTAGGCACAAACGGCCTAATTCATTTTGTTGTTAATTCTTTAGAAAAAAGATGCCGCAGGTGATCTGCGGCATTTATACACGTGATGTGATTTGCTTTGTTTATTGATTCTCGGGGGTCTCTCCTATCGTGTTAACTTCTTCGGTAAAATCTTTCGGTGTTGGCAATTCGTTCAACTCACTAATTCCAAAATACTCCATAAACTTTGGACTCGTTCCGTAAAGAATTGGCCTTCCAATCGTTTCTGCTTTGCCCAGAATTTCAATCAGTCCTTTGTCTAATAATCGCTGCACGGCATAGTCACAGTTGACACCGCGGATGTTTTCAACTTCCGTTTTTGAAATAGGCTGCTTGTAAGCAATAATAGAAAGTGTTTCCATGGCGGACGTTGACAATCTCTTCTTAGATTGCTGCTTCAACATGATACCAATACTCGCCTGATACGCGGGTTTGGTTAAAAATTGATACCCACCGGCTGACTTAAATAACTGAAAAGAATATTCCTCAGCGCTAAATTTTTCATCAATGCGCTGAATCGCACCCAGAATATCTTCTTCCGGTACATCAGCATTAAACATTTCCGACAAACAGGATTTTAAATCCGGCAACTTGGCCGGTGAAGGTGTGCAGAAGATCAGTGCTTCAATGTGGTTTTGTAAAAAGTCCATAACGGGTCGCTTGTGCCCAGTTACCGGTAACCGGCAACCAGTAACTGGTTTAATCCTGCTTCATCATTTTTGCTTCTATCGACTGTGTGGTATGTGGCACCGCAATCAATCTTTCTTTCGAAATCAGTTTGCCGGTGACCGAGCAGATTCCGTAGGTTCTATTTTTAATACGCACTAACGCATTTTCCAGGTTTGTAATGTATTTCAATTGACGTGCTGCCAACTGGCTCAGGTTTTCTTTCTCAGCAGTCTCGGCACCGTCTTCAAGTACCTTTGTATTTCCACCGGAAGTTGAATCCGTTCCCGCATCATTCGTTCGGTTGAGTGTATCCTTTAGAATGCGAAACTCTTCTTTTGCTTTCTCCATTTTACTTTTGATCAGCGCTTCAAATTCTTTCAACTCATCATCCGAGTACCGGGTTTTATCATCGGGAGTGGAAGAAGGCTTTGAAGGCTTGTGTGCAATAGGACGCTGAGTAATGATTGGGAAAATTGTTAATTGAGGCGCCACCTTGGGTATTGCCATAGCCTCCTGTTTGCGTGAAGCAGGTGTTGAGAATACCCTTTTCACTTCCTGTGCAACAGGAGCTTTTGCAACCGCCTTTTTTGCAATTATTTTTTTTGGTGCTACTTTCTTAGCTACTACCTTCTTTACTGCTTTTTTCACAGCTTTCTTAGGTGCTGCTTTGGCCTTTTTTACCAGCTTTTTTGCCTTTTTTGGGGCAGACTTAGCTTTTGCAACCGGCTTTTTTGCCGCCTTGGAGGGTGATTTTTTTGATGACTTGGCCATAAAAAGTCCTGTTTAGAAGGTTTAAAAAAGAATGCGCAAAAATACGGGGTAGCCCCTGAAACAAAAAATGTATTCCAATTAATTCCCATTCATAAAATTTCTGAACCAGAATGAATATTGCTTTTAACCATCTAATCGCTCATTGAGCTTGGTTTGGCTGATTTACTGAGAGGCAACTACGACTCTCTTACGAAAAGTCTTTACCGAACCATCCACATTGAACGCCTCAAACCAAACTATATAATAGCCTGCCCTCGACTTACTTCCATCTTCCCGTTCTCCATCCCAGCGGTAGAAACCTTCAAAGCCCAAGGTCTCATTGTTAGCGATAGTCTTAATCAATCGCCCTTGCTGGTCTACAATTTTGATATTCGCCACATAGCCGGGTTGTTCAAAAGCATAATTAATTTTGGCAAAGTCTTGTGTTCCTAAGCCCGGGGTAATTATTTCAGGCTCAATAGTAATGCTGCCTTCAAGCACTACGCTTTCGGGTCTGAGATTAGAGTTTCTATAGCCGGGCGTTGCAAAGCCTGATGCAGAGGTGGCCGACTTCCAATTCTGATTAGATCCATCTGAAAAGGAAATTCTCTCCAGGGAAATGCCTTCCTCATCTTTAATAAGCTCTGAGTGCATATCCTTGTTATAAAGAAAGAAGTCAATAATCTTACCTTGATCGTCCACCAAGGCTATCGAACCTTCATCATCGGATAAGCTGGGCAAGTCCGTTTTGAAAAAAAAATTCTCCTGACTTTGTGGGTAGTTATTTTTTAAAACGGTGACGTCCTCGGTAAAGGCAATATAGGATTGCGGTGCAATGGTAAAATCTTCACTTGTAATTGTTTCAGGATTTTTAACAACTCCATCTTCAACGTTAGCCAACTTCCAATTTTTGAGATTAACATATTTAAGTGAGTTGTTATAGACTTCTACAAAGTCGACACCATTTGGGCGCGGATTAAAAAGAAGTTCATCGATGATAATCTCGAGACTGTCGGCCTGTTCGGGCAATGCAAAGTCGAGCTTACTATATTCCTCTTGTATACTGTTGCCATTGCAATCGGACAAATTATCAACCTTAAGGGAGTACAGTTGTCGGGTTTGCAAATCCTCAGTAAAGTTGAGTTGTATTTCCCGTAAAGTATTGTCCTTAAAAGATGCATTTAAAATGCCAGTCGTTGGCACAAGTGAGAAGGAGTTGAGATTCAATGCTGCTTTCTCCAACTTTTCATCAAACTTGATCAACACTTGAGTGGGTGTAATTGCAGTGACAGTAAGAAGTTTCGGGCCTGTCAGGTCAGGTTTATTGGCAAAAATTGAATTTTGACTTCCAGGTGTTCCTCCCTTTGCGTCATCCGCTGCAGCCCAATTATCCGCTTCTCCACAGGGATTATTAGGATCAATCAATTCAATCGACCATCCACCTTCTTCTTTATCAGCATCCCGATACCAACTCAAAATGTAGTTAAGAGAATCGATTGTTAGCGCGGAGGGATTCTTCAATGTTAGAATATCTCCGGCATTATTGAGTGTAGGAAAGTTAGTTACACCTATCACTTTCCCGTAGGGTAGAAATTCGGAAGTACTGGATGAAGAAGTAACTATCCAATACTCATTTGGTAAAATGATTTGTGTAGGGAAAATCCCTATTGAACTTCCATCTGAAATTTGCCAGCCCGCAAGTTCAATAGGGTGAGATGATCGGTTGTAGATTTCACAAAATTCTTTTTCTGGTAGCCCCACTTTCGGGCTGGGGTCTGCAAAGATTTCTGTTAAAATGATGTCCTTGTTTTTATCGGTTACGGGGATGAAAAAAAGGAAACTTTTAGTGATCGGAAGAATTGCATTTCCTACCAAATCTGTTATCCCTGTGATAGAAAGTTCTGATGTAATCCCGTTAGGAAAATCGTTCAAAAAAGTGAGGGTAACTGTCTTCTCATCAGCCTGTAAAATAGCGCTTTCAGGCATTCCAAGGCCATTATTGGCTGCGTAATTGGATTTAATTTCAGCAGACCCCATCTCCAACTTCTCATTGAAAACCAGACTCATGGAAGTACTTGATAAAACCTGAATCGTTTGCAGAACAGGCGGAACAGATTCAATAATAATGTCTCCAACATACAGATCGTCAAAGAAATGCTTGGTATGAAAACTGGCTACCGATTGCTGAATTCTGATGCCAAAAAAATTGGAAACGGCAAACGAGTTATCCATTGCCGTCCCCTCACTAAAATAATCCGTGCCACCTGTGTCATCCCTTTCCAGCATCCAAACATTGGATGCATCCCGAATGACTTTTATTCGAATTAGATTATTTGAATGCTCCGTAACTCCATTCACACCATCAATTAAAATGGTTTGAGTGCTTAAGTTGGCTTTAACTAAACTAATGTCATCATCAACTCCACCTATACGAACAAAATACCCTTTGTTAATTGAACTGGTTAGATTGGAAAGCTCAGACATTAAATAAACATCCACATAATTCGCACCTGAAGTATAGAATTTAAGATTGACTAAGAATTCCCATTGGGCATTGAGTGCTCTGGTAGATGGTGTAGAAATCTGAAAGGATGAACTCGCCATGGAAGAGTTTGATCGGAGTTGATTGGATTGAATAATCCAGTTGCTTGCATTGTCGGGAGTCCAGATTGGATTGCTGGTATAGTCACCATCCGCAAAACTTTCAGTCAACTGCGCGTGTACTGCAATGGATTGAAATGCAAAGAATCCTATGATTATAATTTTCTTCATCGCATCTATTCAAAAATACTATTTTTACATTTCAAAAAATGAATAAAAAATGAAGTTAGCGGTAGTGGGTGCAACGGGTTTGGTAGGACAGGAAGTGCTGAAAGTGCTGGAAGAGCGTAATGTGGAGTTTGATGAATTGTATTTGGTGGCCTCTGCTAAGTCGGTAGGCCAAATCATGAAGTTTAAGGGAAAGAAATACACGATTAAGAGCATTGAAGAAGGCTGCAAACTCGCTACAGATGTTGCCATCTTCTCTGCGGGAGGAGGAACTTCATTGGAATGGGCACCCGGCTATGCAGAAATGGGAACGATCGTGATCGATAACTCTTCTGCCTGGCGAATGGATCCCACCAAAAAACTTGTTGTACCAGAGATCAATGGACATGTGTTAACAAGCGATGATCGGATCATTGCTAATCCAAATTGTTCTACCATTCAAATGGTGTTAGCATTAGCTCCCTTGCATCGGAAGTATAAACTCAAGCGCATTGTTGTCTCAACCTATCAATCGGTTACGGGCACTGGTAAAGATGCTGTTCAACAGATGATGGAAGAACGCAAAGGCATAACGAATGGCATGAAGGTTTATCCTCACAAGATTGATTTAAACGTACTGCCGCACATTGATTCCTTCCTCGACAATGGCTACACCAAAGAGGAGATTAAAATGGTGAATGAAACCCGCAAAATACTTGAGGATCAGACGATTGGAGTGACTTCGACTACTGTGAGGATTCCTACTATCGGGGGTCATTCAGAAGCTGTAAATGCAGAATTTTACAGCGATTTTGACTTGAAAGAAGTGCGTGAGATTCTTGAAAATTCATCCGGTATTATTGTTCAGGATGATGTCAAAAATAATATCTATCCCATGCCCATCACTAGTCATGGTAAAGATGAAGTATTTGTAGGACGTCTTCGCAGAGATGATTCACAACCCAGAACATTGAACATGTGGATCGTGGCCGATAACCTCCGCAAGGGAGCAGCAACTAATGCCGTGCAGATAGCAGAATTCTTAATGGAGAAAAGTTTGGTGATGTAACTTACCTTCTGGAGTTATGCAAAACAATAAATAAACATGTCATTTCGAAGGAGGCACGACTGAGAAATCTACTTACTTATGGAGATCATATTGAGTAGATTTCTCGCTCATGCTCGAAATGACGTTGAAGTTTTTTTCTCACCCATTTTATCATCATGAATTTCAGAAGTGACATGTTCCTTTTGTTTTGATTGATAATCTCTGCCTTTGTTTCCTTTGAGCAGATTCCAAATCGCCACAGCCTTGCACCCATTTGTACCGAAATACCCACTTCCTTTTCCGATGCGGAATTTGGCCCTTTTCAAAACATTTTCACAAACAGTTCTAGATTCGCATTCCCCCCCGAAAAGTGGTCAAATATTAATTTACCAGAGTTTATTACGTTCTAAAAAAGGCTCCAATTAAAGATTTTACAATATTTCTCAATTCGAATGTTTCGTTGGCTAAGGCTTACTTAGGTGGCGTGGAGCAACCCCATTTGGAGTTTTTTTACATCCGATTAAATTACTTTTTTCGGATTAAGAATGATACCAAAGTAGGAGGTCAATATCCTGATCTTTCAGGTCAAATTTCACATAAATCCTAAAGTTGGCTAAAAGCACTTTTGGCTTTACCTTTGTCCAAACAAAACTCAAAAAAAGAATGGAAAGTTTCAAAAAGTTTATACCGTGGATCATCTTAGGTGTCTTAGTACTGTGGGGCATCAGCAAGTACAATGGCATTGCTGGTAAAGATCAAGAAGTGAAGAAGACATGGGGTGATGTTGAATCGGATTATCAACGCAGATCAGATTTGATACCTAATTTGGTGAATACGGTTAAAGGGTATGCCAATTTTGAACAGAAGACGCTTACCGATGTAATTCAAGCAAGAGCAAGTGCAACTCAAATGAAGATTGATCCTACTAACCTTACACCTGAAAAGTTAGAACAGTTTCAGCAGGCACAATCCGGATTGAGTTCGGCATTGGGCAGACTTTTAGTTGTGACCGAAAATTATCCGGACTTAAAAGCAAACCAGAATTTCCTTGATCTTCAGTCTCAGCTGGAAGGAACTGAAAATAGAATTTCTGTTTCACGTAAACGCTTCAATGAAGCTGTTCAAGGATTCAATACGGCTATCGTTGGATTCCCGGGAAACCTGATTGCCAAAATTGGTGGATTCACTGAAAAAGGCTTTTTCAAGGCTGCTGAGGGTTCTGATAAGGCTCCTGAGGTTAAATTCTAAGATCATCTCTTTAAAAAAAGAAGCCTTCCTGACCAAATCAGGAAGGCTTCTTTTTTATCTAGTCTATGTTCTATCCTACCTTCTTCACCTCGCGCTTCTCGTAACTTTCTATTACATCCCCGACATTCATATCATTGAAGTTCTTGATACTGACACCACAGTCAAATCCTGATCGCACTTCGGCAGCGTCATCCTTAAATCGTTTCAGAGCCGTCATCTCACCCGAGTAGACAACAATACCATCGCGGATTAAGCGGATTGGATTAGCCCGTTTGAGATAACCATCGGTGACCATACAACCCGCTACAGTTCCTACTTTTGTTATCTTAAATACTTCGCGCACTTCAGCATTACCCACAATGACTTCCTCCATTTCTTTCTCCAGCATACCTTCCATCGCTGCTTTCACATCGTTGATGGCATCATAGATAATGGAGTAGAGACGTATTTCAATTTCTTCATTATCAGCAAGTCTTCGGGCAGAGTTGGAAGGTCTTACCTGGAATCCTACAATAACAGCATCCGAAGCAGAAGCCAACAGCACATCTGATTCGGAAATCTGACCTACTGCCTTATGAATAATGCTCACCTGAATTTTAGGTGTCGAAAGTTTTAACAGTGAATCAGACAACGCTTCAACAGAGCCATCCACATCACCTTTTACAATCACATTCAACTGCTTGAAGGAACCAATCGCCAATCGTCTTCCAATTTCATCAAGAGTAATGTGCTTCTTCGTCCGTATACTTTGCTCACGTTGAATCTGTCCTCGCTTGGTGGCAATTTCGCGCGCTTCACGATCTGACTCCATGACAGTGAATTTCTCGCCCGCTTGTGGAGCGCCATCCAATCCTAAAACAACAACTGGTGTAGCAGGGCCTACTTCTGTTACTTTCTTTCCCGTGTCATCAAACATTGCCTTCACACGGCCGTAGTTAGATCCAGCCAGCATAATATCACCCACTCTGAGTGTACCCGTTTGAACCATCACCGTAGCAACGTAGCCACGCCCTTTATCCAACGTAGCTTCAATCGTTGACCCTGAGGCGGCCTTATCTGGATTTGCTTTAAGCACCAGCAACTCGGCTTCTAGCAATACTTTTTCTAACAACTCATCAATACCTTTTCCAGTCTTTGCGGAAATTTCCTGACACTGGTATTTCCCACCCCATTCTTCCACTAGAATATTATTTTTCGAAAGTGATTCACGCACCTTATCTGGATTGGCCGTGGGCTTATCTACTTTGTTAATGGCAATGACAATAGGTACACCCGCAACCTGTGCATGATTGATCGCTTCCTTGGTCTGAGGCATTACATCATCATCTGCTGCCACCACAATAATTACAATGTCTGTCAATTTAGCACCACGAGCACGCATGGCAGTGAAAGCTTCGTGACCAGGCGTATCCAAAAAGGCAATCTTATTCCCACTCTTGGTCGTTACTGCGTAGGCACCGATATGCTGCGTGATTCCACCCGCTTCGGAGGCTGTCACTTTTGTGTTACGGATATAATCGAGCAACGAAGTTTTACCATGATCAACGTGACCCATGATGGTAACAATGGGAGCTCTTTCAGATAACTCCTCCTCTGTGTCTAATGACTCTTCTACCTCGGTTTCATTCTCTGAATTAGTAAAATGAACATCGTACCCAAACTCAGAAGCAATTACCGTAATGGCTTCTGCATCGAGGCGCTGGTTAATGGAAACAAACATGCCTAAGCCAAGGCATGCTGAAATGACATCGTTAATAGAAACGTTCATCATCGAAGACAAATCATTGGCAGAAATGAACTCTGTCACCCTTAATGTCTTTGATTGCTCCTGCTCTTGCTGTGATCTTACTTCCTCTGCATCAACATTTGCCTGACGTTTTTCACGTCTGTATTTCGCTCCTGTAAATTTCTTTCCACCACCACTCAATTTTGCGAGCGTGGCACGTATCTGATCTTGAATTTCCTTTTCCGTTGGCTCTGCCTTTTGTGTTCTAGGTGGTAGTGGCGATCTTTTTTGATTTGGCCCACTTCCTCCACTTGAGGGCGCACCGCCACGAGGCCCTTCATTAGGAGACGGAAGTCTCTTACGGGGTCTCTTTTTCTGAGCTTCATTCCGAAGATCGGATGATGCTACAGGCTGGTCTTTCTTCTTTTCAACAGGAAGTTCTATGCGGTCTACTACTTTGAGCCCCTGCAATCGATCGGCCTTGGCTTTAATTAATTCTTGTTCCGGTATTTTTTCAACAACTGGATCAGATTTCTTTGAAACTATCTCTCCGACATTCTTTACATCGGGCTCGGGCTTCTTCTTCTCTTTCGTCAGATCAATTTTACCGAGGACCTTAAAGCCTTCAAGTTTTGTTTTTTCGCTTTCAATTTTCTCCGGCTTGACTTCTTCCTTATGCTTAATTTCCGTGGAGCCAAGGTTTTTAATCATAATCTGATCATCCTCTGACGCCTTCTTTCGGTGAGCCTCCGCTTCGTTTACGATTGTTAAATTTTCAGGGTGCTTTGTTCCAATGCTTAGTCCAGAAGCCTCTAATTTTTCGGAGGCCGAAGTGGCATACTCTTTCGAGAGCATGGCAAATTGCTCTGGCGTTAGCTTCGCATTGGGGTTATTCTCCACAGAGAACCCTTTCCTGGCCAAAAATTCCAGAATGGTATTGTGGCCCACGTTGAGCTTACGCGATGCTTGTCCTAACCTTATTAATTTCTCTTCTGCCACTGTCTTTTATTGGATTTGTTCTGATTTTATGGCAATCCCCTGCTTTAGTACCCTAACAAACGGCAAAAATGCAGAAATTTGGCCTCATCGTCTTTAACTCTATTAAAATAAATCTTTATTCAAATTCTTTCCTTAGCACATTAAGAACGAGTTCTACTGTTTCTTCTTCCAAATCGGTACGTCTTACCAACTCTTCTTTACTCAAGCCGATAACACTTTTCGCGGAGTCAAGTCCGATGCGTTTGAGTTCTGTAATAACCCAGCTTTCTATCTCATCAGAAAATTCATCCAACGCAACATCCTCTTCTGCAATTCCATCGGTCTCGCGGAATACGTCAATCTCCATATCCACCAACCTGCTGGCCAGGCGAATGTTTAATCCTCCTTTGCCAATGGCTAGCGATACTTGCTCAGGACGCAGATGAACAGAAACCCGCCCATTCTCTTTGTCTATTTTGATGTTGGTAATCTTCGCAGGGCTTAATGCGCGCGAAATGTAGAGCTCAAGATTCTCTGTATAATTAATAACATCGATGTTCTCATTTTGAAGTTCACGAACCACGGCATGAATGCGTGATCCCTTCATTCCAACACAAGCACCAACAGGGTCAATCCGGTCGTCATATGATTCAACAGCAACTTTTGCACGCTCTCCGGGTTCGCGTACTACCTTCTTGATCGTGATTAATCCATCATAAACTTCAGGGACTTCCTGTTCAAAGAGTCTTTCTAAAAATACAGGAGAACTTCGGGAGAGAATGATTTTAGGATTGCCATTTACCATTTCTACTTTATGAACAATAGCTCTTACGGATTCCCCTTTGCGATAGCGATCTTTTGGTATTTGTTCATTGCGCGGAATTGAAATTTCGTTCCCTTCAGCATCAATGAGAAGTACTTCGCGACTTAGCGTTTGGTATACTTCTCCCGAAATAATTTCACCAACGATATCCTTATATTTTTGAAAAATAATGTCCTTCTCAAGGTCTTTTACCTTTTGCATGAGCGTCTGGCGCGCTGTGGTAACGGCCCTGCGCCCAAAATCTTCAAGATGAATTTCTTCGGCAACTTCCTCACCTACTTCAAAGTCGGGTTCTATCTTCTTTGCCTCAGATAAACTGATTTTATCATGCTCCCAGATATCTTCCGAATCATCGTCAACAATCTCGCGGAAGCGCCAGATTTCCAGATCCCCTTTGTCTGCATTGACGATGATATCAAAGTTATCATCCGTTACGAACTTCTTTCGGATCATATTCCGAAAAACGTCTTCCAGAATTCTGATCATGGTAGGCCGATCGATGTTCTTTTGCTTCGCAAAATCTGCAAACGATTCAATGAGTGTTGCGGTATCCATCATAACTGAAAATTTATTTAAACGAAATTTTTACAAATGCTTTTTCAATGTCTGTGTAAGGTAATTCCATGGTCTTACGCTCTTTCTTCTTACCTTCTTTGGCCTCATACTCCAGGACAATTCCTTCTGTAGTCGTCTCTTTGAGTAAGCCTTCAATAATTTTTTTCCCTTTCAAATGCACCCTTAATTCTCTTCCCCGGTTCTTTAGGTACTGTCGGTTCATTTTTAGCGACTGATCCAGACCGGGTGTACTTACTTCCAGCGTATAGTTCTCGTTGATCAGATTCTCATCTTCGATTCCTTTTGAAATGCTCCGGCTAACTGCCGAACAATCATCAATTGAGATTCCCTGATCTCCATCAAGCACCACGGTTATTTTCGTGGGCCCACGATTAGACGAAACAATGACATCCACTAAAAAATGAGCTTCGTTTGAAAGCGCATGCTGAGCCAGATGATTAATTCTTTCGTCTAACATAAAAAGTGTCTACAATGAAAGAGGGGACTTGCGGTCCCCTCTTTATCAATTTGAATCAGAAGTGATACAAAGGTATAGCATTTTTACTTTATCCCAAAATTGTCTGTTATTTGAAAATAGTGGGGGCCAGAAAATGATGCGGATTAGGTTTTTTTATTATGTAGTACTGGGTTTTTTAATCATTGGCTGCGGGCCTAACCAGAACAAAGAAACTTCCAAATTGGAAGGAATTGAGTCAATGACTACTCCCCGATTTAATGCTGACTCTGCCTATACTTATATTAGCCAGCAGGTAGCTTTTGGTCCACGGGTTCCGAATACCGCTTCACATGATAAAGCCCTTGAATATTGTGTTCAACGATTTAAGAAATTTGGAGCTGCTGTTTTCGTTCAGGAATTTGAAGCCTCAACATTTGATCGGAAGCGATTACAATTAAAAAATATTATTGCGAGTTTTAATCCGGGCAAACAGAAACGAATTTTATTAGCCGCGCACTGGGATACTCGCCCGTTTGCAGATAAAGATCCACTTAAAAAAGATGAACCCTTTGAAGGTGCCGATGATGGAGGTAGTGGAGTTGGCGTGCTTTTGGAAATAGCTCGACAAATTGGACGGCAGCTTCCTGCGGCAGGAATAGACATCATTTTATTCGATGGCGAAGATTGGGGGGAGAAAGAAAATCAAACGAATCAAATACCTCCTCCGGAAGGGCTGAATTCCTGGTGGTGTCTTGGTTCTCAATATTGGTCTACGCATAAACACAACCCTAACTATTCAGCATATTATGGCATTCTTCTGGATATGGTCGGTGCCAAAGGAGCTCGCTTCTATCGCGAGGGAGCTTCACTTGAATATGCCCCTAAAATAGTCGAGAAGGTGTGGAATACAGCGGAGCAACTTGGCTATTCCAACTTCTTTATCAAACAAAATGAAAGTGGATTAACTGACGATCACCTCTTTGTTAATCAGCTCGCCAACATTCCAATGATTGATATTATTAACTCTAAACCCGGCATTGGGTTTGGTGAACATCATCACACCCAAAAGGATAACATTAATATCATCAACAAGGCAACTCTTGCTGCCGTTGGCCAAACTTTACTTCACGTTATTTATCGGGAGGAATAAAATTCTTAACGACTATAGGACTTAAAGTCCTTGTGATCTCTATTATACAAATCCTCCTGAGGAAGGCTCTTGAAATAATCGTACGTTATTTTTAATCCTTCACTACGGGATACTTTTGGCGACCACCCAAGGATCTCCTTAGCCTTAGTAATGTCCGGCTGACGTTGCTTGGGGTCATCTTTTGGCAACGGATTGAAAATTATTTTTTGCTTCGTTCCGGTGAGCTTAATAATCTCTTCAGCAAAGTCGCGAATGGTTATTTCATTTGGATTTCCAATATTGACAGGGTAAGCATAATCGCAAAGAAGTAGCCGGTAAATACCCTCTACCAGATCATCGACATAGCAGAACGAGCGTGTCTGAGACCCGTCTCCAAAGATGGTAAGATCTTCTCCCCTTAGCGCCTGCCCTATAAAGGCTGGTAACACGCGACCGTCATTGAGCCTCATTCTTGGTCCGTAGGTGTTGAATATTCTTATAATTCTTGTTTCCAATTGATGGTAAGTGTGATACGCCATAGTAATCGCCTCCTGAAACCGCTTGGCTTCGTCATATACACCCCTCGGACCTACAGGATTTACATTTCCATAATATTCCTCGGGTTGTGGGTGCACGGAAGGATCACCATAAACTTCTGATGTTGACGCCACTAAAATTCTTGCTTTTTTCCCTTTGGCCAAGCCCAACAAATTGTGTGTTCCCAGAGAGCCCACCTTCAACGTCTGAATTGGAATTTTTAGATAGTCTATTGGACTTGCTGGTGAAGCAAAGTGAAGGATGTAATCCAATTCTCCCGGCACATGAACGAACTTGGAAACATCATGATGATAGAATTCAAAATCAGGATGCTTAAAAAGGTGTTCGATGTTTCTCAGGTCGCCTGTGATAAGATTATCCATAGCCACCACCACATAACTTTCTTTGATAAAGCGGTCGCACAAATGCGATCCCAAAAAACCTGCTCCTCCTGTGATTAGTATTCTTTTCTTAGCCATAAATAGTTTCTCTGCCAATGCTATAATAAGTGAATCCCTGCTCCTTCATAAAAGAAAGGTCATATAAATTTCTTCCGTCAAAAATAGTTTTCGATTTGAGCATGGAGCTTAATCTTTCAAAATCCGGGGTCCGGTATTCGGGCCATTCCGTTGAAATAAATAAGGCATCAGCATCTTGTAATGCCTCGTAGGGTCGCTCACAGTATTCAATCTGATCTCCAAAAATCTTTTTCACATTTGGCATAGCCTCAGGATCATGCACTCTGACCCTTACTCCTTCTTGCAAGAACTCTTTAATATTCTGCAAAGCAGGCGCCTCCCGAATATCATCTGTATGGGGCTTGAAGGCTAACCCCCAAACGGCAAATGTTTTGCCATTAAGGTCCTTCCTGAAATGACTTTTGATTTTATCCAAAAGCGCAAGCTTTTGAAATTGATTCACATCCATGACCGCGTTGAGGATCTTAAAATCATAGTTGGCATCCGTTGAAGATTTGTACAACGCCTGTACATCTTTGGGGAAACAACTTCCACCATAACCAATCCCTGCAAACAAAAAACGCTTCCCAATTCTTGAATCAGTTCCCATTCCAATTCTTACGGCATCAATATCGGCACCTACACGCTCGCAGAGGTTGGCAACTTCATTCATGAAACTGATTTTGGTAGCCAGGAAAGAATTAGCAGCATATTTGGTAAGCTCTGCTGAACGTTCATCCATAAAAATTACAGGATTGCCTTGGCGTACAAAGGGCGCGTACAAAGCTTCCATTACTTTTCTTGCCCGTGGTGAACTGGTACCCACTACAACCCGCTCCGGTTTCATAAAATCTTCAACCGCTACACCCTCCCTTAAAAACTCTGGGTTAGAGACTACATCAAATTCGACTTTGGCTTTTTCCTTAACCTTATTGGTAACTTTTTCAGAGGTTCCTACTGGCACGGTACTTTTATCGACAATAACGGTGTAGTCTTTTAACAGCGGCCCAAGGTCACTGGCAACTTTAAGAATGTATTGTAAATCAGCTGAGCCATCTTCACCAGGCGGAGTTGGGAGTGCGAGAAAAATAATTTTCGCATCACGTATTCCTTCTTCCAAATTAGTGGTAAACGTAAGACGACCTTCCTTTTGGTTGCGGTTAAAAAAATCCTCAAGGCCTCTTTCATAGATAGGAATGATTCCTTTCTGTAAATCCTCAACTTTCTTTTTGTCAATATCAACACAGGTAACTGTGTTCCCAGTTTCTGCAAAACACGTGCCTGTCACCAGACCAACATACCCCGTACCCACAACCGCAATTTTCATATTCTTGCCGATTTTAATTTGGTGGCAAAAATAAGCCTTTCGAGCCTTAAGCAAGGTCTATTGAATGATTAAATGAACAAACTAACATTCGTTCGTGAAAATGCTTTACTTTTATCGTTCCAAAAAATTAAGCATATGCAAACACTAGATGCAGATCAGATAACGACAGGCTTTGAGGAGACTGAAAATCAGAAAATGATAGCCCAAATGGTGCGTGACTTTGGAGACCGTGAGATAAGACCCAAAAGCATGGAGTGGGATGAGAGTCAGGAATTTCCGGTTCAATTATTTAAGAAAATGGGAGGCTTAGGCTTAATGGGTGTTCTGGTGCCTGAAGAATACGGAGGTGCGGGCTTCGGTTATCTTGAATATGTTACAGCTGTTTCTGAAGTAGCAAAAATTGACGGTTCAATTGGATTGTCAGTGGCAGCTCACAATTCATTGTGTACTGGCCACATTCTTCACTTTGGAAACGAAGAACAAAAACGTGCCTACTTACCAAAGCTCGCTACTGCAGAGTGGATTGGTGCCTGGGGACTTACCGAACCCAACACAGGATCTGATGCTGGCAATATGCGAACGGTGGCAGTGAAAGATGGAGATTACTATGTCATTAATGGTGCAAAGAATTTTATAACACATGGAAAATCAGGAGATGTTGCTGTCGTGATTGTAAGAACTGGTGAAGTGGGAGATTCACATGGCATGACTTCTTTTATCATTGAAAAAGGGACTCCTGGATTTACGGCAGGGAAGAAAGAAAATAAACTGGGGATGAGGGCTTCAGAAACTGCGGAATTAATCTTCACTGACTGTCGCATTCATAAGAGCCAAATTATGGGTAAAGTGGGTGAAGGTTTCGTGCAGTCTCTAAAGGTTTTAGACGGGGGAAGAATATCCATCGCTGCTTTGAGCCTTGGCATTGCTCAAGGTGCATTTGAGGCTGCTCTGAAGTACTCTAAAGAGCGCCAACAATTCAATAAACCCATCTCAAGTTTCCAAGGCATTTCTTTCAAACTGGCCGATATGGCTACCAAAATAGAAGCTGCAAAATTGCTCACGTATAGGGCAGCCGATATGAAAAATAAAGGCCAAAATGTCAATAAGGAATCGGCCATGGCCAAGTTATTTGCGTCAGAAGTGGCGGTGGAAGTCGCCAATGAAGGGGTCCAGATTTTTGGCGGTTATGGATACATAAAAGATTTTCCGGCCGAGAAGTATTATAGAGATGCCAAACTCTGTACAATTGGTGAAGGGACTTCAGAAATACAGAAATTAGTCATCTCCAGAGCAATTTTAAAGTAGCACTTGCGCAATTCATCGGAAAGAGCATATATTTGCAGCCCAAACAGAAATAAATACGATGCTGATCATCAACATTAAGGAAAACGAGTCGATTGATAAGGCGCTCAAGCGTTTTAAGAAGAAATTTGAAAAAACAGGTGTTTTGAAGGAACTCCGTGCCCGTACGGCATTTGAAAAGCCTTCAGTAAGAAGAAGAGGAGAAGTTATTCATGCAGCCTATCGTCAAAAGCAATACGCTTCTGATAACTATTAATAAGCAATAGACATTTAGTCAATATATCCCCTTTGGGTCTTTCCCAAAGGGGATATTTTTTTTACATTGCTATTGACCGCTGGGGTACGATAACGAAATGGTAGAATCCTTCCTAAGATATCTGGAGTTTGAAAAAAGGTTAAGCCCCCATACCATCCTATCTTATAAAACTGATCTCCATCAATTTCAATTTTTTTTAAAGGCTACCTATTCTGAAAATGCTGAATTGGCCAGTTACGTCATGGTCAGATCCTGGATTGTGAGTTTGGTGGAAGCGAAAATGGATTCGCTATCAGTCAATCGTAAAATTGCATGTCTCCGGTCATTTTATAAATTCCTGATCAGACAGGAAAAGATCGCGAAAGATCCAATGATGAAAATCAAAGTACTTAAAACAAAAAAGAAATTACCTCATTTCGTAAGCGAGAACGACATGGTGCAATTGCTGGATCATCCACAATTTAACAGTGATCATGCAGGACTTCGCGATCAATTGATCCTTGAACTATTTTACGGTACGGGTATTCGATTGACAGAGCTCATTAACCTGAGGGAAAACAATATCAACCTCATCGACCGAACTATTAAGGTGCTAGGCAAAAGAAATAAAGAAAGGGTCATACCTTTTTCAAATAATATCGTTTCACTAATAACAGCCTATAGGGTGGCGAAGAAAAAAGAGGTGGAGGCGATAGATCATAACTATTTATTGATAACTGATCGAGGCAATCAATTGTACCCCATGATGGTGCAACGGATTGTAAAAAAGCACCTAAAAAACTTTACTTCAGTTGAAAAACGTAGTCCTCATGTTCTCAGGCATACCTATGCAACCCACCTCCTAAACAAGGGAGCCGAAATAAACGCTGTAAAAGACCTATTGGGTCATAGCAGTTTGGCGGCCACACAAGTGTATACGCACAACTCCATGGAGAAACTAAAGAAGACATTCGATCAGGCACATCCTAAAGCATAACCATTAATTTTGAAAGATTGATTTCCCTGCCAATATATTTCACTTAAATTTTGTTCCTTATGAAGCTACAAGTTCATTCCATTCACTTCGATGCCGATCAAAAGTTGATCGACTTCATTCAAATTAAAGTAGACAAGCTGGAAACCTTTTACGACCGTCTCGTTGACGGGGAAGTTTTCCTGCGACTTAATAACGAGGGCATTGAAAACAAAACAGTTGAAATAAAATTAAAGGTTCCGGGGAGTCAACTTTTTGCAAAGGAACAAGCGCGTTCATTTGAAGCGGCTGCCGATTTAGCTACAGAAGCGCTGCGCGTTCAGTTAAAGAAATTCAAAACAAAAGCAACACAAGGAAGGGTATAAGATAGTTTTCAATCAAAAAAGAAGGGCTCCAAATCGGAGCCCTTTGTATTTTTAGTTAAGCTTGAAAGCTTTTTTAACAGCTTCCACGAAATCGAGTTTCTCCCAGGGAAAAAGTTCTACGCTCATTTTTTTCTCTGTCTTTTTGCCCTTGTTAAAAATTTTCTCCACCACCTTTGATTCACGGCCCATGTGCCCATAGGCTGCAGTCTCTGAATAAATTGGTGTACGCAGACTGAACCGCTGCTCAATAAAGTAAGGGCGCATATCAAAGATTTTGGCAATCTTCTGTGAGATTTCACCATCGGTCATTCTCACTTTGGCGCTTCCATAGGTATTTACATAAAGCCCCACAGGTTGAGCAACGCCAATGGCATATGCTACCTGCACAAGCACTTCATCACAAACTCCGGCTGCTACCATATTTTTAGCAATATGGCGTGTAGCATAGGCAGCAGAGCGATCTACTTTAGAAGGATCTTTTCCTGAAAATGCACCGCCACCATGCGCTCCTTTTCCTCCGTAAGTATCAACAATAATTTTTCTTCCGGTTAAACCGGTATCCCCGTGAGGCCCGCCAATAACGAACTTGCCCGTAGGGTTAACATGATATTTTATTTCACCACTGAAGAGTTTTTGCACACGCTTCGGGAGTTTTTTAAGGATACGAGGCACAAGGACATTGATAACATCATCCTTTATCTTTTTCAGCATCACCACATCTTTAGCAAAGTCATCATGCTGGGTTGATATAACGATAGTATCAACACGGGTTGGCTTATTATCATCTCCATACTCAACGGTGACTTGAGATTTAGCATCTGGACGTAAATAAGTCATTACTTTTCCTTCCTTGCGAATAACAGAGAGCTCTCTTAACAGAAGGTGAGCAAGCTCCAACGGCAGCGGCATATAATTATCCGTTTCGTTAGTGGCATAGCCAAACATCATCCCCTGATCGCCTGCACCCTGATCTTCTTTCTTTCTGCGCTCAACACCCTGATTAATATCAGGTGACTGTTCGTGAATAGCCGAAAGAATACCGCAGGAGTTGGCTTCGAACATGTACTCGCTCTTGGTATATCCTATCTTCTTAATCACTTCACGGGCAATATCCTGAACATCCAGATAAGCCTCTGATTTTACTTCTCCGGCCAACACCACCTGACCGGTAGTTACTAATGTTTCACACGCCACTTTTGAATTGGCATCATAGGCAAGAAAATAATCGATAAGTGCATCCGAAATTTGATCGGCTACTTTGTCGGGGTGACCTTCAGAAACTGACTCAGAGGTGAATAAATAAGGCATAAATTAATTAGTTGATTTTGAGGGGGCAAATTTAGACCTAATGTATTTAAATCAAAACTTTCAAACAGCCATAAAGGAGAATACAGCAGGTTGTTTAGTAAAAGATGGTTTTTCTGCCTTCCATTCTTTTATTGACTTCGTTTTTATTGATTCATGAGTGCCCGTTACATCCAATGCAATGCTTAAAAGTGTAGTCGGACTTAAGCTGTTAAGTAAATGATCCAGAATTGAATTATTGCGATAAGGGGTCTCAATAAATAACTGCGTTTGGTTTCTCGTTTTGGATTCGCGTTCCAGCTCTTTAATCGCTTTTGAAGCCTCTTTTGCATCAATGGGGAGATAACCGTGAAAGGCGAAGCGCTGACCATTAAGTCCCGAAGCCATCAATGCTAATAAAATAGAAGAGGGCCCCACCAAAGGTACTACCTGGATATTATGCTGATGAGCATACGCCACGGCCAAAGCTCCCGGATCGGCAATGGCAGGACATCCGGATTCTGAAATTATTCCCATATCATTTCCCTCCAGCAAAGGTTTCAATAGGTTCTGAAGATCGACCTGCTGAGTGTCTTTATTGAGGACTGCAAAATTAAGGGCTTCAATTGATTCAATTATTTTCAAACTGCTAAGGTATCTCCGCGCTGTTCTTATATCTTCAACGAGAAAAAACCGCAATGTTCTTAACGTCTCTTTTACAGCATAAGGGATTACATTTTCCTGAGTCCCCTCAGCAATAATGTTCGGAATAAGAAATAGTTTTCCTGACACCGGTTTTTATGCTTGTAAAAATTGGAACACTGTTTCAGCAAATTCTTTCGGCTTCTCTGCCTGCACCCAATGACTGGTATCCAACGAAACGATCCTTGAGTTAGGAAACCGTTTTGCTATTATTATCTCATCTCCTGGCTGAAAATAATCAGATCTAGCTCCCAGGATGAAAAGCGTTGGCCCATCATATGATCCTTCATATTGCATGCCTTCGCCTATCTCTTCAATATGTCTATCAATGGCTGTTAAATTTATTTTCCATTGAAAGCCACCGCTGGGTTTGCGCAGTAGATTCTTCAATAAAAATTGTCGTGTGTCCGCATACGAGACATATTTTGACAAAATCTCATCTGCCTCAATACGTGTTTGCAGTTTATCCAGAGGAATGCTCTCCAGTCCTTCTAAAATCCGGTCGTGATGGATTGGATACGCTTTCGGCACAATATCCACGACAATTAGCTTTTGTACTAAGTCAGGGTACTTTACCGCAAAGTTCATTGCCGTTTTGCCGCCCATGGAATGTCCAATGATTATCGGATCAATGATTTTATGTTCTTTCGCAAACTCGTGGAGATCATCTGTTAAGATTTTATAGTTAAACTCATCGCTATGGGGCGACTGACCGTGGTTACGCTGGTCTATAAGATAAACATGATGCGTCTCGGCAAAGGTTTTGGCCAGGGTAAACCAATTGTCGGAAGAACCAAAAAGACCATGAAGTATGATCACGGGCTGGCCCTTTCCCGACTCTCGAAAGAACAATTTCATAGTGCCAAGATAGGGGTAAAAATCATTCGTGATATATTTGCCGGAGATCAGCCTCTGAAAGTACTGAGCTGGCCTTCATTTTTATGCCAATGGAACTATCAAACGGAACGTATCATATTCAAGGGGTAGAGGTAAATGCACTTTGTGAAGAGTTTGGAACCCCCGTCTATGTATATGACGGAGCAAAGATTATTGATCAACTCAAAAGTTTGAAGAATGCTTTTTCAGAAACGGATGTTCGCATCAAGTTTGCCGCCAAAGCACTCACCAACATTGCCATTCTTAAACTCCTTAGAAAGAACGGAGCCGGTATAGACGTAGTTTCCATTAACGAAGCACGTCTGGCGATGCATGCGGGGTTTACACCTGCGGAAATTATGTTTACTCCCAACTGTGTAGATTTTGAAGAAATTGTTGAAGGTGTTGATTTAGGATTAAGCATTAACCTTGATAATCTTTCCGTTTTAGAAAAATTCGGTAAGAAATACGGTGGTAACTACCCGTGTTGCATTCGACTGAATCCGCACATCATGGCGGGTGGCAATTATAAAATCTCCACTGGCCATAGCAACTCAAAGTTTGGTATCTCTGTCTATCAACTGCCTCAAATCATGCAACTGGCGGAACAGCATCGGATTGTTATCAATGGCCTTCATATTCATACTGGTTCTGAAATTACTGAAACAGAAGTTTTTTTAAAGATGGCAGACATCCTGTTTGGCATTGCCCGCGATTTCCCAGCACTTAAGTTCATTGATTTTGGCGGAGGCTTTAAGATAGCTTATAAAGAAGGGGACATGGTCACCAACGTTTATGATTTGGGACTAAAACTCGGCAAGGCATTTAAAGAGTTTTATGGCAGCTACGGTCGCAAACTAGAGTTGTGGATTGAGCCAGGAAAATACCTGGTGAGTGAAGCTGGCTATCTCTTTGTAAAAACCAATGTGGTGAAGTCAACACCTTCACTCACGTTTGTGGGGGTCAATTCAGGATTGAATCACCTGATTCGCCCAATGATGTACGACTCTTATCATGAAATCATAAATACCTCTAATCCAACCGGAGGACAAAAGGTCTATACCGTGGTGGGTAACATTTGTGAAACGGATACCCTCGGAGCCGATCGCAAGTTGAATGAAGTAAAAGAAGGAGATATCCTGGCCATAAAGAATACCGGGGCCTATGGGTATTCGATGGCTTCTAATTACAATTCCCGTTTTCGGCCAGCCGAGGTTCTCATCGTAGACGGAAAAGCTAAATTAATCCGAAAGCGTGATACGCTTGAAGATTTGCTGCGTGGACAAGTAGATGTTGATTGATCTCTCCGATCCAACTTAAAAAAACCAGGGATGAAGGTTTGGATTGCCTTACTATCTGCTATCCTTAACATTTACCTCACTTCAGCGCAAACATACGATACGCTAATCGGTGACTCCGCTCATCAAGTAAGAAGCCAAGTGCATAACCTCAATGGAACACAATTTATCTATTCAAAGCCTACCGTATTTACTTTTCTTAAAAATATTCCTAAGACCTTTGCGTCTGGAGCAAAGGAATCTTTCCACAAAAAAAGTTTACCCGCCTGGGGAATTATTGCTGGTTCAACGGCCGTCTTGGTCTTGGTGGATCAGTCCTTGAGTGACAAGACGCAACAATTCTCAAGGTTCATTGGATTAGATTATAGTCGTAGGTACATCAATCTGATCCAATTTAAATTGGGTAATCAACCCGTCAATGTTTACCAGGCGCCAGATAATTTTAATACAGCTTTATATTCTGTGGGAGAAGGCTGGCCTGCCGTATTGATCAGTATAGGTATGCTCACACACGGAGCCATAAAAAATGATTATCGGTCATTATCTACAGCCAGCCAGATTATGCAAGCCAATATTACGGTTGGAATTACCACTCAGATTCTGAAACGTATCACAGGAAGAGAAAGTCCTTTCGCGGCTTCACAGCCCGGAGGAAAATGGAGCCCGGTAACTGCTTTAAGCACTTATCAAAAAAGTGTTTCCCATTATGATGCCTTCCCCTCCGGACATATGACCACGATGATGTCAACTATAACAGTGCTGGCATTGAATTATCCCGAAAAGAAATGGATCCGCCCTATAGGCTATGCTATAATGACGATTGTCGGATTCTCAATGGTTAATAATGGAGTACATTGGATGAGCGATTATCCCTTAGCCATTGGTATTGGTTATGTCGTGGGTAAAGTTACCGTCAAAATGAATCGAGTTGTAAAAGAATCCGACAAAAGAAAATAATCAGTGAAGTTGACAAATCCATTTGACTTGATTGTAATCGGAGGAGGAGCTGCTGGTTTTTTTGGCGCCATCATAGCCGCTGAGAAAAAAGTGGGCTTGCGGATTCTTATTCTTGAGAAAAGTCCAAAGCTACTTTCAAAAGTCAAGGTGTCCGGAGGCGGAAGGTGTAATGTGACTCACCATTGTTTAGAACCTTTAAAACTATCCCGCCACTATCCACGTGGACAAAAAGAACTCAAACAGTTGTTCCGATCTTTTCAGGTAACCGATACCATTCAATGGTTTGCTGATAACAACGTAGAACTCAAAGTCGAAGCGGATGGACGGATGTTTCCGATCACCGATGATTCTCAAACCATCATTGACTGTTTTTTGAACAAAGCCCGTCAATTAAAAATTGAAATAAGAATCACTACGGGAGTCGAAAAGATTGAATCTCAACATGATTCCTTTACCGTTCGATGTGACACCGAAGAAATATTCCACGCTAAAAAAATATTAGTCGCCACAGGTGGGCACAATCAAATGAGAGGGTACGAATGGATTGCTTCACTCGGTCATACGATAAAGCCTTTGATTCCTTCCTTATTCACTTTCAATGATTCGCAAAAAGAATTTAAAGACTTAATGGGAGTGGCAGTTCCTAATGCCTTTGTAAAAATTGCCAGCACAAAATTTTCAGAAACCGGGCCCTTACTAATTACGCATTGGGGATTGAGTGGCCCCGCTGTCATTAAGCTGTCCGCCTGGGCTGCGGAATATTTATACCAACTCAATTATACATTTACGGCTTTGGTAAGTTGGATCGGGGAAGTGGGAGAAGAGGACCTCCGATCTGAACTATTAATCTATAAGCAAGAAAATGGAAAACAGAAAGTCATTGGCAATCCGTTGTTTGCCCTGCCACAACGGTTATGGCAGCGGCTCTGTACATTATCAGAAACAGAAGAATCAAAAATCTGGGCCGAACTTCCTTTAAAAAATATTAACAAGCTAATTGAATTTCTTATCCGTTGTCCTTTTCACATCAAAGGAAAAACTACCTTCAAAGAAGAGTTTGTAACGTGTGGAGGCGTTGACCTGGCGGAAATAAATTTGGAATCAATGGAGAGCAGGAAAATTAAGAATCTGTTTTTTGCCGGAGAGGTTCTGAATCTGGATGGAGAAACCGGAGGTTTTAATTTTCAGTCAGCCTGGACAACGGCTTGGGTGGCAGCTCAGCAAATCGGAGTCTGAACGGTTTAAATTTTGTCAGACTGAGTTTGTCGAAGTCTCTGAAGAACTCCATGATGAAGTGTCTCTCGAAAGGCAACAAAGCCATAAATAAAAAATGCCGACACTTAGATGCCGGCATTCCGTTTGGTTAACCTGTGGTGACGGAGGGAATTGAACCCCCGACACAAGGATTTTCAGTCCTTTGCTCTACCAACTGAGCTACGTCACCTTCAAACCACCCGTTCCCTGCTGAACAAGGGGCCACAAAAGTATAGAAATTTAGTTTGGACGCAAACAAGCACCTTAATTTTCGGGTTTTGATTGTAATTCTTTAGGTTCAAAAGCGCGTGAGCACTAAATTCCCATCAAATTGAAAGGCATGGCCATCGTTCAACAAGTCGCATTTATCATCACCTTAAGTATTGCAGGGTTCTTTATCCGAAAACGTGTACTGCGGATCAGGGCGAATATCCTTCTGGGTAAGAAAAATGAAATCAATGATTACAAAAATCAACGATTGAAGAACATGCTGCTGGTCGCCTTTGGGCAGAAGAAAATGTTTAAACGAGTTATTCCCGCTCTACTCCATTTCCTGATTTATGCCGGCTTTCTGATAATCAACCTGGAGGTGCTGGAATTTATGGTTGATGGCATCTTTGGAACGCATCGGATTTTCGCTCCATTCCTGGGTGGGCTATATAATATTTTGATGAACTTCTTTGAGTTTCTGGCGATGGCTGTGCTGTTGGCTTGCGTTGCTTTTCTCATTCGGAGAAATGTAATAAGACTCTCCCGATTTTGGTCTGCTGAGATGACCCAGTGGCCACGGCTGGATGCTAACCTGATATTGATCACAGAAATTGTCTTGATGACGGCTATCCTGACGATGAATGCCAGCGATCAACTTTTGCAAAGCAGAAGTGATCACTATACCTCAACCGGAGTTCTCTTCTTCAGCTCGTTTCTGATCCCAACATTTCAACACTTTAGTACTTCAACACTTATTTTGATTGAACGCTCTGCCTGGTGGTTTCACATCATCGGCATTTTGGGATTTTCTATTTACATCACCTACTCCAAGCACCTTCACATATTTCTGGCTTTCCCTAATACATATTTTGGGAATGTCGAAGCTAAAGGTCATATCAAAAATATGCCTGTGGTAACTCGAGAAGTTAAATCCATGTTAGGTATTGCTACCACCGATGTAACAACACCTGCTGAACCGGGTCGTTTTGGGGCAAAGGATATTAATGACTTACCATGGAATGTTTTAATGTCTGCTTATTCCTGCACCGAGTGTGGCCGTTGCACTTCAGAATGTCCTGCCAATCTTACGGGCAAAAAATTATCGCCTCGTAAAATTATGATGGATACCCGCGACCGAATGGAGGAAGTGGGTAATAGTCTTGCAACTAAAGGCCCCGGTCTTAGTGATGGAAAATTTCTTTTGGGCGATTATATTACCAAAGAAGAAATTAATGCCTGCACAAGCTGCAATGCCTGTGTCGAAGCTTGTCCAGTGTTGATTAATCCCCTGGAGATTATTCTCGAATTAAGAAGGTATGTCGCCATGGAGGAATCGGGTTCGCCTGCACAGTGGAACTCCATGTTTCAAAATATTGAGACCAGTTTTGCGCCCTGGAAATTTTCTGCAGCAGATCGTTTTAACTGGGCTAAAGACACAAAATGATCTGCTGAATTAGTATGAAATCACTTTTTACACCAACATACGCCAACAAAATACTTAATCGTATTGATAAAATTGAATCAACTTCGCCACGGCAGTGGGGCAAAATGGATGTGGCTCAAATGTTAGCACATTGTGGAAATGGTTTGGAGATGGCTATGGGTATCATTAATCCGCACAGAGTTTTTATTGGCCGACTTATCGGTGGATTTTTAAAACCTGTTTATACCAATGAGAAGCCCTTCTCTAAAGACAGTCCCACCAGCGAAGAAATAAAAGTCAGTACTCCTAAAGATTTTGCGACTGAGAAAATCAGGTTAATTAAATTAGTAAAACAATTTTCAGAAGGTGGAGAATCGAAGTGCACAAAACACCCTCATCCATTTTTCGGAAGACTTACTCCCGCAGAATGGAGTATTGGCATGTACAAACACATTGATCACCACTTTAGACAGTTTGGAGCTTAACCCAAGTAGAAGATGAATGTCCCCACATTAGCAGAACTAACCGCCAAAGGCGAATCTCCTGAAGTAGTTTTTTGGGTAGGCTGTGCCGGCTCGTATGATGATCGCGCCAAGCGTGTCACAAAGGCGTTTGTTAAAATACTTAATGCCGTAGGTACTAAGTTTGCCGTGCTAGGCGCGGAAGAAGCCTGCACGGGCGATCCCGCACGGAGAGCTGGCAATGAATTCCTTTTTCAGATGCAAGCGATGAACAATATCACCATCATGAATGGTTATAATGTGAAAAAAATTGTCACCGCCTGCCCTCATTGTTTTAACACACTGAAAAATGAATACCCCGAACTGGGAGGAAATTATGAAGTAATTCATCACACCACTTTTATTAACCAACTGATCAGCGAAGGCAAAATAAAAATGAAAGAAGGCGGTGCCTTCAAAGGAAAAAAAATTACCTATCACGATTCCTGCTATCTCGGTCGGGCCAATAATGTCTATGCAGCGCCACGGGAAGTATTGCAGTCTTTAGATGCCGATCTTATTGAAATGAAACGCTGTAAGACAACCGGCTTATGTTGTGGAGCCGGTGGAGCCCAAATGTTTAAGGAGCCCGAAAAAGGGAAAAAAGATATCAACATTGATCGCGCGGAAGAGGCGATCGCCACTGGCGCCACCACCATTGCCGTAGCGTGTCCTTTCTGCATGACCATGATGAGCGATGGTGTTAAAAACAAGGAAAAAGAAGCGGAAGTGAAGGTGAGAGATATTGCGGAACTAATAGCAGAAGCACAAGGTTTGTAAACTGGATACTAGATTCTAGTCCCGATATCATCGGGATGAATCTAATTAATTAAAATATGCTTATACCGTTTGATACTCTTCCTGCCACTGCCAGAATCTGGATTTATCAGTCCACTCGAAAATTTTCTGTAGAAGAGGTAACCATGATCTCTCAATCAGCAACTCTTTTTTGTGAGCAGTGGGTTGCGCATGGCCAACCTCTCAAAACTTCATTCAAAATAGAGCGTGATCACTTTTTGGTATTGGCCGTTGATGAAGCTTCTGCGGACGCCAGCGGCTGCTCCATTGACGGATCGGTGCGCATGCTCAAAGAAATTCAAAACCAACTGGAGATTGATTTTTTTGATCGCACAAAAATTGCCTTTCTGCTGGAAAATGAGGTGCGTCTTTTCCCCCTGACAGAATTGAAACAAGCCTTTACTTTGGGAGTACTAAATTCAATGTCGTTTACGTTTAATACCCTGATCGCTACCAAAGGAGAGATGACAAACGCATGGATCACCCCTGCCGGAAAAACCTGGCTTTCCAAATATCTACCTAAACCTGCGGTAGCCTGATCACGTTCTGTTTTTTTGTAGCTTTAAGAGAAATTAAGAGCTGAGAACCTTCTTTTTATGAAGTCGAGAATTGTAGTGATCCTTGCTGTGGCCGTACTGGTTTCGTGTAGTCCTGAAAAAAAGACCCAGAAAAATTTCCGTTTTGGGAAATACCAGACGGTGATCAACTATTATAAGAAGGTTTTAGCGAAGCAGCCCAATAACGGCAAAGCCAATTACTTCATTGCAGAATCCTATCGCCTCTCCAACCGCATTAAAGAAGCAGAACCTTTTTATGCCAAAGCCGGGGGTAAAGGGATAGATAAAGATTCCGTTTTACTATATCATAGCAAAGCGTTAAAGGCAAACGCTAACTATGACGAAGCCAGAAAAAAACTAGAAGAACTGGAGGCTTCTACCCAAGATGAAAATATGAAAGCCAGGGCCCAAAAAGAACTAGATGGGCTAGCCTACCTCGATCAACTGACCGAAACGAAAAATTACTATCGCATCAAAAACCTGGATGCCATTAACACTCCGCAGAGTGAGTATTCCCCCGTATATCTTAACAGCGAACTCTATTTTACGTCTTCCAGAGGTACTTCTAAAATTTATGAGGCGACAGGTACACCTTTTTCAGATTTGTACAAAGCCTCCACCAAAGGAGCGGTGGTGGATGTAAGTACCATTGCCACTTTACCTCCTATCATCAATGCCCCCAACATCAATGAAGGGTGCATTACATTTTCTCCGGATGGAAAAATCATGGTCTTTGGGAAAGGGAATTCGGGAAAGCGAAAAGGCACCAATGATGTAGACCTGTATTTATCTCGTTTCAAAAATGGTGTCTGGTCGGAGCCACAATTAATCAATATCAATCAGCCGGAAGGATGGGAATCAACTCCAGCTTTTAGTCAGGATGGACGGACCTTGTATTTTTCTTCCAATCGTAAGGGAGGTTTTGGAGGGCTTGACATTTATTCTGCCCAAATGGATTCGCGTGGCCGGTTTGGAAGGGTGAGAAACCTTGGGCCGGATATTAATACCTCCGAAGATGAGATGTTCCCTTATGTAGCCGAGAACGGCAAAATTTACTTTTCTTCCGATGGCCATCCGGGGTATGGCATGCTCGACATTTTTGTGGTGAATCGCGCCAACGGAAAAACAAGAGTGGATAACCTGGGGCAGCCTGTAAATTCCACTGGGGATGATTTTGGTTTATTTCTCTTTCGCCCCGATCGTGGATTTTTAACTTCCAATCGCGAAGGAGGCAAAGGTGATGATGACATCTACACTTTCATTAATGAAGATCCGAATCTTAAAGTAGTTAATTACTATTTACAAGGAATTACCTTAACGCCCAGAAAAGGAGACAGTACAAGAGAGGTTTTGCCTGATACCAAGGTGACCCTGTTGGACGAGAAGGGTGATGTCATGCAGGATTTTGTGACGGGTAATGATGGTAAATTTTTATTCCGCGTGTATGAAAATGAAAACTATACACTGATAGGAGAATCAGATGGCTATTTGGTAAAACGTCAGCTCTATACTACGAATGGAAAATCCGTGCCGGTAGAAACGCTCAAGGAGCTCATCACCAACATCACGCTGGATACCATTCTTGTTTTAGATCGTCTTGAAAAAAACAAAATCTTTGTTCTGGATAATATTTACTTCGATTATGATCAGTCGAATATTCGTTCGGATGCCGCAATAGAGTTAGATAAACTTGTTGCATTGCTGAATGATAATCCTGAAATCAAAATAGAAATGGGCTCTCATACTGATAGTATTGCTTCTGATTCTTATAACTTCGAACTTTCTCAGAGACGGGCCGAATCAACCGTATCTTATTTAATCAAGAAAGGAATCGGATCAGGTCGGCTAGTGGCCAAAGGATATGGCGAAAGTAAACCGATAGCCCGCAATACAAACCCAGATGGCACCGACAATTCAGAAGGACGACAGCGCAACCGCAGAACAGAATTTAAGATTCTTGAGATCGGTATTATTCAGAAAAAGCCAGAAGATTCCTTTGATGAGGACAAGTATTTCAAGAATGACAACAAGGACAATTAGCCGATAATAACGGTAATAATTGCAAATGATTCGTTCCTTCTTCCTATTAAGTATTCGCAACCTGTTTCGTAAAAACAGGCTATTCACTTTTGTCAACATTAGCGGTCTGGCCATTGGAATAGCTAGTCTTTTATTAGTTGCTATGTTCATTTACGATGAGTACAACTTTGACACGTACCATAAGAAAGCTGACCGTATCTACCGAATCGTATTAGATTTTGCAGAGGAAAGCAATACGGTAAATTGGGCAAGAACAAGCGCCCCCATTGGCAAATACCTGTCGGGAGCCTATCCTGAAGTTGAGGAAGTGGTACGCTTGCGTAAAAATCCGGGAACCGATTTACTGAGCTTGGATGATATAAAATTTTATGAAGAAAAACTCTTTTTTGCCGATAGCACCATATTTAATGTTTTTGATTTCACACTGACAAGTGGAAATCCATCCTTAGTATTGAGGGATAAAAATTCAATTGTGCTTACCCGAGCACTGACAAAAAAATATTTTAACAATGATGACCCCATAGGCAAAACACTACGCTTCAACAACCTTATCGATTTAAAAATTACAGGCATTATGGATGAGACGCCTTCTAATTCTCATTTTATTGCCGATGCATTTATTACTTTTTCTTCACTCGATGACCTGCTGGGAGAAAAAAGACTCACACACTGGGGCTGGATGGATCATTACACTTATGTGCTGTTAACTAAGGGCTCGACACAACAACAGGTTGAAGCAAAATTTCCAGACTTTATAAAGAAAAATGCACCTGAATGGGTACCTGAAAAAGAAAAACTTTTTTTACAGCCGTTGACGTCAATTCATTTGCATTCTGACCGGAAAGATGAGATTACCCCAAATAGTCATGAGAGTTATTCGTATATGCTGGGCACCATAGCTATGTTCATTCTCTTGATGGCCTGCGCCAATTTCATTAACCTATCCACCGCTACGCTCGTGTCCCGATTCAAAGAAATTTCTATTCAGAAAGTACTTGGTGCAAGCAGGTTTCAATTGACCACTTATTTTTGGATGGAGTCAATAATGATCTGCACGATCGCTTTAATCACAGCTATTGTTCTCGCATTTCTTACCCTACCTTATTTTAATCTTACAACCGGAAAGCAAATTTCACTCATTGGCAGTCCATGGCTGATAGCACCATTTTTAACGTTAACTGTACTTATCGGATTTCTTTCCGGCATTATCCCGACCATTCAGGCTAACAGATCAAATATTCTAAGAATATCCAAACCGGGGAGCGGGATGAGTAAGTCAGCCATACGTACGACTTTAATCACTTTCCAATTTTGCATTTCAATTCTATTGATAACAGCCACTTGGATTGTATCAGCCCAATTCAGGTTTCTAAAATCATCAAAACTAGGATTTACAAGTGATCATATCATTGTAATTCCAGTGAAAGACAGGTCTCAAAATGACAAGCACTCAACAATTGTAAATGAGATCAGTCAATTGCCCGGAGTTGAAAAAGCGAGCTATTCTTCCAGTATGCCAGGCTACAATAACGCTTACACATACACCTATACACTTGTCGGATCAGAAGCCGGTGAGCAAACAATGGCCGTCTTTTTAGTGGACGAAAATTTCTTTGACCTCTACGGAGTCAAATTAAAAGAAGGTCGCTTTCCAAACTTAGAAAGCCGCGATACACTTGTTGAAGTTGTTTTGAATGAAGCGGCAGTGGAGCAAATGCACTTAACACAACCTATTGGACAGTTAGTAACAGGTCAGGTAAAAGGAAGAGTAGTTGGTGTAGTTGAAAATTTCAATTACACTACGCTCCACACGAGGATCGATCCTGTAATACTGTATTCATATGTGCCGAATTTCCGTTTTGTGTCAGTAAAACTTAAGGAAGGTGATACGCAAAATCAGTTGGCGGCTATTGGAAAACGTTGGCAAGAGTTGTATCCGGGTTACCCGTTAGAATATTTCTTTCTGAATGATAAAATTCAACAACTATATGGAGTCGAATCTCAATTGAGTCGGGCTTACTCCTCTTTTTCAATTATCGCCATAATTATTGCTGGTATTGGTTTGATTGGCCTTACAACTTACTTGTTAAATCGAAAACTCAAAGAGATAAGCATACGCAAAGTGTTTGGAAGTTCTACCAAACAACTTATCCAGTGGATTTATTCCGGGTATCTAAAAGTGGTTTTAATTGCTACACTTATCGCCTGGGGTGTTAGTTATTACTGGATGAGCCAATGGTTAAATAGTTTCGCTTTTAAAACCGAACTCAGTCTCCACCATTTTGTAGTACCACCAATTGTAATGGTTTTCATTTTACTTTTAGCTACCGGGGTTCAGACTTTTAAAGCATCAAGAACAAATCCAACCAAGAATTTAAGGGAAGAATAATTGGCAATTGCCATTACCGCGCATCCAACCCACAATCCAAAACAAAGGCAAGAGCCAAACCCAACTTTGGCGTAGTGGCAAATAATTTCATTTCTCTTTTCCCTTCACCGCCCATTCCTTTTTCGCATTCTCAAGGTCCTCTAAAAATTGTTTATTCTGAAATAACATGTTAACAAACTGCCTTGCAAATATTCTCGAAGCTTCGGAGTCGCTTGGATAATGTACGCCCAGAATTTCGCGGGAGTGTGCCATATCATAAGCCTTTACAAAGCAATCGGTGAATTCAGGAGCCAACTCATGATAGACATACGCATTAATGTAAGAGTTTGCTGCATGACCACTTGGGTAAGCTGCCCAATCTGTTTCCTGAAGATTTTTCACAGCGGGGTCAACAACATAAGGACGGATACGGGCATACTTATACTTCAACGACCAAATAAAATAACTCGCATCCTGCCAAACATTTGCCATAAAATCTGCGGTAACAGGAAGGATTTCAGGATTAAACCACGATCCAATGGAGCGACCGATATGAAAAAGATTTTTTCTATATCGTGCATACGTTGAATCCGAAGGTTTAACTCTGAGATTGTAATAAACGTCAGTCATGTAAAGACTTCCAAAAACACAAAAAAATTAGCATGTAGTAGGTTTAGACCATCCACTCATTTTTCACAAAAGCAAGTTTCTTTACCTTAAACAATGTACTTTATCATGAAGGAACACAACTGCTCACTGCAAAAAAGAAATAAATCAGTAACTTGAATGCAAAAATATTTCTCTAACTGACTCCTGAGTAAGCAGCTATGAAATACATTCTTCCTTACCTCATCATAGTCGTTCTTTCCTCTTGTTCCTCTCTCAAAAACCTGCCCGATTCTGGGCTAAGCCCCGGGTATTATCAATTGCATTAATCGGATTCCAGGTATATCAAAGTGTATCTGGACACCAAAGAGGATTCGCTCATCATCATTCCGATAGATAAAAGCGGAAACAGTCTTAGTCCGGTAAAAATGATCAATGATCAGTCGTTTCTAAAACGCAGTTTTGATATAGACGTTCTCATCGTTCCATTCAAATTCCGGCCATCTTCCTTTAATTTTCCACGACAGTTAACAACAGACTTCAACGGCAATGTTTACTTCGGTTACCGGCTGGACAGGTACAAGACTCGCATCTCTCAAACACTGACAGGTACTTTAAAAAAACTACAGCACCGTGCCCTCACCTTCGGTGGGTTTGGCGGCCTGGGCACAACCTTTATAAGTTCATGGACAACCAATTATCGCACCACCGATGAATACAATGCACTTATCCTTATGCGAGGCGTGTCCCTAATGGCAGGAATAAACAATCTTACCGTAGGTATGGGCGTTGGTTGGGATTACATAACCGATCGCGACAAAAGTATTTGGATTTATCAAAATAAAGCATGGTATGGACTCACTTTAAGCCTTAATATAAACTAAGTTAAAAGTTTTTAGTAACAGATAAACTCACAAGAAATAGTTATTCAAATGATCGCCATCCTCAAAGAGAAAAAAATAACAGGTTATGAATGGATTGACATTATAAATCCAACCAAACCCGAACTAACCGAAGTAGCCAACAAATATGGTCTGTACAAAACATTGGTAGAAGACTCACTTCAACCGGAACACCTGCCTAAATATGAAATTGTAGGCCAAATCCAGTTTGTTATACTTCGTGTGTATAGCAGCAAAGCCCCCAAAGAGGCCGACACAATTCAAGATGTAACTGATAAAATCGCCATTTTTATAGGTAATGATTTCATTATTACTATCCATAGAAGTGACTACGATTTTCTGCACGACATCAACCGTAAATATGTAGAAACGGAAAAATGTACAACCCCCCATCAATTGCTCTTTCGTATCATCTCCATGGCGATTACTACATATAATGCTCCATTAGCTGCATTGGTACAAGAACTTAATTTCTTCGAACCCAAAATATTTCTTCAACAGAAAACACCTTCTCTGCTGAAAAGTCTTTATTACATAAAGAGAAAGGCTGCGGTAATAGATTATATCCTTGACCTGTCAAAATCTATTCTCGAAAACTTAAAAGGGAAAATAGCTGCTCCTCAATTTAATCATCTGAAGGATGAGTTTTTACGGCTGCAAACAAGCACTAAGCAAATAGTTGATAACGTAGGTAATTTATTAAATATCTACATCTCACTTTCCTCACAACGAACCAATGAGGTAGTCCGTGTACTCACATTGTTTTCAGTCTTTTTTATGCCGCTAACGTTTATTGCCGGTATTTACGGAATGAATTTCGATGTCATGCCTGAATTGCGTTGGCAGTATGGCTACCTCTATTCTATTTTATTCATGGGGCTTATCACGCTGGCTATTTATTGGTGGTTTAGACGAAAAGGCTGGCTTTGATAATTCAAATAGCTCTCTATTGACATGGTATCGATCATTGGGAACAACAGAAATATATATTCTGCATTACCTTTTTTGTGTGTGCCGTCATGTCTTCAGATCTGACATCACGATAGCAATCAATTCTCATTAGATTAGAAACCTTTACACATAAACAAACTCTCCCATCTTACTTTTGATGGTCACTTTTTTCTGAGGAGAGAACTCTACTCGCCCAATCACCTGCGCATCTACTCCAAAGCTCTTTGAAATGGTAATCAGTTGATCCGTATTTCTTTCGCTGAGGTACACTTCCATACGGTGTCCCATGTTAAAGACTTTATACATTTCTTTCCAATCCGTTCCAGATTGTTCCTGTATAAGCTTGAAAAGAGGCGGCACCTCGAACATATTATCTTTAATCACATGGAGGTTTTCAATGAAGTGCAATACTTTGGTCTGCGCTCCACCGCTGCAATGCACAATGCCATGGATCTCTGCCCGCAGGCTCTTCAGTAGCTCAACTATAATGGGCGCATAGGTTCGTGTTGGGGACAACACAAGCTTGCCGACATTCACCTCAACACCGGGGATAGTATCGGTTACTTTATATTTCCCTGAATACACCAGGTCATGAGGAACCTGCTGATCAAACGATTCAGGATATTTAGCTGCGTAGTCTTTGTGAAACACATCATGGCGGGCAGACGTAAGTCCGTTACTCCCTATACCTCCATTATAGTGGTCTTCATAGCTTGCCTTTCCGAAGGAGGCCAGCCCGACAACCACATCTCCTGCTCTTATATTCTTATTGTCAATTACGGATGATCGTTTCATTCTTGCCGTCACTGTGCTATCGACAATAATTGTTTTTACCAGGTCGCCTACATCGGCCGTTTCACCTCCCGTGCTGCTGATTTCCATACCCTGACTTCGAAGCATCTGCAAAACCTCCTCCGTACCATTGATGATCGTGCTGATCACTTCGCCCGGTATTAAGTTTTTGTTTCTACCAATCGTAGAAGACAATATGATGGGCCCCGTTGCTCCAACGCATAACAAATCATCGACATTCATGATGATTGCGTCTTGCGCTATGCCCTTCCACACGGAGAGGTCCCCTGTTTCTTTCCAATAAATATAGGCTAACGATGATTTTGTCCCCGCACCATCGGCATGCATCACGGTACAGTAAGTAGGATCTCCGCCAAGCCTATCCGGAACTATTTTGCAAAAAGCCTGTGGGAATAAACCCTTGTCAAGGTTTTGAATGGCCTTGTGAACATCTTCCTTACTTGCGGACACTCCCCGCTGGGTATATCGATCGGAATTCAAATCGTTGATTATTTTATTTGCAAAGGTGCAAAATTGAGAGAGATTTTGAATTTGATCCTCCTTAAATCCTCTTTCAAAATGACTTCCTCAAGAAAGTGGTATATTGTCGATCTTTTGTATCAAAAAATTGATCTAACCACGCTCAACCTACACAATTCATGTATTTCGAATCGAATCCCTACTCTTCACTTTGGAATAAATACCGTCCCGTTATTTTAAAATTAATGGTGGATGCGGAAAAAGACCCTCAGCAGTACAAATTATCAGCCCACGAATTTAAGGCAGTAGGACAAAAAGAAAAATCAGGATTCTCCTTCTCACTTGAGGTTTCTAAGGGAAAAGCTCTTAAAAAAATTAAAGATTCTGCTGTAGCCCGTGACCTCCTCGCTGTGCTTCAGCAATCTCAAAAAGCTTCACAACTTATGAATGAAGCCATCTATGAATTAACCCTTGACAAGCAGTTTGTTTTACACGTTACCCGAAAGGTTGAGGCTGAAGCCCCTGTTGAGGCTGCTTAATTTACCACATTACTTTCTAATCCGCGCCACGCCTGATCCTGTGCTTATGTTAATCAGGTTGGTTGCATTTCCTTTCACAGCCGTCTTCTCTACGGTCACCTGATTGCCATCATCATCACTTTCTTTTACCTTATCGAATTCAAACGGAGCTTCAATCCGGCCATTTTTTTTATTGGCCTTCATTACCACTACACCGGCTATTTCCTGACCATTAAAATCAACTTCGGCATCGCCTGAGCCACTGGCTACAGAAAGATCATGTTTGGGAACTGTCGCAAGAATAATCTGAGAATTCCCCGAACCCGAATTGAAACGACTCGCTCCATCTAAAGTAAGGTTTTTGCTTACTATATCTCCGCTGCCTGTATTGGCATCAAATGCAGCCTTGCTATCCGTCAGTTTGATATTTCCTGAACCGGAATTTAAACGGATACCGCCCTTACAATTTTGCGCCACAACAGAGCCGGAGCCAATATTCGCATTAATGTCTCCATTAAAGTCTGAAATGGTAAAATCACCAGAGCTTGTTGTTGCTTTTATATCACCCGTTACTTTAGAAATGTCAAAGCTGCCGGAGCCCGTATTCGCATCCATGTCCAACTTGAGATTGCTTGCTATAACCCCACCCGAGCCGGACTGAAAGCGAATTTCAAGGCCATCGGGTACGGTTAAAGTCCATTTGCCAGTGCCGCTTACACTGCGGACTTTAAATGACTCTTTAATGACGATCCGGTTACCATTTTGTTCTATCTCCGGTTCAAATTCACCATCATCATAGCTGTGGCTGAGTTGCACGGTAACCGAAGCATTAGGCGATTTGACAATTTCGCAATCACCAGACGCTGTATTGATCCGGATTGATTGAATATCTTTAAATGTCTTTGATAACTCCTTTTGGGCGACCACGGCAGAAGGAACCAGGAATATGAATAGTTGGATGAGGAAAATTGGATTTTTCATAAATCAGGCGAGTTTGTTACTGTTACCAAAAAAGACACCGAAGGTTACAGATGGTTGCTTGTAAAAAAGATAATCTTTATAGTCTGGAGGACTAAATTGAGAAAATGCAATTTAAAAGGATCATTCCGAGAGAAGAGCTACGCCATTGGATAGAGTGCCTCTGGATTGCTCAAAATGACGATCCCTCCACTATTGTTCAAAAAATTATTCCAGACGGATTCCCGGAAATCATTTTTCATTTTGCTGACCCCTACATTATCAATCTTCGGGGAAATTGGGAACAGCAATCCAAAAATTTACTGGCAGGCCAGATTACGCGTTACTTCCATCTCAAAAATAAAGGACGCAGTCATATGATGGGAATTAAACTAAAGCCCGCAGTGCTCTTGCAATTATTTGATCTTAGAATGGATTCTCTTACTGATAAAGTAGTTGAATTGGACAGTCATCTCGGCTCACTCAATTCACTGACCAAACGTATTCATGTTGCCTCTGTCGATGATACTCGCATTGAACTCATCCAGGACGAATTCTTAAAAGCAGCTAAGCCCGACTCATCCGGACCAATCGACAAAGCCATGGAAGTTTTATTTTCAAAGCAGGGGAATGCTTCCGTTGCCAGTCTATGCGAAGCCGCTTGTGTTTCAGAACGCCAGTTAGAGCGACTGTTTAAAAAATACATTGGCATTCCTCCCAAGTTCTATGCTCGGATCATACGGTTCAGCTATATTTTTCAAAACGCGCAAGAAAGGAAAATGTCTTGGAGTGAATTAGGGCTTGAGACAGGCTTTTATGATCAATCTCATTTCATTAGAAATTTTAAAGCCTTCACTGGAGAAGATCCTTCAAAATACTTTTTTGATCAACCAAATCTGGCTAATTTCTTTATGAGGAAATAAGTCTGTCGGGTTTGTACAATACAACCTAGTTTGTTCTCATTTGCTTTGATTCAAAAAACTATGCGCAAGATTAACCTTTTCCTGTTCTTAACATTAACCGTTCATGTTCTGACAGCCCAATCTACTTCTAAAAAGACAACCGACAACTTTAATAAGTTGAAATGGATTGAAGGGACCTGGACAAGGGTCAACAATGAATCTGGTCAGTCTGGCATAGAAATCTGGCAAAAAATTTCGCCTCATGAATTTCGTGGCAAGGGAGTGACATTGAAGGGCAGCGATACCTTATTTGTTGAAAAGCTTCAACTCATCCTCAAAGAGGATAATATATTCTATGTAAGTGATGTGCCCGAAAATCCCAACCCAGTTCCTTTTAAGTTGACGGAGTTAACTTCTATAGGATTTGCGGGCGAGAATCCACAGCATGATTTTCCTAAAAAGATTTCCTATCAACTGAGCGGTAAATTACTGACAGCTACCATCTCCGGTGACGGAAAATTCATTGATTATTACTTTAAGAAAAATTGAAACTCACATAAAAAATTCCTCACAAATAATTTTCCCGTCTTTTACCTGGTACACACAAAGCTCGGGCATTGTCATTCGCCCCTGACCTTTCATCGTCATATCCATTGTCAGCGTTAAGGCAATGCTATTACCTGCTACAAGTGGGTCAGACAATTCAATGCTGTGTATGGTAGCCAATGCATTAAACTTGTGTCCTTTTGCTATAATCGCTTCAAGCCCTGTTGTCTCTTTCTCAAATTCTGGCGTAGCATAAGGCTCAATGCTTTTAGCGTGTTGAGCATACAACTGTTTCTGGGCAGCTTCCCATTCGCCTTTTCGGCAATAGGCCACCAATTGATTTGCAATTTCTTGTGTTGTCATATTGATCTTTAGTTAATTTACTTGGCATTTAGAGTTCTCTATTTTTTCAAATCCAGCACAATAGGCCCAACATTATTTTCCTGTAGCATTTTTGTAAAGGCAGCCATCTCACCCTTCATCACTTTATCCAACTCCACTTGACAATCATTTAGTCGGCTCTTTAATAAAGCATAAACTTCATTTTGTTGATTGGTGGGAGGAAAATCTGCTATGGCTACTGCTGAACCGAGATAAGCTAATTTTCCCGCCAGCATTTCCGGCCACCGGCAATCATCCTGACCTGTTCCGGTGTATTTCAATTGAACTAATTTTCCTTCCAGGTTAACCAATGCATTATCCAGTTTTCCCGCAGCGTCAAGCAACTCTCTCTTGTATCCTTTTAACTTTAACATATCTCTCAAGTCATAGAGCTGCCTACGCATGATCTCTACATTATTGACAATGTCCGCTGCCTGATTAAGGTCTTTGTGTATGCTGGCTAGTAGGTCAGTCTGCAACTTAATGTCAGCCAGCGATCCTTCAGAATGAGGATCTTTTAGAACATTAAGTGTTTCCTTAAACTTCTGATCTCCCGCTACCATACTCACGGTATATGTCCCGGGAGGCACCTGATATTCTTTAAAGGGTGTGGCAATGTGGACATTTCTTGTTCTATCCTTATCCAACGCTAACCAATCAGCTCCCTGAGGTTGAGTCCTTGACTTAAAATCTTTCGTGGGCATTCCATTAAAATTCCACCAGATGCGATTGATGCCTGACTTACCTTTCTCTTTTATCGTCTTCACCGTATCGCCATTAGCAGCAGTGATATAGATTTTTACGCTATCCTTATCGGATGCAGCCCAGTAGTTAATAGATGCACCCGTTGGAGGATCCTGACCGAATGATGGCTCTGGAAATATCTGCATGGTGCTGGTCATCGGTTGAAAACGATAGGCATCTTTTGGTTTGAACAGAAGAGCCTTGGTATTGGTAAGATCCTTAGGCAATTGCTGTAAAGGTGAAATATCATCCAGAATCCAGATACCTCTTCCATAAGTGCCAACCACTAAATCATTAAAATGCTCCTGCACATCTATCCAATACATGGGCGTATGTGGCATATTGGTCATGAAGGGTTGCCAGTTTTCTCCGTCATCCAGTGAAAAGTACAGTGTTGTTTCGGTACCGAGATAGAGGAGTCCCTGACGGATGGGATCTTCTTTAATCATTCGGCAATAGTTAAGATTGCCGGCTGCTATACCTTTCGTGATCTTCTTCCACGTCTTTCCAAAATTATCGGTCTTGTACACGTAAGGTTGGAAATTGCCTACCTCATGAAAGTCCACCGTCATATACGCTTTGCCTTCATTCCATTTTGACGCTTCAATATTTCTGACTGTGCCCAAGGCGGGAAGATCCAAAATATTCTTTGTCAGGTTGGTCCAGTTCTTTGCTCCATCCTGACTAATCTGTACCTGACCATCATTTGTTCCTGCCCAAAAGATTCCCTTTTTTATGGGTGACTCATCAAACGCATAAATCACATTGGCATACTCCACTCCAATGTTATCCGGAGTGAGTCCACCCGACATGGCCTGTTTGCTTTTGTCATTAAGCGTTAAGTCAGGGCTAATTACCTCCCATGACTGACCTCCGTTGGTGGTACGATGCACATTTTGACTGGTTACATAAACAGTATTGTGATCATGCGGTGAAATCAGCAATGGGAAAGTCCATTGGAATCTATACTTCACCTGATCTGCCGGATGACCTGCCGTAAGTTCGGGCCAAACTTCCACCTGCCGAAACTGGCGAGTCTTTTCATTAAAGCGAGTGACCACACCGCCCAAGGCGCCAAAGCCTGAAGCACTTGACCACACTATATCCGGATCTTTCGGATCGGGAGTTGCAAAACCACTTTCTCCACCTCCTACATCATGCCACATACCGGAAGTGATAATGCCAGGGCCAAAGAAAGAGGCTGTTCCGCTACGGCTTGGTCCACGCATGGCTGGGCCATCTTGCCGGTTGGCGAGCACATTATAGGGAATATTATTGTCTGTAGTAACATGATAAAGTTGAGCGACCGGAAGAATAACTCTTTGCCAGGTCTTTCCTCTATTCTTTGAAATACCAACACCCCCATCTCCTGCTACGAGCAATCGATTTGGATTCTTAACATCAATCCACATGTCATGATGATCCCAGTTGGGCTGGGCGCTAAAATCAATTTGCTCTGTTGATCTCCCTCCATCAATACTGGTATGAAAAGAAGCTGAAATAAAATATACTTCATTTGGATTTTCCGGTGAGACCGTGCATCGGGTATAGTAGGCTTGTCTTCCGGTAAGATTTCTATTCGAGTTGATAAGTTTCCAGGTCTTGCCTTTGTCTTCTGTTCTCCATAGCTCACCGCTTTCTGCTTTACCTCCCATTGATTCCACTCCATCTCCTGTTTCAATTAATGCATATACGCGGTTAGGATCAGCAGGAGTCATAGCGAGTGCGATCTTTCCAACAGGCTGTTCAGGCAGCCCGCTTCCTTTAAGTTTAGTCCATGTCTCTCCTCCGTCTTTCGACATATGAATTCCGCTTCCCGGCCCACCACTTGTTCTGTTCCAGGTTCTAAGTGAAAGCTGCCACATGCCGGCAAACAATATTCTTGGGTTAGAAGGATCCATCACTAGATCAGATGCTCCTGTATTCTCGTCTACAAACAATACTTGCTTCCAGGATTTGCCTCCGTCTATTGATTTATAAACACCACGATCTTTCTGCGGAGCATAGGCATGTCCCATGGCAGCAACGTAAACAACATCCGGATTCGTTGGATTAATTATGACACGCGCAATGCGACCGGTATTATCAAGACCCATATGGTTCCATGATTCTCCGCCATCAGTAGATTTCCACACTCCATTTCCAATGGAAATGTTAGAGCGGATAAAACTTTCGCCTGTTCCTGCATAAATAACCTGAGCATCGGAAGCAGCTACTGCAAGTGCACCTATGGCATGCACTGGCTTATCATCAAATACAGGTTTCCAATTCAATCCCCCATCGGAAGTCTTCCAAATTCCGCCTGTCGCAGCTCCGGCATAGTAAACCATGTCGTTGTCTGGAACACCTACAGCACAGGTGACCCTGTTTCCAATGGGCCCTACATGGCGGAATTTCAATTGCTCAATTTGTTCCTTGGCAAGGGTTTGTGAAAAAGTCTGCTGTACGGTGATAAAAAGTGACAGGATCGCGATCGGCAAATACCTGAACAAGGGGGTGAATAAATAAAGCATCAATTTCATGGTGATTTCTATTTTAGGTGATGGATTGGTTGGAATATACCTGTTCTGAACAAGAAAATAAAGTAAAGTTCAACCTGTGGAAAGGAGAAATAACAACGTCATTTCACAGTAATGTCTGATTCTCCCACAAATGTTTGCTGTTTAAAAGTCTCCAGTTAAACCTTCACAACTTTGATATGTCTAATGCGATTGCAAAAATTTCAAATGAGCAAAAAGCATAAAATATTTTTCTCTGACGTAGATTTTATTAAACCTTTCATGTGTCTCTGTCTCTAAGCGACTGAAACAAAACATGAAAAAATTATGAAAACGTTAAACATTGTTCGCACTATGCATGCCCTCACCAGGAAAACAATTATCCTTGGTTTGAGCATGGCACTTACGCTCCTGGTATCGTGTAACAACGATGAGGCAACTCCGGATTTTTCTGCAGAAGACACAGAAAGCGCAGGCTCGGATGCCGTAGAAGATACTTACTTTGAAGATGCAGATGACATGATGACGGATGCGCTTGAAGAAGATGACGCATCACTCTCAGGTGGAAAAGTCGGCACTGATGAAAGGTTCGCCTGCGCCTCCCGCGAAAGAATAGGCACAAAAGAAGCCGGAAGTCTTCGTGTTGATTTTGGAGAGGGTTGTACCGATCCCAAAGGAAATACAAGAAAAGGAGTTATCGTAGTAGAGCACACCGGAAGGTGGAACGAGCCGGGTACTGTCTTAAACATTTCGTATGAAAATTATTTCATCAATGGTTTAAGCCTTGAGGGTAATCGCAAAGTAACGGTGCTCAGTGTTGTTGACTCAACCACAACGTATGATGTTGTATTGACGGGAGGTAAAATCACCTGGCCTGATGGAAAAGTGGCTACACGTGAAGTAAATCATAAACGTGAGCGTGAGCGTCATCTCAATAATCTGCTGAACAGACTTATTATCTATGGCACTGCCCAGGGTACTTTGCGCAATGGCCGCGGCTACACTATTGAAATCCTCGAACGATTGATCTACAGACGCGCTTGCGCTGCCGAGGGTGTGTTCATCCCCGTAAGTGGAGTTAAGTTTATCAAACATGGCGATCGCGAACTTACCATTGATTATGGTGATGGTACGTGTGACAACATCGTAACGCTTACCAACAAAAACGGAAGAACCGTTCGGTATGAAGTGGGTAAGTGATGTCTAATAGCTTAGAACTGATGAATCCCCGGGTAATTCCGGGGATTCTTGGTTTCAATGCAATCGGGTACTCTAGATTTCATTGTATTGAAAGTAGGATTGGTTAAATTTGAGATAGTCAAACAATTCAAGTTACTATAATTTCAAAATCAATGAAGACAGCCATTATCGCTATCAAGAATAAGAGTGAGGAGAATTTTCTGAAGGCTTTCTTTAACAAGACCCGGATTAAGGCCCGTATATTACAAAAGCAAGAACTCGAGGATGCTGTTTTTGCCTCTCTAATAGAACAGGGAATGGAAACCGAAAATGTATCGGAAGAGTCAGTGATACGGGTGTTGGGGAGAAAATGAATATTATCTACTAAGGATCTTTTCTTAGGGATGTTTCAAAACTAAATGACAGGTTAATTAAAAAATCTATACTTGGAGTTATTCAAGTTGTTAAGTCGGCCTCCAGTATTTCACAGATTAGTCATCTAGTGAAACTCAGAAAATACAAAGTTCATTATCGAATAGAAATTGAAGGTAATTACCGGATTGGACTAATCGTCAGATCAGGAAAAGTCTGGTTTGTAAGGGTGCTCCATCGGAGCAAAATCTACAAGGAGTTTCCATAGTTTTTATTTTAATAAAACACTCGTCCAGATTTTTGAAGGAATTGTCATTTCATAATTATTGCCGCTTGGTCCCATCATTACCTGCTGATAGTAAGGGCTCATGTTACCGTAGAAAGGTGCACCAGGACCAGACCCTGCGGGTTGGCTTTTTCCTTTTTGAGGTTTCAATACCCCCGTTTCAAATCCAACTCCCAATACTTCGATTTCTGATTTCTTTAAACGAAAAGCCTTAAAAGGAATTTTAGCTTCATACATATAGCTTCCATCTTCAGTGGCGGAGATCAGCACCTGAATGCCATTCATTAAACCCAGTCGGCTGGAAATAATATTTTCTTTCGCAAGACCGATCAACTCAAGAACTTCAAGGTCACTTAATAATTCCTTCTCAACATCTCCCCGTTTTTGGTTTCTATTCATGGTGGTTGCCGTGGGGGGAGTACTACTTAAGTCAGATGTGCCAAATGGATATTTCAGGCCAATTTTCTCTTTTTTCTTTCCGCTCGGATCAAGCCAAACGGTAAGTCCAAAGAGCGCAACTCTTCGTTGCGTAAGAATATCTGACATTTTTATTCGAATAAAAAGATCGTTGGCGTCATTACAAATAGTATAAAGGAACTTTCCTTCTGAATCAGCAACCCAATCATTTTGCCATTCCTCTACCTTGGCATCAATAACGATGGGGACAGTAGGTGTGCAGCTTTCTTTTTGTTTTTGCGCCATTGTAATGGATGCGATGAACGTAAGAAAAAGGCATACTATTAAAATCTTTCCCATGGCAGAGTCTGTTAATGAAGCAAGTTAACGTTTTATTTAATGTCGATCAGGTGTTCGATTTGTCCAAATCCTTCTTAACCATTTCCCAAACCACAATACCCAAGCATACTGCAATATTTAAGGAATGTTTTGTTCCACTTTGCGGAATTTCTATAGCCAAATCGGCTAACGCAATAACTTCTTCACTTACTCCATTCACTTCATTGCCAAACACCAGACAAAGTTTTTCATTTTTTTCAGAATTAAATTTCTGTAGTGCTATGCTCTCATTGGTTTGTTCTACAATAACAATTTTGTAACCATTACTTTTTAACTGTTGGGCTGCTACTGAAGGACTTTCCGAATATTCCCAGGAAACAGATTCTGTTGCACCAAGGGCCGTCTTTTGTATCTCACGGTGAGGAGGAGTACCCGTGATTCCGGTAAGATAAATTTTGTCAATCCGAAAAGCGTCTGCGGTGCGGAAGGCCGAACCTACGTTATGGAGACTGCGGATGTTATCTAATAAAATACAGACTGGAATTTTCTCCGATTCTCTGAATTGATCTATTGAAATTCGGCCTAGCTCTTCGAGCTTGAGTTTTTTCATTCCGCAATTTCATTGCTTAATCGGGTTTTTCCAATTCAGAGATATGATTTCAGAACCTGTGAAAAAATAGCTGCAGAGAATTCTTACTTCTTACGACTAGTGATAACTTGCCGCTTATGGCAGTAACAACAAGCCCTACCGGAACCCCACTCATGAAGCAATACAACGCCATCAAGGCGAAGTATCCGGGAGCGTTGCTGCTTTTCCGTGTTGGCGACTTTTATGAGACATTCGGTGAAGATGCTATTAAGGCTTCTAAAGTACTGGATATCGTATTGACCAAGCGTGGCAATGGTTCTGTTTCAGAAACTGCCCTGGCGGGCTTCCCGCATCATTCGCTCGACACTTATCTACCCAAGCTAGTAAGAGCTGGACACCGCGTGGCTATTTGTGATCAGTTGGAAGACCCTCGCTTAGTAAAAGGAATTGTAAAGCGGGGTGTTACTGAATTGGTGACTCCGGGGGTTTCTTATAATGATAATGTGCTGGAGAAAAAGCAGAACAATTTTCTCGCCTCTCTCTACATCACAAAAAATAATCTTGGCGTTGCCTTTCTTGATATTAGCACCGGGGAATTTTTTGCCGCTCAAGGACACGAAAACTATGTCTATAAACTGATTCAAAGTTTTGGCCCGGCCGAAATTATTTATAGCAAAGCATCACGTGAAAAACTGGATGCCCTGTTTAGTGAGGAGTACGCTACGTTCGCTCTGGACGATTGGGTGTATGCTTTTGATTTTACGCATGATAAACTTATCCAACAATTCAAAACCAGTACACTCAAAGGCTTTGGAATTGACGGAATGAATGAAGCCATCATTGCTTCGGGAGCCATCTTGCATTACCTCGAAGTGACGGAGCATAAAGACACGCATCATATTGCTTCCCTTTCACGCATTGATGAAGACAAATATGTGTGGCTGGATAAATTTACTATCCGCAACCTGGAAATTGTCAGTTCACACAATGAAGGTGGTGTGCCGCTGCTGCACGTATTAGATCAGACCGTAACGCCCATGGGTTCACGGAACCTGCGAAAGTGGATGATCCTGCCCCTAAAGGAAAAGCAAAGTATTGAAGAACGTTTACACATTGTACAGCAGCTCTATGAAAATGATGAACTAAGTTCAGGTATTTTGGAACACCTCCGGCAGATAGCCGATCTGGAACGGCTTATTTCCAAAGTGGCCGTAGGGCGAATCAATCCCCGCGAGTTGCAACAACTCAGGCGATCGTTGAAAGCTATTCTTCCTATAAAAGATTCTCTTGAAACTTCTGCTTCCAGGGAATTGAAGAAATTAGGTGACCAACTTAATAAATGCGAGTTCCTTCTGGAAAAAATTGATGCCGAACTGAAAGAAGATGCACCCATGCTCATTCATCAGGGAGGCATTATTAAAGAAGGTGTTAATGCAGAACTGGATGAATTGCGAGCCATCGCCTTCTCCGGAAAGGATTATTTATTGAAGATTCAAAAGCGCGAAGTAGAGCGCACTGGAATCAATTCATTAAAAATCTCTTACAACAAAGTATTTGGCTATTATTTAGAGGTAAGTAATGCGAATAAAGATAAAGTACCGGCCGATTGGATCCGCAAGCAAACGCTTGTCAATGCGGAGCGATACATCACCGAAGAACTCAAGGTGTATGAAGAGAAAATCCTGACTGCCGAAGAGAAGCTGTTAGTTATTGAGCAAAGGATTTTTTTGGAGTTGGTTCATCATGCGGCCGATTTTATTTCTCAGATTCAACAGAATGCAAGGGTAATTGCTACGCTGGATTGTTTGCTGTCCTTTGCCATTACGGCCAAAGCCAACAAGTATTCGATGCCGGAGATTAGTGATTCAACCCGATTGGCCATTAAAGCGGGACGCCATCCGGTGATTGAAAAGCAGCTTCCAGCCGGTGAAAGTTATGTACCCAATGACATTTACTTAGACAATGACACGCAACAAATCCTCATTATCACCGGACCTAACATGGCAGGTAAGTCTGCTTTGTTAAGACAAACCGCTCTGATTGTGCTCATGGCACAAATGGGAAGTTTTGTTCCAGCAGAAAATGCCGTGATCGGAATTGTAGACAAAGTTTTTACGCGAGTTGGTGCTTCAGATAATTTATCTCGAGGAGAGTCCACTTTCATGGTGGAGATGACGGAGACCGCAAGTATTCTGAATAATCTTAGCGACCGTAGTTTGATCTTAATGGATGAGATTGGCCGAGGTACCAGTACTTATGATGGTGTTTCCATCGCCTGGTCGATCGTTGAATATTTACATAGTCATAAAGACTTCAAACCTAAAACACTTTTTGCAACGCACTATCACGAGTTAAATCAACTTGCCGAGGACTTAGTGCGGGTGAAAAATTTTAATGTAAGTGTGAAAGAGATTGGTGACAAAATCATCTTCATGCGCAAACTGAAAGAAGGTGGTAGTGAACATAGCTTTGGTATTCATGTGGCACAGATTGCAGGCATGCCTAACAAAGTCGTATTACGAGCAAATGAGATTTTGCATTTTCTGGAAAAGGATAAACATAAGAACGAACCCAAAAAGAAATTTGATGAGTTGCCCAAAGCCAGTCAACAAATCAGTTTGTTCGAGATCGATCCCAAAACCAAAGCCATCCACGAGATGCTGGAGAAAATCGACATTAACACCATCAGCCCTGTGGAAGCGTTGTTAAAGTTGAATGAGGTGTTAAGTGTATTGAAGAAATAAATCCCTTAAATTCAATCCATTTAAGCCCAGAGGTAACATTTTTGTAAGTTACATAATTGTAACTTACATTTATGTAACTTTTGAGTGTAGCCTATGGAGAATCCCTTTGTTTTTGGTAAAACGGTAAGCAAGACAGACTTCTGTAATCGCAGTAAGGATATCGAATTCATGCACCACCAATTTAACACGAATGCAAATACTATACTAATTTCACCGAGACGTTGGGGTAAATCTTCTCTGGTAGAGGAAGCTGCCAGACGTTACCACAAAGACAACATTCGCTTTGCATTCATTGATCTCTTCAAATGTCGTACATCTGAAGAATTTCATCAGGCTTATGTGTACTCCTTGCTCAAAGCAACGAACTCCAAAATGGATGAAGCTTTTCAATTTGCCAGTAAATGGTTGAAGGGAATGTTGCCCTACCTCTCTTTTCAGGCAGACCCCAACACCGAGTTCTCCATCAAATTCCAATCGAACACAGCAATAAATGAAGATGAAATCATAAACTTATCTCAAACGATTGCCACAAGGAAAAATGTTCGAATCATTTTATGTATTGATGAATTTCAAAACGTGAACCACTTCCCTCACCCCGTTGAATTTCAGAAGAAACTAAGGAGCTTTTGGCAGCGACATGATAAAGTCCATTACTGCCTGTATGGAAGCAAGCGGCATTTGATGAGTCAGTTATTTGAGTCATCGGACTTACCCTTTTATAAATTTGGATCTGTCCATTATCTAAAGAAGATAGGAATAAAGGAATGGATTCCTTTTGTAGCTGGGAAATTTAAAAAGACAGGGAAAGAAATTTCAACTGAACAGATTGAAATCATTTGCGAGGCGATGGAGTCACATTCCTATTATACCCAAAACGCATTTCAAATTTTATGGTATATCTCTTCGGGCAAAGTAAAAAGTAGCGATGTTGAAATGACACTGATTCGACTGGCTGAGCAAAACGAGCTGCAATTTCAAAAAACAATAGAAGGGCTAACCACGTACCAATTAAATTTTCTTAAAGCAGTTTGTAAGGGATCAAATTTCTTACACTCAAAAGAGACCATCAAGAAATTTTCGTTAGGTGGCACCGCAACGATTCAGCGGTCGATACAAGCCCTTCTTCAAAAGGATGTAATTGATGTGATGGGCAAAGAAATTATGGTTGTTGACCCTGCCTTTAAATGGTGGTTTATTAGGAATTTTCTAGCCTAGTCAAAAAAAGAGTAAGCACATGTGTAAAAGAGATTAGGCGCTCAATAATTCCCTTTTTTTACAACCCCTATCTTTCCAAAACCCTTATCTTTGCATTGCTTTTTAGTTGAAGTCGAATGGTGAGAAGGAAATCTAAAAGTTGAGTTATGGAAATTCCTGTTGTCCTTGAAAAAAGAAACAAACCTCTTCTGAAGACGGAGGTTGCCTTCATCATTGTTCACCTGCTTCCTTTCGCTGCTATTTTTACCGGTGCTACCTGGTTTGATTGGGCCATGTGTGCGTTCTTCTATTTTTTCCGCATGTTTTGGATCACCGGAGGTTATCATCGGTATTTCTCGCACAACGCTTATAAAACCTCCCGCTGGTTCCAGTTTGTCATTGCCTTTATGGCGCAGACTTCTGCCCAAAAGGGAGCGCTTTGGTGGGCTGCCCACCACCGCCATCATCATCGCCATAGCGACACTCCTTCCGATCCACACTCCATGAAATTGTACGGCTTCTGGTACTCGCATGTCGGATGGATTGTTGGCCCCGATTATAAAGAGACCAACTTTAAAACCATGGGTGACTTTGCAAAATACCCGGAGCTGGTGTGGCTGAATAAATATTATTTAGTGCCACCCGTTGTCCTTGCTTTAACCATCATGGCGCTGGGTGGAATCGTAGACGGTGGCAGCATCACCATGATGTTCAGTTCGGTGGGATTTTCTGCTCTGTTCATCGGATTCTTTTTAAGCACTGTGATAACCTACCACGGAACATTTACCATTAACTCGATCATGCACAAGTTTGGCGATCAACGTTATGAAACCGAAGATGAATCAAAGAATAGTATCTGGCTCGCCTTACTTACGTTGGGCGAAGGCTGGCACAACAATCATCACTACTATGAAGTAGCTTCACGTCAGGGATTTTTCTGGTGGGAAGTTGACATTACCTGGTATATCTTAAAAATGATTTCGTGGTCAGGATTGATTTGGGACTTGAAGGGAGTGCCGGATCATATTAAGTTTTCAAAAAATAAAAAACAGGCACAGGAATTGAAAAAGCAATATGAAATGCAACGGCCTGTTGGAGGAAAGGAAAAATCCAAAATAGAGGAAAAAGATGTCACAGTCGAATGACCAGAACTTTCTGGAAAGTGCCCGCAAACTTTTTCGTTATTATAAAAAATTAGGAGAAGGCGCGATGGCCCAATTGAATGACGAGGAAATCCTTCACCAACCTAACGAAGCCAGTAACAGTATTGCTTTAATTGTTCACCATCTTAGTGGCAACATGCTTTCTCGCTGGACAGATTTTCTGACGAGTGATGGCGAGAAAAGTTGGCGCAACCGTGAAGCAGAATTTGAAGAAACCTATCCCGATAAGAAGACCATGCTGGAAGCTTGGGAGAAAGGATGGGATTGTTTGCTGAGTGCTGTAGACAGCCTTAAACCCGAAGATCTTTCCACCATCATCTATATTCGCAATGAAGGCCAGACCGTGATGGAAGCCATCCAGCGGCAATTGGCCCATTATCCACATCATGTTGGGCAGATTCTTTATCAAGCGAAGATCATTAAAGGCAATGCATTTAAATCGCTTTCTATTCCTAAGGGAGGCTCCGATCATTTTAATAAAGATAAATTCAGCCAGGAAAAGGAAAGAAGACACTTTACCGATCGCCTTTGATTTGGAAATTTAGCGATGTGCATTAAATTTGCAGTCCCTTTCAAACGAGGAGGGGAAAATAAGCGGGAGTAGCTCAGTTGGTAGAGCACGACCTTGCCAAGGTCGGGGTCGCGAGTTCGAGTCTCGTTTCCCGCTCAATAATCGTTATTCGATGTTCGTTAATGGTTATTCGGTATCAAAGTGTGGGTAATCTCACACTTTTTTAGTTTTATAACGGATAACCAACAACAGTTAACAAACTACGAATATGCCCTGCCCGGGTGGTGAAACTGGTAGACACGCAGGACTTAAAATCCTGTGGATAGTAATATCTGTGCGGGTTCAAGTCCCGCCCCGGGTACATTTTATACTCTAGTACCTTGCTGTTCAAGGCTTATTTTTCCTGGGGCGCAGATAATTCAGTTGATTATACTAATGGATTAAATATCAATAGGTTTTGCTAGGTATCAATCCTACAAAGATACTCCCCGTCCATAATTGATTGCCCAGGAAATTTATAGAATTTGATTTTCCCACTTATCAAGGCAGAGACATTAGCAGTTATTCTATTATCAATCATCACTTCAAGAATCTTCTGGTTTTCTTCCACATGTGATCCATCTTCAGCGAGAAGATCATAAATAACAATTGAACTTTTCTGATATTCCGCTGGAATTGTCTCTATATGAAATTTTGCAAAGTGATAATTATTGTCATTCATAAATTTCTGAAGGTCATTTTTTAGTTGGGATTTTAAAACTTTATTCCTATCCCGAGTAAAGTGAGGCGATTAAATTTAGTGATACACATTCAGGATGGACAGTATCGTTATTTTTTATTGCCTCAATTATCGGTTCGGTTTGCGTATATAAAATTATTGTATCAGCAATTCGCTATTTCAAGAAATCCATTCCAATTTATGGGGCTAAAAATATTACAAAATCTGACAGGAGATATACAACAGGCCAGAAGGTTGTTGGTAGTGCCATCGTTCTTACTGGCAAACAGCCTATGACTAAGGACGAACTTAATTTACATAAGCGTTGGCGAAGTTATTATATCACACCGGTTTATTTCTATCTGCTATGATTTTACTTTTTGTGTTGCGCTCAATTTGAGTATTTGCCCATGGGACGATTGATCTCTTCAAGAAATTATTGGTCTAATTTTCTGTAGTTCCATCTTTCATGTCGTCATTTTTCACTGATTTCTTTTTCTTGGGCTTTTCAAGCCTCATTTTTCCTATTCGATAGTCAAAATCAATTTTAACACTAAAATTGTGCAACACATTAACACTAGCCTGATCAATCACGGGTGTATTTGTATAATTTCTGATAACTAATCCGGAGGCAAGGAAATTTTCGACATTCAGCCCAATGTTCCCCTTTTTATTGGGCAACTCTTTCATTAATCCTAAGTTATATACTTTAAAACCGCCCTGGGTTCCCTGCAATTGTATTTGTCGCCCCCGAAACATGGAGAAGCTTTCCAGTTCCCAACCTTTGCCTAAATCATAACTGGCGCGTACGCGTGCGGTGGAAACCCAACCGGCATTGCTCGCATGATAAAGAGGATCATCCACCTTGTTCGTCAGCATCGCATAATAAACATCAGCTCCCCCATTCAATGAAAATCGGGAGCCAATTTTCACACTTCCGTTAAAATTAACACCGTAGGCATTTTCTTCCCCAATGTTTGCATACGTTGTCTTGATTCTATTTTCATCAATCACACTTTTGACACCCTGAATTGCACCATTCGTATTTCTAGTAAAGGCTGCCAAATTGATAGAAGAGTTTTTAATGTACTTACTGTACGATAATTCATAGTTATTCGTGTATTCAGGTCTTAGCTCAGGATTGCCAACGGTAATATAAAACGGATTGGAAGCCTGAATATTTGGGTTCAAATACTGAATGGACGGTCTTTGAATCCTTCTGTTAAAAGCTACTTTTAGCAAATTCCCGTTTTGCAATTTTTTAGAAAAATTGATGCTGGGAACAAATACACCATACGAGGGAATCTTTGTATCAACTTCGGTAGAATTTTGAAAATTAGCAGCGATAGTCGTGTGCTCATACCGCACTCCTGCTTTGACACTATAGGCTTTCGGCAAGCTGACAGTAGAAGAAAAATAGCCGGCTGTTATATTTTGATTGTAGTCAAAAATATTAGAGGCCTGGGCATTATCTATCTCCACGAGTTCACCATCCGTACCTATGCTATACAAATATTTATAGTCGCTCGTGACCTTTCTCATGATTTCCTTTACGCCAAATTCTACAAGCTGTTTAGTACTGATCGGAGTTTGATAGTCTATTTGAACTGTAACTTCCTGATTGTAACTTTTATTGATATTTTGTAATATGCTATCTACCACCTGGTCTGTTCCTAAAAATGAATTATTAAAATTATTGGTACGGTTGTTTCGACTATACAAGGTTGAGATACTAAATTCTTGCTGTGGTTTATCAAACATATGTTGATAATCAAAATTCAAATCAACTGTCCCGGAATTGTCAGTTACACCCACATCACGGGTGCTCGTTGAAAGCAGAGAATTGTTCTGAAAATTTTGGGTAAACAATTGATCCTGAAAATTTTTATTATTGCGGACTCCGCATTGCAAAAAAGCTGTTACAAAATTGTTTTTATTAATATCATAGTCCCAGCCTAACGTATAACGGCCATTCAAAGATTTTCTCCTTGTGTCAGCCTGCTGTTGGGTTAAATTTTCTGCTCCAGCAGAAGTAGTGGTCTGATCATTTTCAAAGGTCCCGTTTACGTTATACTCGGCCCGGCCAAATCCTCCCAGTGAAAATCCCATTTTCCCCTGACGGAGACTGCCATTCAAGCCAAGGTTAGATCCCCGCATACCAAAGGCTGAATTAATGCCCAAGGTTGCTCCTTGCATAGTATTCTTCTTGGTGATGATATTGATAATTCCTGCTGAACCTTCTGCATCATACTTGGCAGAGGGTGATGTAATCACCTCCACCGATTTAATCTGATCAGCAGGAATTTGCTTTAAAGCATCGGGTATGCTGCTGGCGGCAATGGTAGAGGGCTTATTATTGATCAATACTTTAATATTTTGATTGCCCCGCAATGAAACATTACCATCGGTATCTACTGAAAGCATAGGAACTCGCTTTAAAACGTCAGTGGCATCTCCGCCTCGGGAACTCTTATCATTCTCTGCATTATAAACTGTCCGGTCTATTTTTTCCTCGATGAGTTCGCGTTGACCTTGCACTACCACCTCATTGAGCACTTTTGTGCTTGTTGAAAGTTTTATGGTTCCCAGTTTAATTTCACTTCTCTTTTCCGGAACGACAATATTGTCAAGATTTTGACTTTCGTAGCCAATGAATGAGATCGTAACATTATAGCTTCCGGCAGCTACATGCTCAATAGAAAATTCACCTTTCTCATTTGCCACATTTCCATCCACCGGTTTTTTAGTTTCCGGATCGACCAGTGCCACACTGGCAAACTCAACAGGCTTATTATTTTCTGAGTCTAACACAGTTCCTGTAATTTTTCCATTACCTTTTACTTGAGAAAATACGGGTTGAGTAATAAGAACTATACAAATAAATAATACGGTATGCGCAAGGCGGGTCATCCTGATCAATTTTAATTTAAAGGAAATTGTTAAAGCGTATTGGCATGCACTTTACACAAGATTATCTAATCTTGTCCGGGCTCTGCATTTTCTTGTTGCCCTCATGGCTTCTTTTATCACCGTTCACCTTCCTTTCGTGAGGTGTGTGATGAGTTGATCGGGAGCTATCTTTTCCATGATGATGGTGATGCCTATGAAAGGATTTGCCTTTGTGATGACGATCTTTGCCATCGTGTGAACTGTACTGATGATGGTTTTGTCCTTTTGAATCCATTGAACCTGAGGATTGAGCTTTCGTGTTACCGGTCATTAGAATTACCATAAATAATAGAAATAGGAGTGTCGATTTTTTCATTCTTTTCAGTTTTCCTATTAGACAGCTGTAGTCCCCATTTTATTCCCCAGAGCGGTAATTATTTTACTGAAGACCATCATAGTGCGCAATTACCGTCTACGTTGATTGAATTATCTCTTGCCGATTCATTATTTTTCTCCTGACTTGGGAATAAAGAGGGAGGCACGATTGTCTAATGTCCAAAACCAGCATAGCAACGATCACCAGGAATGAGTCAGCAAAGCGATGAAAATTTGGTAATCGACTCCAGAAATGGCGACATGGCTGCTTTTAAAGAGTTGGTAGAAAGGTATGAAAGCAAAGTAGCCGGAGTTATTAAATCGATGTTGGGTGACACAACAGAGACGCTAGATATTGGGCAGGAAGTGTTTATCCGGTTTTACGAAGCGCTTGATAAGTTTAAGGGAGAATCGACTGTGGGAACCTATTTAATCCGCATTGCCATCAATCTTTCACTAAATGAAATTAAGAGAAAGAAAAGAAGAAATTTTTTCTTTCTGCCGATTGAGCACGGACAATTGGTCAAAACATCCGATGAGGATAGGGATATGAAAAATATTGTTCACGAAGAAATTAGTCGCCTGGATGTTGACTTTCAATCTGTCGTCACGCTTAGAATGATGGAAGGTTATTCGACTGAAGAGACTTCAGAGATATTGGGAATTCCTTTGGGAACCGTTTTATCAAGACTCTCAAGGGCACAGAAAAAATTGAAATTAGTTCTAGCTAAACATTACACAGCATGACACCTCAAGAAATTGAAGATTTGTATATCCGGTCATTCGATGACCCGATAAGCAGCGAAGGAAAAGAACTCCTTTTAAAAGCTCTTCGTACAAACACAGGCATTGCAACAGATCTATCCCACTATAAAAAGATTCGAGAGATGCTGTTGCGAAAAGAACCCGCCAGTTTTGGCCCTTACTTTGCGAAAAAAGTAATTGCTAAACTTCAGAATATGGGCATCCAGATCGACAGACAGATACTTGCCTTCTTCAAAAGATACCAATTGGTAGCGGTGGGCGTAGTGATCGCATTATTGGCGCTTAATGCAATCTTTACCGATCAGCTTAGCCTGCAGTCTCTCTTCGGTTTCGAGAATACTGCAAATACGGCTGATGAAATTGTCTCCTTTGATTTTTCCAAAACATTAAATACCGATTTATGACAAGTGAGCGAAAAAAAACGATATTGATTCTGTGTGCCACCTTGATTGTGGGTATATTAATTGGGCTGCTGATACCCGGACTATTCCACAAATACCGGAACAGCAATCAACATGGACGTAATGGGCGCGATCGTGGCGCGGACCACAAAAAAGAATGGTTTGTGGGAGCTATCGACAGAGTTATAAAACCTGATAGTGTGCAGGCAAAACAAATCAAACCTATTACCGAATGGGCCTCGCAACAGATTGAAGCTATCGAAGTTTCGTCTAACTCACAACTGAGTCTTATCATGGACTCCGTGAATCTCAAACTAAAGCCTATGCTTAACGAGGAGCAACTTCAACGTTTAAATGATTTTAATGCAAGGGCGCAAGGACACTGGAGGGGAAGGGGCGATAGAAGAAAATAGACGATCCATAAAATATCCATTGTAATTTTTTAGTATACCAATTCTTCAGGTCATCATCGTCAAACTAAAGAGCGCAATGTCAGATAGAAGTTAACAATATGGAGAACGAATTAACTATTCTGAAAAGCCTGTAAACTGGCTTAAAAATTACGCTTAGCTTCAATATTACTCATTTGATTTAGTGGATTCTTTCCCTAACTTCGTTGGCTTTACCAAAAGCCGTTTCAAGACCTAATTCTCAACCATTTCATACAGGTGAATTACTTTCACATGAAGCGCCAATTACTATTAATAAAGTGCTTGGACAGTTCCTAAAATCCGGCAACTATAGTCAGAATTTTCTTTATAATCAGAAGATTAAAAAATACCTCAACCCTAAAAAATAACCATTATGTTAAAAAGAATGATTTTCCCCTCAGCCATCTTTGTTGGCTTACTTTTCGCTACGCTACAAATCAGCTATGCCCAGGAAATGACAGCGGATGAACTCGCTGCCGTGAAAGCACAGATGCTTACTGAATTAAAGGATCAGGCTGCCCTTGAGCGCAAAGCAAAAATAGAAAAAATGGTGCCCCCAAAATCATCAGGCGTGCAGAGTGTAGATAACCTTGCCACCGGTGTGGGTGTGCTTGTGGTCTCAACTAATGAAAATACCAAATTAATCCCCGAGCTGTATAAAAGAACCCTTGGCGAATCGGTGGATGGCAATGCTGACCTTACGGTAAAAAAACCAAAACTGGATGAACTCGTATCGTTGGCAGGCAACATTACCGCGCAGATCGCATCAACGAATGCTATCATTGCTGCTATACCCGATGCCTCAAGTGATATTTCAAAAGCAAGTCCGATGCAGGCCCCAAAAGCTACCAAGGCGCTCAACTTTGTAAAAGAGAATGCCCCTATTATATTGCCAGAGTTGCAATCCAATCTTAACGTGGTCAATAACCTCATCAAGGTTGTTAAATCGTCAAAGAATTATTAATGAGATTTTGTGTTTTAATCTTCCTCTGTTTTGTGAGTAGCCTTTGTGGTTACTCACAAACAGATTTAAAATCCATTGTAGGGGTGATGCCCTTTACTACAGAGGTAAATGCAAAGTATGCCAATGCTGTGACGGCAAAGGTGGAGGCTGTTTTTATCAATGCCAGGCGATTTACCATGGTGGACAGGCTGAGTTTAGATAAGGTTATTCAGGAACTGGAATTTCAAAAAACAGAAGCCTTTCTGGACAGCAAAAATATTGCCAGGCAAGGTGCTGCCGTGGGCGCACAATTTTTGATTACAGGCCACATTGTGAAGTTGAATGTTTATACGATGAAAAATACGGACGGAAGTATCAACGGCTACAAAGCGAGTGCGGCATTCTCTTTAAAAATGATTACCGTTGAATCTACGATCGCTACGGAAGCAGAAAGTTTTGAAACGAAAGTCAGCCCCTTGATGCTATCGCCAGAAAGTGCCGTAAACGAAGCGCTTAAATCTATTGATGAAGATTTAAATGCTTATATCATTAAGCAATTCCCATTAACTTCTAAAATCCGTAAGGTGCTGGCTACCAAAAAAGAAGCTGCCTCGATGGTGCTCATTGCCGGGGGCAGGAGTTTTGGTTTCAAAGAAGGAGATAAACTAGCGGTGAATAAAAATGAAATGATTGATGGCAAACCTTATCCTGTACAAATTGGTCTCATTAAAGTAGCAAAAATTGCCGGTGATGATTTTACGGAATGCTCAGTAACGGAGGGGGGAAAGGAAATTCTTGATCGGGTGAATGCCGGAGAAACGTTGATGTGCACGCTGCTGCAAAAATGAAACGCATGATAAAAAGAGTATTTACCCGTTTATTTATTTCACTCTTCGTCACGGTGTTTAGCAGTGGTATTGCCATCTGCCAAAACGGAACAACACCCAAAAGCAATGTTGTTACTGTTCAACCAAAAATTATGGTTATTCCTTTTACCCGCGAAGGAGAGGACATCCGCACCATTTTAGAAGAAGACGTAAACCGCAGGATTGCCATTACTAAAATCAAAGAAGGCTTTGATAGCCGGGGGTTTACTACTGTAGATTTCGTGGGCAAACTAAAGGCGGCAAAGGACAATAGCGTTTTCACCTCCGATAACCAGAGTGACATCAAATCGCAGATCATTGAAATGTCGGGTGCCGATGTGTATGTGCAGGCCGAGGTAAGCGTACTGAAATCAGAAACGGGCAATGCTGTTACCTTGGTGCTGTCGGGGTATGAGGCTTCTACGGGAAACTCATTATCGAATAAAGTGGGTGAGAGCAGTAAATTTTATACGGATGACATTGGTAAACTTGCTTCGCGCGCGGTGGAAAACTGTGTTGAGGGTTTTTTGAATACCCTGCAACTGAAGTTCAATGATATTGTAAACAACGGAAAATCCGTTATTGTCGATATCAGTTTTGATGCCGGGTCAGAATATAAAATGTCATCCGAAGCGGGAGCAGATGGCTTGCCCTTATCAGATCAGCTTGAATTGTGGATGGAGAAAAATGCCTATAAAAACAATTATCATATCCAGGGCACCACCGATGTGAAAATGATTTTTGACGATGTGCGTATTCCCTTAAAAGACCCTGCCACCGGAAACAATTACAACCCCAATAAATTTGCACTGGAGTTATTCAAGTATTTCAAAACACTGGGGATGCAAACCGTGAAAGATGTAAAGGGCAACACCATTTATATAACCATCAAATGAAAAGGATTGGTCTCTATTTGTTATTGTTCACAACAAGTACTGCTTTTTCGCAATCGGTTAATGATGTGGGCAAAATAGCGCTTACTGTTTCTATGCCTGCCGCGATAGAAGGCCTGGATGTAACTCAACTTACAAAACTGGAAACAAAAATAACGCAGCTGGTCACCGCGTCCGGCCTGGCTGCTTCACCTGCGAAGGGCAACTTTACCATTTACCCTGCTTTCTCCATTATTGAAAGCAAGGTGGTGGAAGGAGGAATGGCGAAAATAACCACTACAAAAGTTGAGCTTGGCTTATTTATTAAGCAGACCAATAACAACATCATTTTCTCCACTTTCACAAAACAAATCACCGGCAGCGGAAACACAGTGCCATTGTCAATCGCCAATGCGATTTCAAAAATCTCATCCACCGATACACAGTTCAAACAATTTATTGAAACCGGTAAGCAGAAGATTATTCAGTACTATGAAACAACATGCTCTGATATTCTCACGAAATCAGAAAGCTTGCTGCTGATGCAAAATTATGAGCAGGCTCTTACATTACTGATGAGTGTTCCGGAAGAAGTAAAGTGTTTTAACACTGTTCAGGATCGCTCTATCATCGTCTATCAGGCATTGCAGAATCAGAAGTGTGCGAAACAAATCCAAACTGCCAAGACAACATTGGCTGCAAAAAAATACAGCGAAGTGTTAGACTTGTTGGGGCAGATTGATCCGGCCGCTTCCTGTTTTGCAGAAGCGCAAGCCTTGCTAAAAGATATTGAAGGCAAGATCAGTGAAGAAGAAAGAAAAGAGTGGGATCTTTTGATGATCCGCTATCAGGATGCGGTAGCCCTTGAAAAATTACGTATTGACGCTATCAAGCAGATTGCCGTTTCTTACCAAATTGCATCACCGGCCAAAGAAACTAAAACTGCACCAGTTACTGAGTCCACAGAAACCGAAGTGAACCGCGAGGCAACGGTGGTCAAGACTGCGCCTGTTGTAGATAGTGACGCTATTAAAAAACATCGCTATTTTGCCCTGCTCATGGGCGTAGAAGAGTACCAGGATCCTGCCATTGCTTCACTGAGCGAACCGATCAAAGATGCCGGGCTTCTAAAGCAATTACTGGTAGATAAATATACGTTTGAAGAGAGTAATGTAACCTTCCTGAAAAATCCAACCTTTGAAGACATCAGTATTGCGTTTGAAGAAATGAGTCGCAAAATTGAGCCGACCGATTACCTTCTTATTTTTTATGCAGGCCACGGGTACTTTGATGAGAAGACCAGCATAGGATATTGGCTTCCTTCCGATGCGCAGAAAAAAACAACAGCCAAATGGTTTCGCAACAGCGCCCTTGTAGAAAACATCCGGGCCATCAACTCCAAGCATACTTTATTGATTGCGGATGCCTGTTTTAGCGGAGGTATTTTTAAGACGCGCGCTCCTTTCAATAACGCTAGTCCGGACATAGCCGATATGATGAGACGGCCGAGCCGAAAAGCCATGACGAGCGGCTCACTCACGACAGTGCCCGACAAAAGTGTGTTCATGAGATATCTACTTAGAATTTTAACAGACAACCAAAATAAATTTCTGCCCTCTGAAGATTTATTTGATGAAATTAAAACAGCAATGAAAAACAACTCTGACACAAAACCACTCTATGGCGAGATTCAAAATGTCGGAGATGAAGGGGGAAATTTTGTGTTGATCAAGAAGAACTAAATTTTTTTGAGCCTTCTCTAGAGCATTGGTTAATGTGCTTCCAACCAATTCTTCCCTATCCCTACTTCTACCTCCATGGGTACTTCTAACATCACTGCGCTTTTCATGAGCTCAATAACTCTTGGTTTAACGATCTCTTGTTCATCTTTGTGAAGATCAAAGACCAATTCATCGTGCACCTGCAGGATCATTTTGGTTTTAAGTTTTTCCTTTTTCAGCCATCGGTGAATGTTTACCATGGCGATCTTTATAATATCCGCTGCACTACCCTGGATAGGTGCGTTGATAGCATTGCGCTCGGCAAAGCCACGGGTCGTAATGTTTTTTGAATTGATGTCACGCAGGTAGCGTCTTCTTCCAAGAATCGTTTCTACATACTCTACTTCCCGCGCCTGGTTGATAGCATCGTCCATGTAGCGCTTGATAGCAGAAAATTCTTTGAAGTAAGATTCAATAATTTCCGCTGCTTCAGTACGTGAAATGTTTAGATTCTGCGATAGTCCAAATGCCGTGCTTCCATAGAGAATGCCAAAGTTTACCTCTTTGGCCTTGCGTCTCATGTCTGGCGTCACTTTGTCCAGCTCTACTTTGAATACTTTGGCTGCTGTGGTCGTATGAATATCACGCTTATTGCGAAATGCTTCGATCATGATTTCATCTTTCGCAAATGAGGCCGCGATGCGCAATTCAATTTGCGAGTAGTCGGCAGACATGAACAGGAAATTCTTGTCGCGGGGCACAAAGGCACCACGCACTTGTCTCCCTTTCTCAGTGCGGATTGGAATGTTCTGCAGGTTCGGATTGTTTGAACTTAATCTTCCTGTTGCCGCCACCGCTTGACGGAAATCAGAATGGATTCTTCCATCCGTTTTGCTCATCATTTTTGGAAGCGCATCTACATAGGTAGATCTCAGTTTTTCGTATTCGCGGAACTCCAAAATTTTTCTGACGATTTCATGCTCTCCGGCAAGCTTTTGCAATACATCCTCACCAGTAGCATACTGTCCGGTTTTTGTCTTCTTGGTTTTGTCTTGCAACTTCATTTTGTCAAAGAGCACTTCTCCTAATTGTTTAGGTGAACCGATATTAAACTCCGTTCCTGCTATTGTGAAAATAGCCGTTTGTATTTTTTCGAGATCAGCCCTTAATGAATCCGACATTTTCTTCAATACAGCCTCATCTACTTTTACACCTTCGCATTCCATGGCTGCCAATACGCTTACCAAGGGCATTTCCACATCACGCATGAGAAGCGAATGGTGACGATGCTCCAGTTCTTTGTAAAGCCTTTGCTTAAGTTGAAGGGTTTGATCCGCGCGTTCACAAAGACGATTGGTCTCATCCCCTTCCTGTTGAAGTTGATAATTTAAATACTGATTGCAGAGAATACCGAGATCATGAGAGGCTTCCGGCTCGATGAGGTAATGTGCCAACATGGTATCAAAGAGTTGGCCCCTCACTTCTATTCCATATTTTTTTAGCGTGAGGACTGCACTCTTTATATTATGGCCTGCTTTTTTGATCTTCTCATCGCAGAGCGCTTCTTTAAAATCATTAACTGCTTCTTTGGAATTGTTGATCACCACTCGCCAGGCTTCCCCCGCAGAATAAGAAAAAATCAAATTGGTAAGCGCAAAATCAAAATTGGATGCCTCATCCGTTGTTACTTCTACCACAAATTCCTTTTCTCTCTGAAGTTTTTCGGCCAACTCTTTTCGTTGCGAAGTTGTTTCAAGCACTTTATACTTTACCTCATCGACACTAAGATTTTTGCTTTCGATCTCTGGCACAGGGACTGACGCCTCAGCACCTCCAAACATAGAGAGCTGCGAGTTTTTTGCAGAACCAGCTAGAGTAGGTGTTGGCGTTGCCGCGCTTCCGGGTGATGAACTTGCTGCAAAAATCCGCGGCATCATCGTTTTAAACTCCAGGTCTTCCAAAATGGGCTTTAGCTTCTCGGTATCGGGTCCTGTGTAGCGAAGGTTCTCTTCATGAAACTCCACCGGAACATCCAAAATAATGGTGGCGAGTTTTTTGGAGAGCAAAGCTTGTTCTCCAAATTGCTCTACACGTTCTTTCAACTTGCCCTTGAGTTCATGGCTATGAGCAATAACATTTTCAATGGTGCTGTATTGTTTAATTAGTTCCGATGCCGTCTTGGGCCCCACGCCAGGAATCCCCGGAATATTATCGGAGGAGTCGCCTTGTAAGCCGAGGATTTCCACTACCTGAGAAACATTTTCGATGTCCCACTTTGCGCAAATTTCTTTAATCCCCATGACGTCTACGGAATTGCCCATGTAGGCGGGCTTGTAGAGAAACACATTTTCCTTTACAAGCTGCCCATAATCTTTGTCGGGTGTCATCATGTATACTTCAAAGCCCTGACTCGCTGCCTGCGTAGCTAACGTACCAATGACATCGTCTGCTTCGAAGCCATCCATCTCCAGTATCGGAATATTAAAACCACGGATTATTTCCTTGCATTTGGGAACCCCCCAACGGATATCTTCAGGCATGGCCTGACGATTAGCTTTGTATGCTTCAAAAATCTCATCACGAAATGTAGTTGCCGCTGTATCAAACGCAACGCCAATGTGCGTGGGCTTTTGCTTTTGAATAACTTCGAGCAGGGTGTTGGTAAAACCAAAGGGAACAGAAGTATTTACTCCCTTTGAATTGATGCGAGGATTTTTGGTGAAAGCAAAATGGGCGCGATAAATCAATGCGTAAGCATCCAAAAGGAAGAGTTTCTTAGGAATCTGAGTCATGACGTGAAGGTAGAAATAAGGAATTAAAAAAGGGATTATCCGATAACCACGGGATCATTTTTCTTTAACCGTCTGCCCTATTTTCAGTTTTATTTTCTCTGATTTTATACTTAACTAGGCTTACCAAACCTAAAGTCTATGATGGCTACGTCACCTCTCGAGCGATTCCTTCACTGGGAGAAGGAGAACCCTAATCATGTATTCCTCCGTCAACCCTTTGCAGGGCAATGGAAAACATGGACGTTTCAACAAGCGGGAGAAGAAGCGCGAAAGATTGCTGCTGGAATCCGGGCCTTAAATCTTTCTGAAAAAAGTAACATCGCCATACTTTCTAAAAACTGTGCACATTGGATCATGGCAGACTTAGCCATCATGATGTCAGGCCATATCTCCGTCCCGTTGTATGCTACCCTCACTGCTCCCTCCATCCGTCAGATTCTGGAACACAGCGGATCAAAAGCAATTATTCTGGGTAAGTTGGATGACTACACTTCGCAAAAGGATGGTATTCCAAACGACATAATAAGAATAGGAATTGAGCTATATGGTCTGTCGGAAAATCAATCCTGGGAGAAGATGCTGGCTCATGAAAAACCACTATCGCAACTTGCCACCTGGAGTGCCGATAACCTGATGAGCATTATGTATACTTCCGGCACCACTGGCCACCCTAAGGGAGTTATGCATACAGTAGGAAATTTTGATTCAAGTAAAATTGCAATGGATGAATTGGGTGTACCGATCCATCCCAAGTTGTTTTCCTATTTGCCCATGAGTCATATTGCTGAGCGAGTAGCTATTGAAATGTGTGGTATATACCGAGGTGGTGAATTTTCCTTCGCTGAATCGTTGGAGACCTTTCCGAAAAATCTGTCAGAAACGCAACCCCACGTTTTTTTTGCCGTGCCTCGCATCTGGGCCAAGTTCCGAGAAAAGATTCTGGAAAAAATGCCTCAAGGGAAGTTGAGTTTGTTTTTGTCAATTCCCATTCTTAATTCTATTGTTAAGAAGAGTATCCGAAAAAAATTAGGGTTATCTCGAGCCATTTACGCTCTTTCCGGGGCAGCACCCATTTCGGTTGACTTACTCAAATGGTTTGAATCAATTGGTATAACTATTTTTCAAGGTATTGGAATGACAGAAGATTGTATCTATTCTCATTGCAATCGTATAGGGAGAAACAAGTTTGGCACTGTCGGTTTGCCTTTCCCTGGACTGAAAATAAAAATTAGCAGTGATGGTGAACTACGATTGAAAGGTCCGAGTAACATGAAAGGATATTATAAAGAGCCTGGACTTACTGCTGAGGCCTTTGATGAAGAAGGCTATTTAAAAACAGGAGATAAAGGAGAAATTGATAGTGAGGGATTCTTAACCATTGTTGGTCGTATCAAAGATCAATTCAAAACAGACAAAGGCAAATATGTATCCCCAGCTCCGATAGAGATGATGCTTTTGGCCAATGCTGATATTGAACAAGTTTGTGTCGTGGGGATGGGTATTCCCCAGCCGATTGCCTTGACAGTATTATCTGTTGCGGGAAAAGCAAAATCAAAAGAAGAACTCATCAAAAGTTTATCCGCTTCTTTGGCGGAGGTAAATGCAGGACTTGAATCGTATGAGAAATTAGAAAAGTCAGTGATCATGAAAGGAGATTGGAGTATTGCGAATAGATTGATGACCCCAACCTTGAAAGTAAAACGTAACGAAGTAGAGAAGATTCACGTACCCAAGTACCCTACCTGGTATCATGCCAAAGAGGGAGTAGTGATTTGGGAATGATGATCGATTTGAAAATTTGAAGATGAGACGATTTGCGTTTTATCTTCAAATTAAATCATGGGCATCATCAAATTATTTCAATCTTGCCTTAAAAAAAGCTATCGAATTCTTATATGCATCTTCTGTTGCTGCTTTGTCATAGATTGGGTTGCTGGGATTGGCAAATCCATGATCAGCATCGTAATTATTAACGGTAAGGTTTTTACCTGCTGTCTTCATATTGCTCTCAAATTTTTTCACTACCTCTTGATTGATCCATTTTTCCTTCATAGCGAAAATACCGAGCACATCACAATTTAATGTTTTTAGTTTTTCAACATCCTCTTCTGGCATACCATAGTAGATTACACAGGCCACAGCTTGTTTCGTTGCCGTCAGTGTTGCTTGCATGGATTGGCCTCCACCAAAGCACCAACCCACCGTTCCCACTTTAGCATCACTACCAGCATACGTCAATGCTCCTTTTACAATAGTATTGCCTCGTTCTTGCTTAAATTCTCCCATGTACTTACCCGCCATCTCACGATCAGTAGCTAATTTTCCATCGTACATATCCAACGCCAATACATTTACGTTGCCGAGATCATTATAAAATTTCTCTGCCTCCCGTTTAATATGGTCGTTAAGGCCCCACCATTCCTGGAAAACAAAAATCCAGTTATTGGTTTTAACCTTAGCGCTGATCAAATAAGCATTGGCATCCGTGCCATCGTCAGTTTTAATTTTGACCATTTTGCCACCTGATTGGCTCAGGTGCGTGTACGCCTTCGGGTTCGGGTGTTCCCTATTAAATTCCTTGTTAGACGCGAACAGGGCAAACTTCTCAGTAGAAGGAGTGTGACAGATAACAATATCATTTTGCGCAACGCCCACAAGGGCAGTCATCAGAATGGAGAGGGTTAGTACAAGTTGTTTTTTCATATTAGTTCTTTTCTTAGTTTACGATTTAACCATGAGTACGGCATAAAGTTTTTCCAAATAGGATTATTCCTTCCATTGACCACGAAGTACTCTGTCGTACGTAATGAAATCGGTGTTGACAGGTTCAAATCCTTTCTGTCGAAGAAGCATGGCAATCTGGGCCCGATGGTAAGAGGAATGGTTTACCAAATGAATCATGATGGCTTCCACGTTGTTCGTATAAGGTTCTCCTACATAATTGGTATACGTCAGTTCCCTGTCGAAATTATCTGTTTTCTCAATAAAGTCAAGCCATTGCTTTCCAGCATCGTCTGCCAGTTTGATGAGTTGAGGTAAAGAGTAGTTTCCCCAAAGTTTAACATCAGGCGGGGGCAGCCCTTTAATACGGTGCAGCCATAAAAACTGAGCTGCGACAATATGCCCCATCAACGACAGGGTTTTTTCATCACTCACCTGCTGGTTCTTAAGACAGTTCAGCACACGGCTGTTGGACCAGGCATTGTATTGATAGAGTTTGAGAAAATAGTCCTTCATGAAATCAGTATTCAATTGAACGTTAAAGTTACAAGGTTATCGGTAAAATAATAAGCTGGTCAACTCTTGGAGCCGATGATGACCCGCCCGCTATTAAATTCAACCCATTCTTAATCCAGATTTAGTGTTTTTTTTCATTCTATAAGTTTAGCTTCGTATCCTTATTCCTTATTGCCAAAATTTCAATTGCCACTGCTATGAAAATTCTGTTACTGTTACTCTCACTCCTGCTGGGGATCCTTTTTGCGATGACTTCGTGCAAGAACAACAAAAGGGAATCCTCCACTACTTCTTTTGTTGACCCGGTTGCTGCTCTTTATGATTCCTCCTTGAAACCTTTTTATCATGGTGTGGCTTCGGGAGATCCCTTGGCAGACAGAGTCATTCTTTGGACTCGGGTTACCCCAGAGGAGTCTGTATCTTCCATTGCTGTCAAATGGGAAGTGGCGGAGGATACCAATTTTTCATCGGTGTACAAGTCCGATACCGTAAGCACTACTCCCGCGCGTGACTACACTGTAAAAGTAGATGTCGATGGGTTGCAGCCCGGCAAAATTTATTATTATCGTTTCTCTGCTTTGGGTAAAACTTCGATCACCGGAAGAACCAAAACCACACCAACTGGTGGATTGGATAGTTTAAAGCTGGCCATTGTAAGTTGTAGCAATTGGGAGTGGGGCTACTTTAGTGCGTACGATAAAATTGCCGACCGTACTGATGTGGATGCAGTTGTTCATCTAGGAGATTATATTTATGAATATGGTACAGGCGTCTACGGAGATACAACCATCGGTAGAATCAATATTCCCTCTCATGAGATTGTAAGCTTAGCCGACTACCGCGCACGTCACTCTCAGTACCGCACCGATAAAGGTCTAAGGCATGTCAGTCAGCAGCATTTGATGATTGCTATTTGGGATGATCATGAAGTGGCCAATAACAGCTTTACCACTGGGGCACAAAATCATCAACCCGACAAAGAAGGGGAGTTTGCCCTTCGTAAGGCTGTTGCCAAACAAGCTTATTATGAATGGCTTCCTATCCGAGAAGGCAATAAACATTATCGTTCTTTTTCATTTAGCACCCTCACCGATCTCATCATGCTGGACGAACGACTTGAAGGACGCACCAAACCTGTGGATAGTATTAACGATCCTGGTTTTAATAACGAGGAGAGAAGTATGCTGGGCACAGAACAACTGGCTTGGTTGGAAAGCTCCATGAAAAACTCCAACGCCACCTGGAAGATTATTGGTAATCAGGTAATATTTTCGGATATAGAATTAAGCCCTGTTTATCCGAAAACAGTGCGCAATCTTGATTCGTGGGATGGCTATCCCGCAGAAAAGAAAAAGATCAAAGACTTTATCATCAGCAACAAAATTAACGATGTCATTTTTGTTACGGGAGATACCCATGCTTCCTGGGCTATTGAAGCTGCAACGAATGTAAAAAAGACTTACAGTCCGTTTGCTATAGAATTAGGAACACCAAGCATTTCTTCTGCCAATGAAAATGAATACTATAGCACGGATAGCGTAAAGATGATAGAAAGTGCTCGTCTTAAGGCCAATCCCCACGTTAAGTTTATCAATGAACGTGATCACGGCTATCTGCTGCTAACGCTCTATCCGCAAAAGGCGAAAGCAGAATGGTATTTTATGGAAAGTTTACGCGAGCCTGAAACAAAAGAATACCTGGCCAGGAAATTTGAAGTAGAAAAAGGAAGTGTGAAGCTGAAGTAAGTGAAGGAAGAGTTAATCTCTCGAATCACTCATCTCTAATTTACTGTCATTTCTCCTGAAATTAAGCAGTTAGGCTATTCATCTATGAATGAAGGCCTGATATTTGTTATTTTAAGGAAAATATTATTTCATGAAAAAGTTATTGATCCTCCTGGCGGGTATTCTTTCGATCGCCACCCTGCAAGCGCAGGTTATTGGCAAGCAATTTCCGGATATGGAAGCCGAAACGGTTGAGGACAAAAAAGTAATGCTGCCTCAGCAGGCTATTGGAAAGTATACCTTGCTCGGATTAGCGTATTCCAAAAAATCTGAAGATGAACTTAACTCCTGGTTCTCGCCTGTCTTCGGAAAGTTTATTCAGAAAACGTCTGGACTCATGGCAGGCATGGGCTATGACGTGAATGTTTATTTTGTGCCCATGTTCACCGGTGTGAATGCTGCGGCCACGGGCACGGCCAAAAGAAAAGCTTTGAAAAATGTCGATCCTCAATTACTTCCTTATATTTTGTTTTATAAAGGAGAATTGAAACCTTACAAAGAAGCGCTGGACTTTGAAAAAAGAGACATTCCTTACTTTTTTGTCCTTGATCCTGCCGGTAAAATTATTTACGCAACTTCAGGAGCCTACACAGAAGAAAAGCTTGATGCTGTAGAAGAAGTAATTGAATAAACTTCAAAGGCTCTATTTGCGTTATGGAATCAATGACCACCTCAACTCTCAATAAAAATAGCTCTTGCGAAAATCTTGCCTGCCAGCTGACTACTCCAGCTCTTGCTTTGCGGAAGGCAACTGTGCTGGCATCATTAAAGAAAGACATTATTGAATCGACAGAAACGGAATCGGGATATTCGTATAAATTCAAAGGGTCTGATGCGATGATTGATCAGCTGTGCGAATTCATTAAAACTGAACGTCAATGCTGTGATTTTTTTACCTTCACCCTTAGTATCCATAAAGAGACGTCTTTTGCCTTTCTGGAAATAATAGGACCACAAGGTGCCAAGGAATTTATCAAGACCGAATTGGGTTTATAATTTTCATGATTCGCTTACTTTTCATCTTCGCTCTTCTACCCCTTTCTGCTCTCGCTCAGGACGATGAATTTAATCTTAACAATCCAGGCGATTACAATAACTTCATCATGAAGGAGGTAATTACTATCGTTCAGGAAAACTTTGAATATATCTCCTTAAGTATCCACAGCGATGATTATGATCAGCTGGAGAAAAAAAGGAAAGAGGTAGTAGAGGGAATAGCCAATGCTAAAACACACGTTCGCGAAATGCCTCCCCTTGAGGGCGACACCAAGCTTCGGGATGAAGCGGTAGATGTATTGAATGAATACAAGACTGCTTTTGAACTGGATTTTAAATCTATCCTGAGTCTTAAGAGAAAGAGCAAAGATTCGTATGAAGCGATGGAGGCCTATTTCACTGCGCAGGACAGGGCAGAAGAAAAAGTAAATAAAGCCACGCGACAATTGCGCAAGGCGCAACGTGTCTATGCTGAAAAGAACAGTATGAAAGTAGTTGATTCGAAGAGTGACGATGTACTGGAGAAGAAAATGAACAAGATTATTGAAGTGAATGATTATTGGCGATCGATATTCCTGACCTACTTTAAAGTTTCCAAGCAATATGATAAAATGTGGGATGCGCTATCCGAGCAAAAAGCCAATCCACTCAGTCATCAATGCGATCTGACCATAAAATTGATTGATCAGGTTTTGCCTGAGCTCAAAGCGAAACCCGATTTTCATGGCGATTCAGAATTTCGAGATCAAACCGTCAACATGATAGAGTACTACCGACAAGTTGCTCAGATTGATTTTGGTAAAATCATTGATGTGTTGAATAAAAAATCGATGGAGCATACTGATGTGGAAGAGGTAAACTCTATCATCGCCAAATGTAATGCTGACCACGACCGACTGGCCTACAATTGGAACATTGCCTCCCAGGATCTCTTTCGCAAGAATGTAGATAAGGAATAACATTCCAAAGATCAAGGGCTGATTCGTAATTATCGATTCTACCTTCTTTCTTGAGTTCCCAAAGCTACCCTGATGAGTATTCTCCTTCTCCTTGCGCTTGCATTGGCCCCGGGCGCCTCCATCGGTTTATACATCTATCTCAAAGACAAACATGAACGTGAGCCCATTGGGTTACTTATGCGAAGTTTCCTTTTTGGCATCTTGAGCGTTTTTATTACACTCATCCTCAGCAAAATAATTGATCAATTCATCACCATCAACGAACAAGATGTTTCAGAGCAGGCAGTTCATGCTTTTTTAATTGTCGCGTTAGTGGAAGAGTTTAGCAAATTTATTTTCGTAAGAGGTGTACTGTACAATAATAAGAATTTCAATGAACCCTTTGATGGTATTGTCTATGCCGTTATGGTGAGTATGGGGTTCGCCACGTTTGAAAATATTCTGTATGTGGCTGATGGAGGCATTCAGACTGCCATTCTTAGAATGTTTACGGCCGTTCCAGCGCATGCCGCTTTCGCTATACTCATGGGCTACTATCTCGGCAAAGCTAAGTTTGAACATAGGAAATCATACTATGCCTTTCATGCTTTAGGTATCGCCACGCTATTTCACGGAGCATATGATTATTTTTGGTTTATTGCTTATGTTCCGGGCATTTGGTTAGGGGCTGTCATTTCATTGATCATTGGAGTGATCCTGTCAAAAAAAGCAATTAAAATTCACCAGGACGAATCTCCATTTCATCCGAATAGGATTCATAACACAATCGATTCTGAAAAAAATACGAATGAACCTTTGCCTTGATGACACTCAATCTCAAGCAATCAGCTACCAGTAATGATTTGCAAAGAGATGAGAGAAATACATTTCACTCAAAAAGATTTGACAGAACCAAAAAGATTCTAAATTTGCACACCATTAACAAACACTTATTTAAACCACTATGACCAAAGCAGAACTAATTACCAAAATTTCAGAAGATGCGGGCATCACTAAAGTAGCAGCCGTTGCTGCCCTTGAAGCTTTCATGGATGGAATTACCAAAGCTCTTAAAAAAGGTGACAAGCTTACCTTGGTAGGCTTCGGTACTTTTTCCGTATCCAAACGAGCTGCCCGTATCGGTCGCAATCCGTTCAATGGAGAAACGATTAAGATTAAAGCTAAGAAAGTAGCTAAGTTCAAAGCGAGCAAAGAACTTTCAGGCAAGCTTTAATCACCAATTAAGGCAAATAAAAACCCCCGCCCCGACATGTCGGGGCGGGGGTTTTTTTATGATCCCACAAAACCTTAGAGATGACTCTAAAATCCATCATCTTCTTTCTCATCCTTCTTTTTATCTTTTTTCTTACTGGTTTGTGAGTCTCCTGCCAACGTGTAAGGAGCTTCAAGTCCATAGTAAGTTTGTCGGAACCAGTTAATGAACGCTAACGTTTCATCGTCACTACCGGGGATGAATACAAGCTCTCCCACCTTCGCTTTAGCAGCATTGGTCTTTTTACCAATCAGGTCATTATAAGCAGCGTTGGAAGAATGTGTCATCAGTCGATTATCTTCATAGCCAAAATAAAACCAGGCGTCTGGGGAGGCTTTAAAAAAGACATGGAACACGGGGCTTCCATCTTCATTCTTTTTTATTTCCATAAACCCTTCAAAAGCTCCATTGATATCATAGCGACCGATGTTACTGATGCCCAAGGTTCCTTCACTATAAAATGATTTTGATTTCTGAGACCATTTCAGATTGGTATTGGAAAATACAATGGGTTTTTCAAGTGCGGGAATTGTGCCTAAAGAAACATAATTTAACAGTGCCTTCTGTTCATAATCCTTTACTGCCTTCTCACCAATAATATCAGCTATTTTATAAAGCAACTCAGTCTGATCGCCTAGTCCATCCGAAGCACCTTCTGCTTTGATAACTTCCTGAAGGTTAATCGCCATGATTTGGTACGCCAGACCAGGGAGGTTCATGTCAGCCATGACAAACGAATTCATCTTGATATCATTAGTCTCCAGATTACCTGAGCCCAAAGCGGTAGCAATCAGATTAAATTCCTTATTCCCTCTAAAGAAATTTACAGGACCTTCAAAGCGAACTTCTTGCTTGTCCTCATTATAGGCAAAAACCTGTCCTGATAACTTATTCCCTGCTGCCTTTTCACGATCTTCAATTCTAAACTCAGCACTTTCTTTATCAAAAAATAAAGATCCTTTGGGCAAGAAAAAATCCTCATCTTCAGAGTTCTTCTTATCACTCACAAAGGTGATGTACACATCATTGTCATTGGCAAAATGCAGTCCGGCTTCAGCCTTTCTTCCTTCTTCGGTAATGGCATTGTCAAAATCCAGGTAAACTTCCTTCTCATCACCACTCTGTTCATACAGAAGCCATGTATTATAACTCTTAATTTTTTTTAAGTCGAGTTTTACATAGCCCTTCAATTGCAATGCAGGCCGTGTCGCGTACATGGTCATATCACCTTTGTAAAAAATCCGGGGAGCTAATACCAGATTGTCCTTGTCCACCACAGCGCCAGTACCCACCGTTTGTTGGTTTGCCTTCAGGTTCTTGTCTCTTCGTTTACTTTTAACTTCCTCTGCGATATCCTCAAGATGAAAGTCAGTCATTTTAATAGCGAATGTATCATTCACCGCATTAACATATTGATACGTTGCATACCCGCTAAACTCTTTTCGCGAAACAATATCCACCACTCCCTGTGTGAGACGGTGATAACCATTAAGCGTATCCAAAATGATCGTTGTGTTTTTTAACTGTCCAATCTTAGCATTCTCCAGGATCAATACCTCATTATTTTCTGGAGTAATCTTAGCATCGGCTACCACGATAAATGGAATCCCGCTAACTTTCAGTTGTTGAATCTTGATATCATATTCTGCCTTCTCTGCATTAAAACTTAATGAATCTAATTCCTTTCGCGTGGTATAGAAATAAGAATTTTCCAACGGTACGTCAGCCGCTTTTGTCATCACTATTTTTTGCGTGTTTAAATCCCACTGTGCCTGAGGGATAGAGGTTTTAAATTGTGCATAGGGAAAGTCGATGGCAGCCACACCTTCCACTTCCGGGCTGATGGTGGCCACGTTTTTGGCCAGATCAAATTTTAGCCTTACGTCATTTCCTGCCAAAGCTGGCTTATCGGGATTATCTGTTTTCACTTGAAAACGGGCATGGCGTGCACCGAAGTCCTTCGCAGCAAAACTCAACTCTTTGGAAGACACTTCACTTCCCCTTGTGCTTAATTTCCCTGAACCCGTAACTCCTTTTTTCGCAATCGTCAAAGTTCCATCAAGCTGTGCCGTAGTTTTATAGAGTGCAAATGGTTCGCGCAGGTTTTTTACTTTAAATTGATCTTGCTTGGGCAACCACTTCATTTTGAAGTCGGGAAATGTTACTTGGGGAAAAAACACATTTCCAACCTGCTTCTCTTTTATCTCTCCTATTTTACCTTTTCCCATCACCGAATCAGGGTAGAAAACAAAATCCTGGGACTCGACACTGGCAGCCAGATAATCAATCTTTCCCGTAGCACGTATACCTGCATTATCAAGATTGAGCGCCCCATAGATTTTTCCATCACCTTGAAAGAGTTGATAGCCTGCTTTAGGCACCGGGTGCGTAAAGCCCAACGATTTATCAGCCATGGTATGAAGCTTCTCTTTAAAACTTGGAAACATACCACTCGAAACAAACGTGCCATCAAAGTTGATGCTGCTTGGATCTGCATCATTGAGACTGTCTAATTTAAAGGGAGGCACAACAAAAAAAACTGAACGATCATAGGCACCGCTGAGCACTTCCTGGCGATCAAAGTAAATAACTCCTCCTGCCGTGGCATCAAGACGTGGATAATTGGGAAGCTTCAATTTTCCTGACTTATTGGTAGGACTGCTTATAAATAATGTACCCGAAGACTTGTTGGAAGATTGCATTCCTCCGGCTACGGCAGCCGTGGAATCTGCTCCTACCATAGAGTTATTTACGCGCCTGCGTACTCCATTCTTTTCTGTTACGTAAAACCTTATCGAATCAATATGATTTAAATTAATGAAGAAGCTATCATACTTAAGGGTAAAGTCTTTTCCAGTGATTTCAAAATTTCCCGCATTAATGGTTCCATCAAATTTAATATCACGATTTTTTAAAAGTTTAATGGTACTGCTATCCGGCTTGATGACTACGTTAAGTGAATCGCTAACGTTAAACTCTTCCACACCTCTAACAATCATATAAGCTTTTGGAAAATTAATAGTAGCATTGGCCGATCCCTCTATAAAGGATTGAATTTTCAAATTATCATAATCTGTTTCACCTTTGACTGACTGCACGAAATGCACCGCCTTTTCCTTTACATGAATTCGTCCCGAACCTGCATCATAGTCAATCATTCCCTTTTGCGATAGAAAATCCATCGCGGTTTTTAGTTCTTCCAGAGTACGTTGACCTACCAAATCGAAAACATAGAAATCACGAATGTTATTGTTCATGGCATAGTTAGCTACCAATGCCAACGGATGAAACCGGAATCCCTGGCCTTGAAGAATTCTATAATCTTCAGGCTCATAATAATCTATTGATTCAATGATGAGGGGTGCCGTCTTTCCACTGCCGAGATTAAATATATTGAGGCTATCGGACTTCAGGTCCCAGCGAATTTGATCCGCATTAAAATCAACATTGAAAAAAGAAGACGAGAAAGGAGCCTTGCGCAAAGAACTTTTCTCTTTTGAAAGTGTCAGTTTTTCTTTTCCAAAATCATAACTGAAATACATGGCCGGATGAAAAATGGAATCATTGCCTTGAAAGATGGCAACGCGTGCACGTTGCGAGCTTACAATAGAATCACGAAATTCGAAAAGCTTTGCCTGGGCTGTAAATCTTTTATCCGTCTCTCCCTGAAGCTCAATAAAGGCTGGCTCGCCCGTGACAGAGGCGCTATTCATGTGTGCCCCTTGCAGCCCAAACCCACCTCTGTATTTCATTTTATCACTTCCAAGGCCTAACACAGCAATGTCGCTTCGATAAGAGGCAAAGCGAGGATAGCTAGCACTCTTCTCGTCTTTGTGATTGACGCTTTTAAATTCGAATACGCCTTGTACCACTCCGGGCAATCGACCTACGTAGGTAAGTTTACCTTGCCTTGCTTTGAATGAAGCACTTGCTGTTTTGAAACTGTATTTTGAAAATTCATAGTAGACTGAATCGGCTCCCAGCCCCGCACCCGTCCAATCAAATCGTCCCCCTTCACCGACAAAAATTTTATCGCGAAGCGAAAAGACGCCTTTCGTATTTGTTATAAAAGTGGAATCGAAGGATGTTACAAAATTTAATGAAAGTTTATCAAATCGAAGTACCGGTCCGGTAAGCTCGGGTTGTTGAATAGGTTGAAGATAGGCTGGGGTATTGTAAGAAGATGTATCGGGTTCAACATAAGCAACCGATTGGACAGTATCCGGCATAGAAGAAAAAACCGGGAGTTCAATGTAGTCAAATCGATATTCATCATTAAGAACTTTAAGGCGATAGTACTTTGTATTATTCAGTGCATGCTCTTCGAAAAAATCGCGGCTTTGTCTAAAGAATTCATTGGCCTTACTTGGATTTTCTTTGTCAATCACCTTACCTGCAACCAACAGATAATTGGTAAGACGAGCTGCGTCTGTTTTTTCCAGATTGATGGCATCGGCAATCGCTCCAAAATAATTGACAAGGTGAGGACGAAGTTTATAGAGCTTCTTCTTCATCACCTTCGTCTGTGTTCTTATTGTCCTTTGCTGATCGGGTCCGAGAGTTGCCCATACAGTGCCAAAGCCGGAACCTACGGTAATGGCATCTGCATTTTTGGTATTCTCTAGCACAAGGCGAATACTATCTTGAAAAGTATGTTGATAGGGCTGGTCATTCCCCTGGCCAAAGGCCGTAGAGACCGCCACGAAAAGCAAACTTAAAAGTGATAAAACCTTCTTCACGCAGTCAAAACCTTGAAATTCGTAAATAATTAGGGAATGTGCTAACTCCATCGAGTTCGCTTAGGGCTTTTACCTCATTCCGGCTTGGAAAGGGTAAATAGCTTGAATTTATAACGAAGATTTTACGATTTACGTCTTTTGCAAGAGCAGGGCTGCCCAGGTTTCTTTATCATCCCTTTGAACTTCCTTAAAATGAAATTCAGAAGCTTTCTTTATCAGATCATCGATGTCTGAAGTATAAAATCCACTGAGCAACAGTTGACCTGATGGTTGAAGATAATCACTATACGCTTGCAGTTCCGCCAAAAGCACATTCTTGTTGATGTTAGCGAGAATGATGTCAAACGTTCCCTGAAACTTCAAGTCATCGATTTTGCCTTGCTGAAGATGAATATTGCGGCACTGATTGTTTTCTATATTCTCGTGTCCATTGATTACACTCCATTCATCGATATCAAATGCCTCAACTGATTTTGCTCCGCGTTTGCTTGCCATAATGGATAATATTCCCGTGCCACACCCGGCATCCATCACGCGCTTCTCTTCATGATCTATCTGCAGCTGATTTTTAATCATTAGATACGTGGTCTGATGATGACCCGTACCGAAAGACATTTTTGGCGTGATAATTATTTCGTATGGATACTTTTTTTCGATCTTATGAAACTCTGCGCGGATAAGGCATTGACCTTCAACAATAATGGGTTGAAGACTTTTCTCCCATTCTTCATTCCAGTTTTGCTTTTGGATACGGTCTTCAAATAAGATGAGAGGTTTTACATGCTGATACTTCAGTTGAATGTCGGCAAGCTGTTTTTTATCAAAGTGATCATTTTCAACGTATGCTTCAAAACCTTTGTCAGTCTCCAGGAAAGAATCAAATCCTACTTCGGCAATCTCTGCCATGAGGATTTCGGCATACTCAGGATCGCAAATAACCTGAAGGCGGGTGTGGTACATAGCGGTTAATGATCAACTTTCAATTTTGCCATTTTCTAATTGAATCTTCCAAAGTTCAAAGATGGGTATTTGACATGGATAAGTTTTTAAGATGATTGATTTTTTGAATAACTTTGATTTCACATGGAAAAAAAGATTCTAACCTACCGAGTACTATTGAATGAGGAGCCAGAGGGTGGATTTACCGTTACTGTCCCATCACTACCCGGTTGTATAACCTATGGAGAGAATTTGGAGCATTCTCTCGCCATGGCCAAGGAAGCCATTGAAGGATATGTAGCAGTGCTAAGAGAAAATAATGAACGTATCCCAGACGATAGCTCAACCTTTGAATACTCTATCGCGATTTCTGCTTAATCCAAAATGACTCCTAAGGAAATCATCAGGATTTTAGAGAGTCGTGGTTTTGTATTGAAGAGAATAAACGGGAGTCATCACATTTTCTATCATGCTGCTCTGAAAAAAATGACCGTTGTCCCTCTGCACAAAAAAGACCTACCGTTAGGAACTTATAATGCTATTCTTAAGCAAGCCGGAGTTGATAAGAAAGATATTTGATTAACCTAAATCCAGCAAACCATTCTTTAAACAGCTTTAACAATCTCCACAAACTCTCTTGCTTTCAAAGAAGCTCCACCTACTAAACCTCCATCCACATCCGGGCAAGAGAATAGTTCTTTGGCATTATCAGCTTTCACACTTCCTCCATAAAGAATAGCTATTTCTTGTGCTACTGTATTTCCATACTTTGATGCAAGGTGCTGACGAATCACAGCATGCATATCTTGTGCTTGCTGTGACGTGGCGGTCTTGCCGGTGCCAATAGCCCAAACGGGCTCATAGGCTATCACTACTTTCTGTAATGCTTCAGCACTTAGATGAAAAAGACTTTCTTCTACTTGCTTCTTCACCAAAGATTCATGCGTACCCTTCTCTCGTATTTCCAATGGCTCACCACAACAGAAGATGGGCGTTAGTCCAAAGACTAAAGCCTTATCCACTTTTTTAGCCAATAGTTTCTCATCTTCACCAAAATATTGTCTGCGTTCACTGTGGCCTACTACCACAAAAGGAATCTCCAATGACTTGAGCATAGGAGCAGAAACCTCACCGGTATAAGCGCCCCATTCATGCTCACTGCAATTTTGTGCCCCCACTGCAATTGTGCTGTTATTTCCTAACTGCTTTTTTATCGTCTGTAAATAAGGAAAGGGTACACACAAAATTACTTTCGCATTATTCTTTACTTCCGCGGCTATCAAGCCCATCAATTCGGAAGTAAGGGACTGAGCCTCCTCCAGGGTCTTGTTCATTTTCCAGTTGCCGGCTACAATTTTCTGTCGCATGTTCTATTGCTTTTTAGTTGCTTTCAAAGGTAAGGATGTCTACGGGCTTATCCCGCGTCAAGCGTAAACTTTTAACAGGCCCTTGGTAGCTTACATGAACGAGGTTAGACTGATCTTCATGCGTTTCCTGAATGATGTCATTCAGCACCTCCAGTATCTTGAATTTTTTCACTTTTTCAATTTCAATGTAACAGATGATGGCCGCATCTTCAATCTCGTGTCCCAGGTAATTTAGTTTCTGTGGCTTGCCATCAAGCTTAATCTTAAAATGATCATTGATATACGCACTCACCAATTGATCAGTAGTTTGTCCTGCATTCGGTTTGAGGATGTCCAGCTCAGGTTGATTAGTTTTTTTCCGAACTGAAGTTTCCAGATCGTCAATAAAAATACGCGAGGTGATTTGCAGCGCCTTATCTTTCTCACTATAGTTAATCTCTGATACCGATAAATGGATCGGGTGCAGAAGAAGGAAAATGGAGCAAAATAGACTGATCATGATAGTAACAGGTTGTTCAAAAATAGGGCCATCCATTTCAGTATCAAAACATGGACGACCTGTCACATCTCATGTTTAACCCTTATACTTGCACTTCCTTTTTCACGATGAATGAATTTCAGCTCTATTTTGGTCTTGGCAAGGATCACATTCTGGATGTGAACGGGTATGATCACATTCTTTTTGTGCTGGCCTTGTGCGCTATTTACACGGCTCACGATTGGAAACGTATTTTTATTCTAGTTACTGCATTTACCATCGGCCATTCTATAACATTAGCCCTGGCTACATTGCAACTCATCTCTTTCAACACAGCACTCATTGAGTTTCTTATCCCCGTCACAATTCTTATCACCTGTGTATCCAATCTTTTTACCAAAGAAATAATTCCTTCCAGGGGGCCTGTTCAAACCAATTACTTTCTTGCCCTCTTCTTTGGATTAATTCATGGGATGGGGTTTTCTAACTACTTACGCGCTATCCTTGGAAAAGCCAGCAGTATCGCATCCCCCTTATTTGCCTTTAATGTAGGCCTGGAATTCGGACAAATAATTGTTGTTGGTATATTCCTGCTCATGACCCTTATTGTACTTGATTTATTACGGGCAAACCGCAGAGATTGGAAGATGGTCGTGTCTTCTGCCATTGGTGGGATTGCCCTACTCCTTATTAAAGACAAAATTTTCTGGTAATTAACTTCCTTAAACTTATTATGAATCGTATTCTCACTCTTTTCTTTCTGCTTTCGGTTTGTCAGTTCACTTTTGCACAGGAAACTAAATGGCAAGGTAAGTTCGAACAACTGGATCAGGCCCTGCCTACGCCCAATGAATACAGATCAGGCTCCGGAGCTCCCGGCCCTAAGTATTGGCAGCAGCAAGCTGATTATGAAATTGATGTCACGCTAAATGATGCGACTCATGAAGTCACGGGCTCAGAAAAAATTACCTATCACAACAATTCACCAGACGCTTTAAAATACATCTGGCTGCAGTTAGATCAAAATATTCTTGCGGATGGCAATCTTACTGATCAGATCAAGACCTCCGCATTGAAAGATTCAATCCTTACTTCCAAAATTCAGCAAAACCTGGACATCTATGGTAACTATGTAGGCGGCTATAAAATTAAGTTTGTTAAAGATAAGGAAGGGAAAGATTTAACTTATACGATCAATCATACCATGATGCGTGTGGATTTGCCACAGCCTTTAAAGCCCGGAGAGCATTTCAACTTTTCTGTAGCGTGGTCTTATTTTGTCAGCAACCGACTCAATGAACGTGAAGCTGGCAGAAGAGGTGGAATGGAATATTTTCCAGCAGATGATAACTTCCTGTACTGTATCACGCATTGGTTCCCACGCATGTGTGTGTACGATGATTATCTGGGATGGCAGAACAAACAGTTTTTAGGACAAGGTGAGTTTACCCTCAACTTTGGAAATTATAAAGTGCGCATCACCGTACCCGCAGATCATATTGTTGCCGCTACCGGTATTTTACAAAATCCTCAGCAAGTTTTAACCACCGAACAGCAAGGATTATTCGAGAAAGCGAAAACATCCTTTGATGCTCCGGTTATTATCGTCAACCAACAGGAAGCTACGAAAAAAGAAAAGATACGCTCCACCGAAAAGAAAACATGGGAGTTCCATGCCAGCAATGTCCGGGACTTTGCTTTTTCTTCTTCGCGTAAGTTCATCTGGGATGCACAAGCCGTAAAGATTGGAACCGGCACCACACTGGCCATGTCATACTATCCTAAAGAGGGTAATCCTCTATGGGAAAAAGAGTCTACTAAAGCAGTAAAGAATACCATTACAACTTATTCAAAATATACGATCGACTATCCGTATCCTGTGGCCATTTCGGTACATACTGCCAGCATAGGGATGGAGTATCCCATGATTTGTTTTAACGGTGGGAGGCCCAATAAAGACGGGACCTTCTCTGACGATAAGAAATGGGCAATGATCGGAGTTATCATTCATGAAGTAGGTCATAATTTTTTCCCCATGATTATCAATTCCGATGAGCGGCAATGGGCCTGGCAAGATGAGGGATTTGACACCTTTATTCAATATCGAACAGAGGTTGAAAATTATCCAACCATGCCCAATGACCGTGGACCAGCTAATCAAATTGTTCCCTACATGAAGGGAGATAAATCTATTCAACGTCCGCTCATGGTTTCTGCGGACAATGTGGTGATGAGTAATTATGGTTCAGAGCAATATGCCAAATGTGCTACCGCACTTAACATACTCCGCGAAACAATCATGGGCCCTGAATTATTTGATAAAGCCTTTAAGGAATACGCACAGCGCTGGGCCTTTAAACACCCGAAGCCGGCAGACTTTTTTCGCACGATGGAAGATGCTTCTGCGGTAGATCTTGATTGGTTTTGGAAAGGATGGTTTTATACCACGGATAATTGCGACCAGTCGATTGATAAAGTGAAGTGGTATACCCTGCGCAAGGAAACCAATGATCTTGAAAACAAGAATAAATCAGTGAAGAAAGGCGATCTGGCTTCTGGTGAGGGTGGCGGTAAGAAAGATGATGACTTCAGCAGCGGCCCTCAGCCATTTTCAATCATTCCTACGGATGCGCGCTTGTATCAGGAGTTTCAAAATAAAGTAGACGACAAAGCCATCATTGGAAAACTTCAAAATAAAAATTTCTATGAGGTGACATTCACCAACAAAGGTGGACTTATAATGCCCGTCATCATTGAATGGACCTACAAAGACGGCAGCAAAGAAATCGAACGCATTCCTGCAGAAATCTGGAGAACTAATGAAAGTACCGTGACAAAAGTTTTTGCCAAAGATAAGGAGGTGGTGAATATCATACTTGATCCGATGAAAGAAATCGCAGACATTAATACCGATGATAATATTTTTCCTAAAGTGATTCAGCCTTCCAAATTTGATGAGCTGAAAAAGAAAGGGAAGTAATCCTGCCTATTGAATGGATATGAAGAGAATAATGATCTTGATGTTGTGTTGTGTTTTTAGCCAAGCTGTGGCGCAACAGTCGAAAGGAAAATTTGAGCAACTGGATCAACTGTTGCCTACGCCTAATAATTATCGCAGCGGTTCAGGTGCTCCAGGTCCTGCTTACTGGCAGCAGCGCGCTGATTACGTGATCAATGTTGAATTAAATGATGATACGCAATTGGTCACCGGATCCGAGACGATCACGTATTATAATAACGCACCTGAATCCTTGTCTTATCTCTGGTTGCAGCTCGATCAAAACATCCTCGCTAAAAATAGTATGATGCAGGCCACGGCCCCCAGCCGGGTAAGGGATTCTATTCCAATGCGTTCTTTCGCTAATGCGGTAGACGGTTATGATTATACTGGAGGATATACAATTAAGAAAGTAACCGATGCTGCTTCTGGCAATAATCTTCCTTACCTGATCAATCAAACCATGATGCGGGTTGATCTACTCACTCCATTAAAGACAGGAGAAAATTATTCTTTTTCGGTAGACTGGAGTTACACGGAATACGATCGCATGAAATTTGAAGATCAAAGAGGCGGCTATGAATTTTTCCCTGAAGATGGTAATTATTCATATACCATTGCGCAATGGTATCCCCGCATGTGTGTGTTTGACGACTACGAAGGCTGGCAAAACAAACAGTTCCTTGGCGTTGGAGAATTTACTCTGGCCTTTGGGAATTTCCGGGTACGCATTACTGTACCTTCTGATCATATTGTAGGCGCTACCGGCTGGCTGCAAAATCCCAAAGAAGTCTTAACCAAAGAACAGCAAGATCGATTTGAGAAAGCTCGAAAAACATTTAACCAGCCCGTGCTGATAGTAACAGAGCAAGAAGCGCGTAAAAAGGAAAAAGAAAGATCGAAAAAGAAAAGTACCTGGGAATTTGCAGCAGAGGATGTTCGTGATTTCGCTTTTGTTTCCTCGCGCAAGTTTATCTGGGATGCGATGGCGGTAAAAATTGGTGACAAAACTCCTTTGGCACAATCACTTTATCCGAAAGAAGGTAACCCCCTTTGGGAAAAGGAATCCACGATGGCGATTAAGAATACATTAGAAGTTTATTCAGCACGCACTATTGAGTATCCCTACCCTACCGCTTACTCTGTGCATACCGCCAGTATTGGTATGGAATATCCGATGATCTGCTTTAATCATGGAAGGCCTAACAAGGATGGCTCTTATTCAGATCGTACGGCTGACGAGATGATAGCCGTCATTGTGCACGAAGTCGGTCACAACTTCTTTCCCATGATCGTTAATTCGGACGAGCGCCAATCCACCTGGATGGATGAGGGGTTGAATACTTTTCTGGAAAAAGAGACTAAAGTAGAACGTTACCCTGATATTGACGTGCTTTCTGAAACCCCGAAAGGAATTGCTCCTTACATGCGCGGGGAAAAATCAATGATGAGGCCGGTGATGGCTTCCGCAGATAACCAGGCAAAGTATCATGGAGAAAATGGCTACGAAAAGCCCTCCGCAGCCCTCACTATTTTACGGGAGACCGTCATGGGTCACGAGTTATTCGATAAAGCATTTAAAGAATATGCACAACGCTGGGCTTTCAAACATCCAAAACCTGCTGATTTTTTCCGTACCATGGAAGATGCTTCGGCCGTTGATCTGGATTGGTTCTGGCGAGGATGGTTCTATACCACTGACAATGTTGATCTGGAGCTGGACGAGGTGAAATGGTTTAAAGTAAAAATACCTCAGGCCAATCCTGAAAAGAAAAATGTAAAAGTGAAAGCCGGAGATCTGGAGGCTAGTTCCGCCAAAGGAAAAGCAAATGACTTTGGTAATGGACCTCAGGAGTTTAACATGATCAACACACCGGGTAATGAATATGGAGAATTTCTGAATAAAGTGGATGACAACGGTATCCGACAGAATCTGGAAGGAAAAAATATCTATGAAATCACGCTGAAGAACAATGGTGGTCTTGTTTCACCAGTCATCATTGAGTGGACCTTCAAAGACGGATCAAAAGAAATTGAACGGTTGCCGGCCGAGATATGGCGAGACAATGAGCAAGAGATTAAAAAAATCTTCGTGAAAGAAAAAGAAGTAACCCATGTTGTCATCGATCCCAACGCTGAAACGGCTGATACTAATTTGAAGGATAATGTATTTCCAAAAAAAATTACCAAATCCAGGTTTGATCAATTGAAGAAAAGGAATTAGGATTAGTCTGATCTTACTTGCGCATGAGAAAAAAACTTGCGACCGAAGAGGGGAAACGGAAAAGATTCAGGGCCATTTTTGGACGTATTGGTAAGAAGACAAATTTTAAAGGATATACTGAAGAGACCGTGTTGTTAAAAAACATTGTCGATCTGGAAACCAGCAACATGGTAGCTGATCATGTATGGTTTAGCTATACTAAAGGATTTGAGAAGGTAGTACTTATAGAAGGTGCAATCGTTGAATTTGAAGCCAGAATAAAAGAATATACGAAGGGCTATGTTAACCGAAAGCTTAATCTTAATTCCCAGGAAGTTGACTATAAACTAAGTCATCCTACGAAGATCAAGAAAGTCTTAATGTAATTGGAGTTACGCTGGAGTTGGAGAACTTTAGGGGATCGCTTCGTGCCTCGCGCTTTCTTCGAAGATACTCGCGATAGCGTTAGATTATTAGTTTTGGATATTACTATTTTTTGAAATGATCTTTGAGATCATCAAAATACCACACTTTACCAAAGGCACCCACACCCGTGATCTTTTCTTTGCCATCAGTCTTCACTTTGGTCAGTGAAAAAACTTTGTAGTTGTCCACCTGAATAGCATTGTCTTTAATTTCCACCGACAGATTCTTCGTTAACTCCTTCAGGCCTTTTTTATGCTGAAATTCATCCGGATTGGAGAAGTAGGCAATGGCCAGCACCACCACAATGCCAATCAATAGCCATTTGAAAAGTGTTTTAATAATTTTAAAAACAAGAAATAAAACAAGGACGATCAGAATAATGACGACAATGCTTTCCATACGATGTGTTAACAGACAGAAATATAATCAAGATTATATAAAGATGTGATGTTACGCGAAATCATTCAGGAATATTGCTCGTACCAGTCAAAGCTATTTTGAACAATAGTTGACTTTTCCCTTTTTATGTGATCCACAAATGCTGTAGCCACGGGAGAATGCTTTTTGCCTTTTAGCCAAATCAAACGCCAAACTGTTTTTATCGGCAGCCCGGTCACAGGAACTATTTGTAAGTCCCCGTCACGCAATTCACTTTTTATTCCTATCAGCGGCATAATAGAATATCCAAGGCCGGCCAGCACGGCTTGTTTAACGGCTTCATTCGAAGTAAGCTCCATTTTTTTCAGCACTGGAATGTTGTTACGCTCAATAAAAGTCTCCATCGTTTGACGTGTCCCCGAACCTTTCTCTCTATAGATAAGAGGTAGATTTTTGAATATGTCTTTCGCATAAGATGATTTTTTAAATTTCTGTTCGGTATTACCTACCAGATATAATTTATTCTGAAGCAAATCCAGCTTCTCAATATTTAGCGTAGCAGGGAGAATCGAGACTAAAGAAAAATCAACCTCGTTATTTTCTAAACTTTCTACTACCCGGGTTTTGTTCGTAACGTCCATTAATAATTCTATTCCCGAATGCTGCTTAATAAATGCTGACAGGAAGTAGGGCATTACATATTTCCCCGTAGACACCACAGACAGCTTTAATCTCCCCGCTAATTGACCTTTGTATTTCAGGGTTTTATTATTAATCGTATGAACTTGGTTCAAAATGCTCTCTGCTGATTCAGCGATTTCCTTACCAAAATCAGTAATGTAAATTTTTCTGCCCACCACTTCGGTTAACGGAATATCAAACCGGTCCTGAAAATTTCTTAATTGAATAGACACTGCGGGTTGCGTCAAGTGCAATTCTTCTGCAGCCTTCGTAACACTTTGCGTCTGGGTGATCTTCAAAAAAATCTGAAGTTGATTCAACGTATAATTCATAAGTAAATGTTATGTATAACATTAGAAAGATAAATAAAAAAGTATGGATTTCTCTTTTCAGATTTGCCCCCGTAAAAAATAATAACATGAGCAAAGGGAAATTATTTCTAAGCATCATCGTCATGGTTTGCTGTACGAGTTCGGTAGCATTTGCCCAAACCCGGATTTTTCCAGAGGAATCATTGGCCCGGTTAAAAGAGGGGAACAAACGCTTTGTTACAGGCAAATCCTCAAAACCCCGTCAGGATTTCTCCCGCATCAAAGAAGTTTCAGAAGGCCAATATCCCTTTGCTACTATTGTAGGTTGCTCTGATTCTAGAGTACCTAACGAAATCATCTTTGATCAAGGCCTTGGCGATCTTTTTATCGTTCGCACGGCCGGTCAGGTATCAAGCTACGCCTCCTGGGGAAGTATTGAATTTGCGGAGGAAATTTTAGGCACGAAACTGATCGTTGTGCTGGGGCATACCAAGTGCGGTGCGGTGAATGCCGCTGTCAGCTTACCGGAAGTACCCGGTCATATCATAACCTTAATCAACGCAATCAAACCTGCCGTTGAAAAGGCTAAGAAAAAAGAACCTTCAAGTTTGCTTGATGCTGCCATTCGAGAAAATATAGCAATGCAAGTAGAGCAACTTAAAGGACTGGAACCTGTGCTGGCAAAACGTGTACGGGAAGGATCCATCAAAATAATCGGAGCCCTTTACGATCTCAATTCCGGAGAGATTGAATTTTTTGAATAACCTAAATTAATCCATTCATGCTAACCAGTATCTTATCTCCGATGGTGCTTGCCTTCCTGCTTGGAATCATTGCATCACGTGTCAAGAGCGATTTAAAATTCCCGGATTCATTGTATCAATCGCTTACGATTTATCTATTGATTGCAATCGGTATGAAAGGGGGTTATAAATTATCACTGGCAACATTTTCAGAAGTATGGCAGCCTTCTCTGGTCGCCATCGGATTGTGTTGTACCATTCCATTATGGACTTATTGGCTGATGCGCAGGACAGGAAAATTTGATGTACCCAATGCAGCTGCCCTGGCTGCCCATTACGGTTCTGTTTCTGCTGTCACCTTTAGTGCAGCGCTCGCCTTTCATGATACATTAAAGATTCCTTATGAAGGATTTATGCCCAGCATGCTTGCCATGATGGAGATACCTGCTATACTCATTGGTATTTTACTGGCAAGAATTAATGCACCGTCCCCTAATGGCGAAACACAAGTGCCGCTCAAGGAAATTGCGCGTGAATTGCTTGCGGGTAAAAGCAGTTTGTTATTAATAGGTTTTTTGATCATTGGATTTTTAGTGGGCAACACGGGTTGGGATCAGGTAGCTCCATTGTTTGATGTTCCCTTTAAAGGAGTGTTAACTCTTTTCCTATTAGAGGCCGGATTAGTAGCAGGAAGAAAATTATCTGACCTAAGAAAAGGAGGAGCTTTCCTTATCGGGTTCGGGATTCTCTTTCCCATCCTTCATGCAATCATTGGAATTTACCTGGGCCGTTTAGCCGGCTTAAGCATCGGAGGTGCAACCATCCTGGGCATCTTAGCCTCCAGCGCGTCCTACATAGCGGCACCGGCAGCTTGCCGCGTTGCACTGCCGGAAGCAAATCCTTCCTACTACCTTACGTCCGCCTTGGCCATAACATTTCCGTTCAATATTATGCTTGGGTTGCCGCTTTACTATGAAATTGCAAAACTGATTTTTAACTGATCCTTTATATGGACAATCTCAACTTATTAACGATCATCGCAGAAGAAGTACTGGCGGCTTCCATTGAAAAAGAAATTTTAGAAATGGGCGCAAAGGGTTATACTTCATCAGCCGTTTCTGGAAAAGGGCTGCACGGATTAAGGGATAATCAATGGGAAGGTGAAAATATAAAAATCGAAACCATTGTTTCTGACGATAGCTGCAAGAAAATACTAGGGCATCTCCAACATAAATACTTTGATCGCTACGCCATGATTGCCTTTTATCATCCTGTCAATGTAGTTCGGACTAATCATTTTTTATAAACTCTAGAAATTGGTTGTTGCTTCATCCTCGGTTTTCAAAACTCACCACTTCATAAGCAAATGACTTATACTTTAAAAAGCTTCTAAGGGCTATGATAAAGTAATTTTTAACCTTGGCAGGTGGATTTGATTTAGTTGGAACGAGACCCCGGAAAAGTTGTTGACGAAATTACACAGATTTCGCTGACCCCAAATCAAGTGAGATGTTGAACTTGACACCCGGGATTAGTGTTAACTCCCCATTAGCTTTACCTTTTACTAAACCAAACCAACTCTCCATGACTACTATCGAAATTTGCCTTATCCAGTGGGACACGTACAATCGCAGAATGCAAAAAGTATTAGATACACTTAGTGTTGAAAATTACAATAAATCGATTGTGCCAAACGGCAACTCACCCTCATGGCTGATAGGACATCTGGCAGATACGGATGATGCCCTCCTCGAACTTTTTGGCATCGGCAAAAGAATGTTTCCTGAACTGGCTAAAATTTATCATCACGAACGGGGCACTAACCAGACCGGACATCTTACTAAGGAAGAATTGACTACCCAATGGAAAGCAATTGTTTCCAAACTGGATCACACATTCAAATCCATGAGCGAAAATGATTGGCATAGTCGCCATATGGTTGTGACCGAAGAAGATTTTAAGAAAGAACCTCAGCGCAATAAACTTAATGTGATGCTCAGTCGCGTCAGTCACAAAGCTTCACACCTAGGACAGGTGGCCATGCAGAATACGTAACGATTGACGGTTTGCCTTTCTTTTAGGATTATTAATTGGCCGACTAAACAAAATGTAATTCTGTTCAATTAATAAGTGTTTAATTTCTTACCTTGAAATTAAACCCAATCCAATGGCTACTTATCAACTCAATATCAATGGCAAAAACCATGAGGTTGAAGCCGTGCCGGAAACTCCACTCCTGTGGGTACTCCGTGATCATCTCGACTTAACCGGAACAAAATTTGGATGCGGCATGGCGATGTGCGGTGCCTGTACGGTTCATGTTGACGGCAATGCGATTCGTTCGTGCTCCACTCCGATTTCCGACATTGGCGAAAAGAAAGTTACTACGATAGAAGGCATCTCCGAAGCGGGACTACATCCCATTCAACAAGCCTGGATGGATGAAAATGTACCCCAATGCGGATACTGCCAAACCGGACAAATCATGTCAGCTATTGCCCTGGTTGAAAAAAATCCAAACCCTTCTGATGACGATATTGAGTTGGCCATGGCGGGGAATATCTGCCGGTGTGGTACGTATGAAAGAATTAGAAATGCAATCAAAACTGCCGCTAAAGGAAACGCCTGATGAAAACAGAAACTTTCGATCACAAAATTTATAAAGTCAGTCGCAGGGATTTCATTAAATCCACTTCGGTTGGCATGACAGGCTTGTTGCTGGGCATTCAGTTGAGTTGCACAGATAACTCAAAAAAATTAACGGGCAATCCAGCAGCTGTCTTTTCTCCCAACTTTTTTATCAGCATCAACGGCAATGGCGATGTGACCTTACTTGCACATCGTTCTGAAATGGGAACGGGTATACGTACCAGTCTTCCGCTGGTGATGGCCGATGAGCTGGAAGCAGACTGGAGCCGCGTGAAAGTAGAGCAAGCTCAGGGCGATGAAAAATACGGTGATCAAAATACAGATGGCTCGTATAGTGTGCGAATGTTTTATACACCGATGCGCAAAGCAGGAGCGACTGTTCGGTTAATGCTGGAACAAGCGGCCGCCAAAGAGTGGGGCGTAGCAGTGTCGGAGTGTAAAGCACAACATCATGAAGTAGTGCACAGTTCCGGCAAAGCGTTTGGATTTGGCTATCTCGCAGAGAAAGCAGACGCTCTTCCCATTCCTGAAGAAAGTGCGATCACGTTAAAAGATCCTAAAGATTTTAAGTACATCACCAAGCAAAGCTCCATTGTTGACTTGAAAGACATTGTCACGGGGAAGGCAAAATTTGGCTACGACACTAAACTTCCCAATACAAAGTATGCGGTAATCAAACGTAATCCGGAAGCAGGTGCCGGTTTGAAGTCTTTCAATCCGGATGCTGCTCTGAAAGTTCCGGGAGTGATAAAGGTATTCTCCTTAGATGCGCCTGGTTTTCCCACCAATTTCAACAAGCCATTAGGTGGCGTAGTAGTAGTAGCGGAAAATACATGGGCTGCCATGAAGGGTCGCGATGCATTGGAGGTAACATGGAACAAGGGCATCAATGCCGATTATGACTCGCTGAAGTTCAGCAACGAGATGCTGAAGCATGCAAAGACAAAAGGGAAAGCAAGAAGAACCAATGGTGACGTTTACAAAGCGCTGAGTAAAGCAAAAAAAATCATAGAGGCTGATTATATCGTCCCACACTTGGCGCATGCGTCTATGGAAACACCTTGCGCGCTGGCCAACTTTCATGATAACACGTGCGAAGTATGGGCACCCGTTCAAGATCCACAGGGCGTGAGGAAATCACTGGCAGAGTCATTGGGTATTGATTTGAAATCCGTGACGGTAAACATTACGCTTTTAGGCGGAGCCTTCGGGCGAAAGTCTAAACCGGATTTTGTTGTAGAGGCCGCACTCATTTCTAAAAACATAGGCGCTCCTGTTAAAATACTGTGGACACGGGAAGATGACATTCAACATGGCTTCTACCATTCTCCCTCTGCACAACACGTAAAAGTCGGTATCGATGAAAACAATAAAGTTACCGCGTGGCTGCATCGTTCGGTATTTCCTTCCATCGGAGGTACGGCCGATCCTAAATCAGTTGAGCCGAGTGGTGGTGAACTTAGCCTCGGTATGATTGACTTACCCTATGCTATTGATAACATTAGTTGCGAGACGCAGGAAGCCAAGACACAAATCCGTATTGGATGGATGCGATCGGTATCCAATATTCACCACGCCTTTGCCATTGGATGCACGGTAGATGAAATAGCAGAAGCGCGTGGTGTTGATCCTGTTCAAAACATTCTCGACCTGCTGGGAGAAGATCGAATGATTGATCCCAAGTTGCTGGGAGCAGAGAATTCTAATCATGGCGAGAAGATGGAAGACTTTCCATGGAACACTGCGCGGTTTAGAAAAGTGATTGAGACCGTGAAAGAAAAATCCAATTGGGGAAAGAGTTTGCCGAAAGGGAGCGGCCAGGGAATTGCTGTTCATCGAAGTTTTCTCACCTATGTAGCCTGTGTAGTTGAAGTTACAGTCGATGAAAATAACAAAATCAATATTTCAAAAGTAGATTATGTCGTGGATTGCGGAGTGCCGGTCAATCCTGAGCGCATCAAAGCACAATTTGAAGGGGGTGCTTCCTTTGCGGCCGGTATTGCATTGAAAAGTGAAATCACGGTAAGCCATAGTGCCGTTCAGCAGTCCAACTTTCATAATTATCTCGTAGCCCGCATGCCCGATGCACCTTATGAAACAGCAGTACATATTATGGAGAGCACTGAAAAACCAACGGGCGTTGGAGAGCCTCCCGTGCCTCCATTTATTCCTGCGCTTTGCAATGCCCTCTATGCCGCTACAGGAAAACGGATCCGGCAATTGCCGATTCGATTGACTTGATTGATAATCTGCAGATGGTGGGTATCACTATAGCGTAATTTCTTTCTATTGGTAAGCGTCATTACTTCTATTCCATAAGAAGAGCATCCACTTCGGCAAAGGGTATTATTTCGTTTGTTGTAAAAAATAATTTTTTGTTGAAATCAACATTCATTATTTCAATTTGCTTTTGTGACCGGGTGATGATGAATAGAGAGATCAGCTTGTATTCATCACTGTCACCATAATAACTTTCCGTTGTCGTGTAAACCATTCGCAATCCCGAATCCGTGTGGAGAAGTGTGATTTCAAACATGCGATAAATTTCGTCACTCTGTTTGCGTTTGGAGTTGCTGTATTCCCGTGAAATATATTTCTTAAACTGACTTTCGTTATACGAAATACTGTGCAAGCTTAACTGTAAGCCAATGGTGGATAAAATTTGTTCTTGCTTTTCTTTACTGATTTTCATGTACGACTATTGATGACACTATGAAGTTACACATTTTGAAGGGTAGGAACTCACCTAATTGTTTCCCCCGCTGGCGGGGGTTAGGGGGTGGTCTTACTCAACCCTTTCAATCCACTCTTCGAAGAAAGAAAATACTTATTTCTTCTTTCCTTTATACACCTCCTCCGGCTCTGCTGCCATGGCAAGTAATGCCTCCCCCTACCCCCTCACGGAGGGGGACAAGCTCTATCCCGTGGTTCGTGTTTTCATAGTTTCCCCCGCTGGCGGGAGTTAGGGGGTCGTCTTACTCAAACCCTTTCAATCCACTCTTCGAAGAAATAACGGAGGGGAAAATTTATACGGCCAGGGTTTTTTTCGCGTAGTTTATCTTTGCCATATTGCCATGCATACCTATGGAATTACTGCATACCTTCATTCAGTCCTCAATTGCGATTTTAGCTTTTTCAGCGATTGTCGCTGAATTCAGGAAACGATCTAAGAAAGGTTGGAATGTAAGATTATACCAGGGTATTATCAGTCACACCCTGCAGGCATTTGTTTATAGTTGTTTGCCGCTTTTAGCCCTGGAGTTTGTTTCGGATGAAAGACAATTATGGATGTGGTGTGGCGGGGTTCTTGGTCTATTCACCCTTGCGCAAGGTATTCTGGTGCTGTTTGTTGATCAGAGCTCTTCGATTAAAATTCGGCTTACTATGCTTTGCTTATCCACCCTTATATTTTTATTGCAACTGGCCTATATTTTTAATTTAATTGAGTCTGGTATAGGTGTTTATCTTATTGGAATTTTCTGGCATCTGTTTCAATCATTGGTTATTATCTGCATGTTCATCGTAGATCCTGATATTGATGATTGAATAAATCCATTGTCAAAAATATGCCAACTACCCAACGAATTGCAATTTACGTATAGTACAGTATTATTTAAATCTGCTGCTGCACTTGTTCCCCAAATCTTTTTGAATTCAACCTCAGGGTTAATTCGCGGCAGAAGTCTCTATCCCGTGTTTCGTATCCTCACGAACCACTATTTTAAACATTACTCTTGATTCACGGAGATACGAACCAAGGCTTAGGAACTCCATTGTTTCCACCTGGAAACATCCACACCTTTCACCACCAACCATAAGGCAAGGGACAGTTCTGCCACCAGGGGCGGCAGCAACACAAAAGGAAATAATGTATCGGCCAGGCTTGGGGCAAGAAGTAAGGCAAAACTATTGGTGAGGTAGCACACTCCTGCCAATTGCAGCAGCCGCCCCAGCGTTTTGGGTAAGAAACCTGACCTGAAAATCAAATGACCTTCCACCAGACACACCAGACCAAAAAAGATGAGGCCCACGCCAAAGCCGTAGCCGTGCAGATTTATAAACATATAAGACAGCGACTGAAGCACCTGAGGGTCTACTGTTTTGAGGTACGCTGCATTTCCCAGCAAAAACAACGGGATCAGGAGATTGAGTTTATTGACCACCAACACTGCGGTTTGAATCACATTAAAAAGCAGATTCATTAACGCGAGATTTTTGTTTACCGGTTTCAGCAATACATAAAAGATCAGCATTAAGGGAATATCACATAGCTGCATGATCAGATCTACAGCAATACCCATGCGCCACAGCAGCGGAGAAGCGATAATGTTATTGGCCGTGGCCACGGCATCACCCGACACCACCAGTGTGTTGCGCACGAAGGCCTCACCAAAGATACCCGCAGCGATGATGACGAGATAAATGATGCCCCCTATTCTCGCGTACTTCATGGGGGAAAATTCGGTAAATGTATTTTTCATGGTCCTGGTGATTGAGTAGGTGACGAAGATGGGGCTAATATGTTACAAAGCGAAGGCACTGGTTATGCACATTGCGTTGTCAACTTACACCAAACGTTATTTGAAAATGTTATAGTCCGCGGTCATCTTTTTATACTCCGGGAAGATCTTTTCATACAGCGCTTCGTCTGCTTTCTTTAATAAATTCATTAAACTCCCGATACCAGAATCTTTCAGGCTTACGCGTTGCTTTTTTATTTCTTCCATTTTGTTTCGAATGGTGGCTTCCAGTTTCATCAGTTCTCTTTCGGTCATGGCAATAAATTTTGTGCACAAACTTAGTTATTGTTAGCCCAACCCCCGCCCAAATCTTCGTGTCCGTCTGAGTTTGTCGAAGACGGAGGCCCTCGAAGATGGATTGAGAATATTCATGGCAGGTGGATCGATGTGATCGGGTTTATCCAATCACCCTTCGACAAACTCAGGGTGACATAGGAACTCAAGGTGACAAGGCGGGCTAAGGGGAATGTTAGAACGGTATCAATTTTGGTTTGTGAATTTCTGTTGATCAGGCGACCGATAAGAACGAAGTAAAAAAGAGTGCTACTGATTCTTAACTTTTAACAGTATACTTGTTAAGTAAATCAGTTACGGAGTATAAACTTTTAAAACCATGAAACGTATAATCCTTCATAGCTCACTTGTCCTATTCGCTTGTATGGTAACAACGCTTGCTACCAGTCAAATAAGTAAAACCGTATCTTCTGCCGACTCGATACGCATTACCGAACTCAATCACTATTTTACGGAACTATCCCGCACTGTTCGAGAAGGTGACTTTGAAGGATATAAGGCTACCTATCATAAGGATGCCGTCTGTGTTTTTACTACCGGGAACCATAAATACGCCAACCCTATTGATGTACAACTTGCCCTATGGAAGCCGGGCATCGATGATACGAAGGCAGGAAAGACTAAGAACAATGTTGAATTCCGCTTTTCACAACGCGTAGGCGATCCTGCCACTGCTCATGAAACCGGAATTTTTTATTTTACTTCGATCGATAAGAATGGAAAAGCACTTGCAGCCGGGTACGTTCATTTCGAAATTCTTCTGGTGAAACACAACGGTGTATGGCTGGCGTTGATGGAATACCAGAAGTCGAAGGCTACGCAAGAAGAGTGGGATGCATTGAAGTAAGGTGTGACATATTTTTTTGTGCGCCCTCTCCTAAGAAATCTCTTTGCGAGACTGCCAAGGCATCTTGATTCGTGAGGACACGAACCAAGGCTGGGCTGCACAAGAAGAGTGGGATGCATTGAAGTAAAGTTCAAGGCTGCCCATTGCTTGAAGAGGCTTTCTTCATGATAAAATACACACTCGTAAAGAGTATTAGAAAAATTCCTGTTGCTATGAACTCACGCGCTGCAAGATTTGAGAGAAACCAAAGCGTGCCCATCATGGCAAGCACCGGAACGGTCAGGCCACCGGGTATCTTAAATGAATTTTCGGATTTCATACCCCGCAAACGGATCGTTGCCGCAATCACACCTGCATAAACGAGCAGTAAGGAAGCACTCGACATAATGGCCAGCTGCCTGAACCCTCCGGAAACAGATAACAGAAGACCCACTAAAGCATACATGATTATGGACCGATAGGGAGTGGCAAATCGGGGATGTAATTTTGCCAGATACGAGGGAAGCAGGCCATCGCGTGCTGCGGCATAAGGAATGCGAGAGCAAACCAATAAATCTCCGCTAATTGTGCCAAAGCACGAAATAGCCGCTGTGGCGACCAATAACATCATGCCATACTGTCCAAAAACTTTTTCCGCTACCCCCGCCAGTGGCGCAGCGGCCTGTGAGGCAAGCGTATCACCTAATATACCTTGTGCAACGATCTGTATCAATACATAGATCAGAAAGATAATCAGTACCCCAAGTAATAAACCCCGCGGTATTGTTCTCTTTGGTTCTTTTATTTCACCGGTTGCACACAATACAGATTCTGCACCACCAAAAGCGTAAAACAAAATCAGTGATGCTTCTCCCAAATTAGTTATCGAAAAGCTGTTTTCTGATTTGAAATTATCAACATCAACGTAGAAAATTCCCACCACAATGAGCAACAACAAGGGTACTATCTTAATGAGTGTAATGGTAACAACAAAACGTGAACTCTCTTTCACACCAATCACATTGAGCACAGCAAGACCGCTCATGAAGAGCGCCAGAAATACCACACGATAAAGCGGCACCGTCAAGACCGGAAAAAACGTAGCAAGATTGTCGACCATCACATTGGCAAGGGCTGCATCCGTCATGACGGCATAGCCAAGCCAATAGAGTGTGTTGGTTAAAAATCCTGCGAGCGGACCAAAGGCTTTTTCCACATAGGCATAGGAACCTCCGGATGTTGTTATTTTTGTACCTAGCTCCACAAAGCAGAGTAACGTAGGAACCATAAGAAGGCCGCATAGAAGATAGGCCCAGATGGCGGATGCGCCCAATTGCATTGCCACGACAGCGGGCAGCGCAAAAATTCCTGCGCCAATGGTGACGTTAACAGCCATCACCGTCAATGATCGCACACCGATAACACGCCTAAGGCCTTCATCTTGATTTTTCAAGCAACACGGTTAGTGATTTTCAATTTCAACAATAATGTGGCAACTACCAAAGATGCTCCGCTGGTTGATAAAGCGTTTGTTCGCCATCAAACCCAAACACTTCGTGTCCTCACAAACCATGTTCAACTTCACGCCTGATTCGTGGACGAACCAATTTCTGGGATATGTCTGGCACGCGTTATAAACACGCACTAGCGGGGGGGTGACGGGGAGTTCAGGGTTACAGGTGAGAATCTTCTCCCACTCGTATCTTTATCTCTTCACGACCCGCGGCCTTCAGCAAACTTTCAATATAAGCCTTACCTTCTTCTTCGGCTTGGCGTAAGATACGATTAGCTACCGCCATGGTGCGCAAAACCTCCATACGTTCAGCAATGACTTCGCCAAGGTATCGGCTTACCAGGGGATAATGATCTTTACCGGCATGCACCTGAAAAGATCGGGTTTCCCGAATCTGTAGTTCATTCATTTTATAGAGAGGTGCATTGAGCTGTGCGTGAGGCAACACCACTTCTTTAATAGAATCACCTTCATAGATGACCTTGATTTCTTTTAAGTTAAGATAAGCCGTAATTTCCACGGGCACCTGTACGATGGCACGAATGGCTTTCGACTGATCGTTCTTCTTGTGAAGAAAAAACAGATCCTGATACACATGCTTGACCAGATGCAATTCCTTGATGGATAGAATCTGCTCAATGCTAAGCGGCTGTGGCAAGGGTTGCGATAGCAATCGGGATCGCGAATATCGTGAGGGGTTAGGGGGTTACTTCGCGCCATCGCGGTAGCCAGTGCGGGTGCTCGTAACTACTCGAAGAGTTTGGCCATCTTATTTAAGTCTACGTTCCCTCCGGAGAGGATGATGCCGACTTTCTTGTTGGCAAAGGTTGCCTTTTCCTTCAGCACCGCTGCAAAGGGCACAGCACAAGATGGCTCGATGGTAATCTTCAGTCGCTCCCAGATCCAGCGCATGGCGGCAATGATTTCTTTATCGGATACCGTGATGATCTCGCGCACATTTTCGCGAATGATGGGAAAGGTTTTGTCGCCCAGCGAAGTGAGCAGTCCATCGGCAATGCTGGTGGGCGGTGAGGCCGGCTCAATCTCTCCGGAGCGCAACGAGCGCCATGCATCGTTGGCCAGCTCAGGCTCGCCTGCAATGATTTTTGTATTCGGTGCAAAGTACTTAGCGGCCAGTGCGGTGCCACTCAGCAGTCCGCCTCCCCCTACCGGAACTATAATAAAATCCAGTCCGGAAATTTCTTCGATCAACTCTTTCGCAGCCGTAGCCTGCCCGGCTATCACATCATAATTATTAAACGGATGTATTTCTACCGCACCTGTTTTCTTCACCACTTCCGCCAGCGTGCTCTCGCGTGAAGCCAGCGTGGGCTCGCATTCAAAAATTTCTCCACCGTAGCCTTTCACGCCTTTCTTTTTTATCTCGGGTGCTGTGCGCGGCATGACGATATAGGCTTTGATGCCCATGATTTTCGCGGCCCTGGCCAGCGCCTGCGCATGGTTGCCGGACGAGTGGGTGGCTACTCCTTTCGCCCGTTCCTCGCGCGATAACGACAGCACGGCATTCATCGCTCCGCGTGCTTTGAAAGCTCCTACTTTCTGAAAATTTTCGCACTTGAAAAAAACCTGGCAGCCGGCCAGCTCATCGAGGCTGTTGGAGGTGAGTACGGGGGTGCGATGAATATAGGCCTTGATACGCCCATGAGCTTGCTCAATGTCGGATTGGGTAGGGATGTGATTCATGGAAGAGACGTAAGATGTTAGACGAAAGACATTAGTAGTAAGGCGTAAGACAGATCAGTGGATAAAAGTAAGGGTTATTCGGGATAAGAAATAGTGAAGTTATTCAATCAGTCTTAGTCACCCGATAATTATCGTGATCAGGATGAGACAATGCATTCATCTTCCTACTTATGTCTTACTGCTTACGTCTTGCTACTTGCGTCTCACTCTCTTACCCAAATTACTTTCTCTCCAATCGGTTTTCTTTTTCCTTCAGGAAGTGCAGTCTTTAGCATACCCAAATGTAAAAAGCCTATGAGTTTATCTTCTTTGCTCAGGCCGAAGAGTTGTTTTGCTTCTTCGAAATAGGTAACGCCACCGGTGCTCAGGTAACATCCGATGCCGTAAGCAGTAGCTGTCAAGTACATGTTCTGCACCGCACAAAAGACAGCTCCGATCTCTTCTACTTCCGGCACGCTGGCTTTCTCATCGCGCTTCATGCCGATGCTGATGATATGCGATGATTGTAATGGTTTGGTCAGCAACGCCTGGTAGCGATCTTCTTTAAACGTGCCGTTGGCTTCCGTCACTTTTTTATAACAGTCGCCCTGCATGCGGGCCAAAGTATGCAAGCCTGCTCCTGTAAACACGCGGAACCGCCACGGCTCGGTGAGTTTGTGGGTGGGCGCCCAATTGGCATTTTCCAGCAACTGCGCTACAATAGTATCTTCTACTCTTTCGCCTGTGTAATCTTTGGGGAAAACAGACCTGCGCTGCCGTATTAATTGATTTACTGCCTCTGGATTGAATTGCATCTTGTGATTTTTAGCTAATTTAACTTTTCAAACTATATCCATGCGCTATTTCCTCATTTTAGTCCTTCTTGCTTCTGCCTGTGCGCCTACGTATGTACCCAATGTGCGCAACGTTCCATTATTTGCTGAGGGCGGAGAGTTTCAAGGGACTGTCTATGTTACCACAGGTATCGAAGCGCAACTGGCCTATGCCTTGTCGGACAATGTGGCCCTCATGGGAAACTATGCCCGGCTGAAAGAAAATAATTCAGCGCAGGGATTTACCCGCGAGAATAATTACTATGAAGGGGGATTGGGTTATTTTAAGAACACGCGGTCCAGACGCTTCGAACTCTTTGGGGGTTATGGCCAGGGCAACGGTACCGCACTCGGTCAGTATAATTTTTTCTACTCCACCTTCGGACAACAAGAGCTCGTCACGGACTACAAGTACACACGCATCTTTATCCAACCTTCCATTGGCACCAACAACCGAAACTTTAACATTGCTTTTACCGCACGTTTCTCGCTCGTTGATTTTACCGAGTTCACAGCCGCTACGACAACGATTCCTTCCACCACCGTTAAACCCACGGAGAATCCACATCTCTTTCTCGAGCCGGCCCTGACAGGCAGATTCCCGCTCATCGGAAATTTGAATGGCATATTTCAACTTGGCTTGAATGTGGCGTTGCCGAGTGATGTATATTTTACCAGCGTCCCACTCCAGGCAGCCCTCGGCATTCAACTTCATGTAGGCGACCGACTCCGTACGCGTGTCTATTAAACCCAAGCTCGGTCAGTTTGACCTCACGATGATTGTCGTGAGTCTCGTGATCGGAATGGGCATCTTCCGCACGCCAGTAGAAGTGGCGCAAAAAGCAGAACTTCCTTTCATCTTCTTTGCCGCCTGGATCATTGGCGCACTCGTTAGTCTTTTTGGCGCGCTCACCTTCGCAGAGATTGGCTCGCGCTACCCGGCCGCAGGTGGATTTTACAGACTCTTCTCCCATTGCTATCATCCAGCGTTTGCGTTCATGGTCAACTGGATGACTGTAATCTCCAATGCAGCTTCTACTGCGAGCGTTGCAATCATTGGTGCAGAATATATTCTTCCTCTCGTCCTTCCTCAAATCGAACATACGCTGGGCATGCGTATCATCACGTTATCTTCCATTGCATTGCTTTTTGGTATTAATATGCTCGGCATTAAAATGAGTGCGCGCATTTTAAATGTTCTCATGTTGATTAAGATCTCCCTGATTGTCTTGTTAATCGTGGCGGTAGTGGTAGCGCCTACTGCACCGGCCGCCACACCTCCTGTTACTGCGTTATCTCATTCGGATATGGTGAAGGCGTTTTGGCTTTGCTTCATTCCTGTCTTCTACACTTATGGAGGCTATCAGCAGACCATGAATTTTGGTGGCGATATCGCTAATGCGAAACGCACCATGCCACGCGCCATTCTCTTTGGTATCACCATCATTCTATCCCTCTATCTGCTGGTGAATATTTCTTTCTTCCGTGTACTAGGGTTTGATGGCTTGAAAACTTCCACCACACTGGCGGCCGATGTGGCGGGTGTCTTATTGGGAAGCTATGCGTTCAAGGCGGTGGCGGTGATTATGTTTTTGTCTGTGATGGCGTATGTGAATGCGTCTATCATGTCTAACCCCCGCGTGTATTATGCTATGGCGGAAGACAAGGTATTGCCACCTCTATTTAAAAAAGTAAATGAGAAGACGCAGGTGCAGGAATTTGGTGTTACCTTTTTTGTGGCGGTCATCATCATCACGCTCTTTTTTTCTTCTTCCTTTATTCAGGTACTTAATTATGTGATGTTCTTTGATTCCATCAGCATGATCACCGCCTCTGCTGCCATCTTTGTATTGCGGTATCGGGCAAAGAAGTCGGGTGACCCGGAAGGAATTTATAAAATACCGGGGTATCCGTGGATGCCGATTATTTTTATTATTTTGTATTCGTTGGTGAACATCAGTGTCATGATTTCCAACCCGGGTGCTTCGTTGATTGGGTTTGTGTTGTTTATTTCGGGATTGCCATTGTATTGGGGGTTGAGGAAGTTGGTGGCGCGGTGACCTCACCCCATCTTCATGTGCAGACCCGATTGCTTGTGCGCCCCAGAGAGTGGCAAACCAAGAGAAAGGCGTGTTGCCGCGAATGATGTTTAAAGAATAAATTTTGGACATTGGGCTCCGGAGGAGCCGCCTGTTTATAGCATGTCGTTCATCTAAAATGGCTCCGGAGGAGCCACCTGTTGATATGGCCAACACCTTTACACAAATCTATCTCCATTTTGTTTTTGCCGTCAAGCATCGGGAGAATGTAATCAAGAAAGAATACAAAGAAGAGCTACATAAATACATTACCGGGCTCGTGCGAAATCGGAATGCTAAACTATTGGCCGTTCATTGCATGCCGGACCATATTCATTTGTTTGTTGGTATTAAGCCAACCGTTCTCATTTCCGATTTCATAAAAGAAATAAAAGTAGAGAGCAATGAATTTATCAATAGCAAGAAATGGGTAAAAGGAAAATTTGCCTGGCAGGAGGGTTATGGAGCATTCTCTTATTCACACTCGCAACTTGGGGCTGTGATTAACTATATCGCCAATCAGGAAGTTCATCACAAAAAAGCGACCTTCAAACATGAATACCTGGAATTGTTGAAGGAATTCGAAATATCATTTGATGAAAAATATCTATTTGATTTGATTTTATTGAATAGTATTATAGGGGGCTCCTACGGAGCCGGATACCCATTGCTTGTGTTGCTATAGACAGGGGCTCCTACGGAGCCGAGAGTAATCATAGATTAGGCTAGCCTAGACATGTTCCTACGAAGCCTTGGAAAATCAATAGTTTAATTGTTCCAAGGCCAGAAGCTTCTATTTGACAAAGATATTGTCGCAAAAGCGGTAAGTTCGCAGAGACGATTTATCAAGTGTATTTTATCATTGTGCCCGCGAATAACGGTGAAGGGGAAGAAATTTTATTTTAGAAGGCTCCTGAGGAGTGCTATAACTTCGAACTTTGCGTGAATTTCTTTGCGTCCTCTACTGTAAAGAATAGTAAAGTTTAACCGCAAAGAGCGTTAAGTGAGAAAAGATGATCACACTTTGTAATTGGGGGATCGCTTCGCGCCTCCCGCTGGGCTGCGCGGGTACTCGCGATTACGGTAAATGAAAAGTTATATTAAGAAAAAAAATAGTATGGAACTGTCTTACATCCTCAATGAACTCGGTGAAGAACGCGATCAGTATTTTAATGCGATTGCCCCGCCCATTATTCAAAGCAGCAACTTTGCGTTTAAAAATGTAGCTGATTTTCGCAAAGGCCTGGCAGATGAATATTATTCAACTCTTTATTCACGAGGGAATAATCCAACCGTAGACATTCTCCGCAAAAAACTCGCAGCCCTCGATGGTGCCGAAGATGCCCTGGTATTTGGCAGCGGCATTGCTTCCATTGCGATTCCTCTCCTCGCCATTTTAAATCAAGACGATCACGTGGTAAGTGTGGCCAAGCCTTACAGCTGGACCATCAAACTTTTTGAACGGCTGCTTCCCAAGTTTGGCATCACCACCACTTTTGTGGATGGAACCCAAACAGAAAATTTTGAAAAGGCCCTACAACCGAATACCAAAGTCATTTACTTAGAATCCCCCAACACCTTCACGTACGAACTGCAGGATCTCGAAGCGGTGGCGAAGCTGGCAAAGAGCAAGGGCATCATTACTATGATCGACAATAGTTATTGCGGTCCGTTGAATCAACGACCCTATACGATGGGCATTGATCTGGTGGCACAGTCGGCTACGAAATTTATTGGCGGACACAGTGATGTGGTAGCCGGAGTGGTCACCGGCTCCAAGGTGATGATCAAAAAAATATTTGACGCGGAGTTTCTTAATATTGGTGGCAACATTTCGCCCATGAATGCGTGGCTGCTGATTCGCGGACTGCGCACATTGGATGTTCGCATGAAGCGGATTTGTGAAAGCACCCGAAAAGTGGTGGATGCCCTGGCTTCGCATCCAAAAATTGAAAAGATACTTTTCCCTTTCCATCCTTCTTTCCCTCAACTGGCGTTGGCCAAAAAGCAAATGAACGATGTGGGAGGATTATTTAGTATTGTCCTTCGTGCCAAAACAGTTGATGACGTGGAGAAATTCTGTAATTCGCTCAAACGGTTTTTACTTGCCGTTTCCTGGGGCGGTCATGAGTCGCTGGCGATTCCTTCGGTGATTGGATTTCCTGCCAAAGACTTTGATCCGGCTAATGTCAATCATCGGCTGATTCGATTTTATATTGGACTGGAGGATCCGGATTATTTGATTGAGGATTTGAAGAAAGCGCTCAGCAGTTTTTAGAATCAGAAAAGGTATTGGACTCAATACGCTTGAACCAATACATCAGTCGGAATATTCAATTTCTTGTGGAGTTGCCGAATCATCTCCAGCGATAATTTCCTTCTTTTATTGAGTATTTCGCTCGCTCTGCTTTTCAGTCCTACTACTCTTGCCAGGTCGGTTTGAGAATATCCCATTTGCTCCATTCTAAATTTAATGGCTTCAATGGGATCGGGTAAATCAATAGGAAAATTATCGCTTTCATATTGGCCGATCAAAATACCTAATATCTCAAGTTCGTCACCTTCAGAGGTTCCCTTTTTGGAATCAAAGATTATCTCAAGTCGATCCAACGCTTGTTGGTAGTCTTTTTTAGTTTTTATTGGCTTAATGTTCATCATTATTAAATTTTTGTTGCGTCTATGCTATCGTATTCTTTATGGGTGCCTACAAATCGAATCCACATCATCTGGTATTGAAAATTGATTTTCACAATGAGGCGATAATTGTTACCCCGAATATTAAAAATAATTCTATTCCTGCCGAGAATACTGGCGGTGGGGTATTCTTTCTTTATCTCATTTGAATTCTTCCAATCACTTCTTTCTGCTTCCCTATACCAGGATTTCAGTTGTTGTTCACAATCTGAGTGCTTTGTCCAGAACTCCCGAAGTACCCTCTTGGCAATTACTCTCAAATCTTAATCCTTTCTTCAAAGATACAGAAAGTTCCCGTATTGGGAAGTATTTGATGGTTATTAAAGTATCTATATTAGCCCAATGGATGAAAAGAGTAGTGTACTAAAGGAACTTCGGCAAATTCCCGGCATAGGCAAGGCGTGCTCCTATGATCTTTGGAACATTGGCATTCGTAAGGTCAGCGATCTGAAGGATAAGAATCCGAAGGCACTTTATGAAAAATTAAATACACTCACCGGAGTGAAGCATGATGTATGCATGCTCTATACATTTCGCTGTGCCGTTTATTTTGCCTCCACGCAAAAGCGTGATCCTGAAAAATTGAAATGGTGGTATTGGAAGGATAATAAATATAAAGAGTAGAACCGAAAGTCTTGTCTACTTTCTCAAGTGCTTCGGAATCAATTTCGCTTCAATCCATTCAAAAATTAATTCTACTACAATCGCTAACGCAGCCGCAGGAATGGCTCCCCGCAAAATTAATTCTGTGTTGTTGAGGGCCAGGCCTGTGACAATAAATTCGCCTAATCCTCCCGCACCAATAAAGGCCGCTAACGTGGCCGTACCGATGGTGATGACGGCAGCGGTTCGTATTCCGGTGAGGATAGCGGGCATGGCCATGGGAAGCTCGACATAGCGCAAGCGCTGCCACGGGGTAAGACCAATACCAGCCGCTACTTTCTTCAACAAAGGATCTACAGCAAAAAGTCCTGTGGTGGTATTTCGGAGGATGGGAAGCAAGGCATATAAAAATAAAGCCGTGATCGCAGGAACTGCGCCTATACCCAACAGCGGAATCATCAAGGCCAGCAACGCAATGGAGGGAACCGTTTGTAAAAGACCCACCGCATAAAGAACCGCTCTGGAAAACGAGGCATAGCGATACAAAAATATTCCTAACGGGAGTGCCAACAGAATGGCCAGCGCCACTGCAATGAATGTAATGCGTAGATGGGTTATTGTTTTTGAAATAATCTCACGCGTAGCAGAGACTTCCTCCTTTTTGTTTTTGATTAATTTTTTAGACAACAAAAAAGCAGAGGCCACCTGAGAAAACGTGCGTTTCCCATAGAGCACTTCCGCATTCATCGCCTGCATTTCCGTTTCGGAGATCTGGCCTTCTAATGCTGAGAGAATTTTTTTTAGTGACGCTGCCAGCGTACCGCGGTATAAAGAAACGGCTTCATATTTTGGAAAAAAGTCACGGTCATCACGGAGCACTATTAAATTATATTTTTCTATTTCACCGTCTGTTGAATAGACGTCTGTTACATCAATTCGTTTTTCGTCCAGGGCCTGATAGGCAAGTCCATGTTCAATGCCCACCGGCTTGTGCGGCAATACATATGCTCTCGCCAAATTATCCCAGCCATCCTTTCGCTTCAAAAATTCATAACTCAAGGCGAGCGATAGGCTTGGATGGGCGCGTAGGTCCGAGATCGTTTGAATTTTCAATGTTTCTGCCTCCACTTTTTTCATACTCAACCCGTACGTATCATTAAACCCATACGAAGCAGAGATTTCCATCCCCAGTTCTTCTTGTAATCTTGATTGCAGTTCGCTGAAGTTCAGTCGGCCCTCACTCTTAAGAATTTCTTCGGCCAGCGTACCCGTGTACTCGGGGTAGATATCAATGGCCTTGTTGCGCAAGGCTTCAAAGCAAACGGTCGTCCCTCCAAGATTGTATTTTCGATCTACTCTATAACCGGAATCTTCCAGAAGTTGCGAAATGATTTCGCTCAATATATAGCCTTCGGTAAAATGCTTGGCGCCCACGCGAATGGTTTCCTGCGCCTGTAAGAAGCTCAGCGGCATCACCATCAACGCACTAAAAAGAAAACTCTTCTTCATTTTACTTTATTCAGTGTCCTGTTTTCAATTTGAAAAACGGAGTCAGCCAATTTTTCTGCCTCTTGCTTATTGTGGGTAACTAATACAATGGTTCTGGGCTCTGCTTTTTGAATGGCCAACAGTTGCTCGTGAATTTCAGTTTTCGTTTCATCATCCAGTGCAGAGAAGGCCTCATCCAACAACACCAGCGGGGGATTTAAAAGAACTGCCCGGCAAAGGCCCACACGCTGTTGTTCTCCTCCCGAAAGTTCATAAGGATATTTCCATTGAATTTCTTGTGGAAGGTTTACGCGCTCCAGTAATTCAGTCAATCGCTTTTGAAGAAATTCCTTTGGTCGTTTTGAAATAATTCCGGGGAGCAAAATATTCTTCGCCACGGTCAGGTGGGGAAACAATCCTGCCCCTTGTACGGCATATCCTATTTTCAAGCGCAACTGTTCTACTCTTTTATAATCAATAGTTTTTCCAAAAATAGTCACCGCCCCCCTATCAGGTCGGACGAGCCCATTCATCATCTGCAACAACGTGGACTTACCGCTTCCGCTTTTTCCTAAAATGGCGGTAATTGTTTTTTCCTGTATGGAAAGATTCAGGTTATCGAAAATCACCTGATCACCATAGGCCTGATGGATGGACTCAAGTGAAAGGACGGTGCTCATGGTTTCACCGTTTGCCCAATGATGCGCAATCCATCCAGTGTAAGGTGAGGATCAACGGTATGAAAGAACCCTTTCAGGGAGGTAATCACAAAGGACAAGCCGCCCGTGGCAATAGCAGGACAATCTGTTTTGAGTTCGGTGCGGATAGCGGCCACCATATGTTTTACAAGTCCTTCATAGCCGATAACAATACCGGATTGAATTGCCGTGACTGTATTGATACCCAGCGCAGAGGTGGGCATCTCCAACGGCACATCAAATAGCTTGGCGGTATTTTGTGTTAGAGATTTCAACGCAGTGCGCAAGCCCGGAACAATCGAGACTCCTAAAATCTTCCCTTCTCCTGAAACCGTAGTGAAGGTCAAGGCTGTGCCAAAGTCAACGACAATGCACGTTTGTTTGAATTTAGTATAGGCAGCTACCGCATTGGCCACCAGGTCTGCACCGATCTCATGCGGATTTAACACCTGAACAGAAAGCTTTGCGTAGATCGCAGGACCCAAAATGATGGGTTCCTTGATATAAATATTACGAATGACGTTTTTGATTTTCTCCGTGAGGCCTGGCACCACGCTGCTCAACACAATGGTTTCTACTTTTTCTACAAGGATAGCTGCCTCTAAAAAGTTGTCCCTCATTCTTACGCCATAATAAAGTTCGGACTGATCTGGCTTAGAGGGGATGCGCCAGGTGTATTGCCATTCGGTTCCGTTCCATAAACCAATGGTGATGTCGCTATTGCCGATATCAAACGCTAAAAGCATCGGTCAATGTACAACTTGCACACCTTTCCAGAAAGCGACTCTGTTTTTTATCTGTTTCGCTCCTTCTTTAGGATCAGGATAGTACCAGGCTGCATCAGGGTTCTGCTTCCCGTTGACATCCAGCGTAAAATAAGAAGCTTCGCCTTTCCAATTACAAATGGTGTGGGTAGAGGATGGTTTATAAAATTCTTTCTGAACTGAGTCCTCAGGGAAATAATGATTGCCTTCAATTACAATGGTGTTTTCGCTTTCCGCGATGACCTGCTCATTCCAAATCGCTTTCATAATGATGCTTTTATTTAAGTATAGGACCAGGCTTTTCATAACGCCACCCTTTGTGCAATTGTTCCGCTAATTGATTTATTAACACCTTATTTTTTCCAGCGCCTGCTACATTGGTATTTTCTTCTGGATCTATACGATGATCAAATAACTCTTGCCCAATGAGGTTGGTTCGTTTGTCCCCAATCCAATTGTACCATTCCACATAACGATAGCGATCGGTTCGAATGGTGTATCCCATTCGTTCTATCCCGTTGACCTGCTTTGCAGGAAATCGCCCCAGAAGAAATTGACTGAAGGCGGCCTTTTTCCAAGCTTGCTTTGGATTGCTTAGCAAAGGTAAGAAGCTTGTTCCCTGACACTGTCGAGGAATTTCTAATCCTGCCAGATCACATAAGGTAGGAAAGATGTCCACCAATTCGGTAAGGGCATTACTCCGTTGGCCGGTGGCTTTTACTCCATTGCCTCCCACAATCATTGGCACTCTTGTATCAATTTCAAAGTTAGATTGTTTGCCCCAACTGTTGTGTTCTCCCAATTTCCATCCATGATCGCCCCAAAGAATGATGATTGTATTTTGAAGCTGACCCGATTGTTCCAATTCATTTAGTAATCTTCCAATCTGTGCATCGATATAGGAAATACTTGCATAGTATCCATGCACCAGTTGGCGCTGCCGCGATTCCTCCAAAGGTTTTTCATTTGGAAAAGGTAAATCTTTGTAGTCTTCATAATTTCTTAACTCCTGATCACCATGGACCGAATAATCGGGGCTACCTGCCGGAATAAATTCATTCTTAGCTAAAGGAAGAAGAGCTCGGTCATACAAATCCCAATATTTCTTAGGGGCATTGAAAGGAAGATGGGGGCGGTAATACCCCACGGATAAAAAGAATGGCTGATCCCCGGCTTTCAATTTTCGAAGGGTCTTAATCGCGAGCGTTGTTTGTGCCCCATCATAATAGGTATCATCATCGACATCACTATTTTCCGTTGCGTTGGCTTTAATGTACCACATGCCATACTGATCTAGCATCGATTTTCCTTCATCGATCATTTTCTGTTTTTTCTTTTCAATGATCTTAAGGTTTCCCGGCCCTGCATAGACGGCATCGGGATCAAAAGGGAATCCATTCACATGAAGTTCTGCTGTCCAGGAAAGACTATCCGGAAAAATGTTATGAAAAGCTTTACCCAAATTGATGGTGGTGTATCCATTATTTTTAAAGTGCTGAGGTAGGGTAATTACGGATGGGACATTCGCCCTAAAATCTGTATTTAAATCCCATACCCTGAGTGAGTCGGGTCTTAAGCCTGTCATCAAACTCGCCCGGGAAGGATTACACACCGCCTGCTGACAGTAGGCTCGTGTAAACGTTACTCCAAGGGCTGCAATTTTATCAATGTTTGGAGTTTTAATGATGGTATTCCCATAGCATCCCAGTTCAGGACGAAGGTCATCCACCGGAATGAATAGTATATTAGGTTTTCCGGACTTTGGCTGGCCTATAGCGGATATCGCGATCATTGAGAATACAACCAACCCTACTAATAATGACTTAATCCTCATGTTTCAAATTTACGCTCATCGCCAAGCTATCCTAAAAATAGGTTTTCCATTCTATTTCCCATAAAAGTTATGGAATTGTTAGTTGGTAAAACTGAGGGAATTAAAGCAATTGCATTTACTCTATTCTTCATAGAATGTTCAGTTTCACAAAGGCAACTAGATAATGGTTAAAACAGAAAAATTTTCTTTACAATCTTTTTTCTCATTTTTAGATATGCTTTTTTTAAGTCAGGAGAACCAATTCGATATCCCGTGTTGCAAAAGATGGCCACGGTAATGTCTTGTTTAGGGAAATAGTACAGGTCAGTTGTTATACCAATGCCTCTACCTGAATGCCCCACCAAAAATCCATAGGGAAATGACTTGTCTGCCATTAATCCCAATCCATAGTCAGGTTTTTTTTCATTGTTCCAGGTCATCATTTCCTGAAGTGATTGTTGATTCAGGATTTTGTCTTTCATCAGGTCTTGCAGAAAATGTGCGGCCTCTTCAACGGGCGCATACACACCATCATCTCCCGTAAACCAGTTGGTGGTTTCTATCGTCTGGGCCGTTAAATCTTCAACACTTCCATCCTGGTTCAGATCGCCATAATAACTAACGTTCTTTTGAACTGGTGTTTGTCTATAGTACGTATTGACAAAGCCCTGCTTGTGGATCAACTTCCGTAAATAATCGGAATGACCTTCCTGAACCACCCTATCCATTACCATTGCCAGCAACATATAGTTTGTGCTGCTGTAGTGAAATTCTGTTCCAGGTTTGTTAAGGGAGGTTTTACCGTACACATAGCGTCTCAATGTGTTTTCATGGTTGAGTGTATCAAGCTTTAAAAGTCCTGATAAGTAGAGTCTATTTAATTCAGGATCGAACTCGTAGCTGGCAAATCCAGAGGTATGACCCAACAAATGCCGGATGGTAACTTCTCGTGCATTTGGCAAGTTCTCTATGATTTCTTCGGGCAGGTATTTGGCAATTTTATCATCCAACTGGAGCTGTCCCTCCTCCATTAATTTCATCACGGCTACTGCAGTGTACATTTTACCGATACTCGCCAACGAAAAAATATTGTCTTTTTGAAAAGGCTGTTTGCTTTCAAGGTTTGCATATCCGGAGGTACCTATCCATTCTCCATGTTTCGGGCCTTTGATATAAACAACCACTCCGGTTAGTTTATCGAGGGTTGCCTCATCCAAATACTTTTGAATTTTTCTATACTTTCCTGGTGGAGTATTGCCGGCAAATGCCTGCTGCGTAATTGACAGCGCTACTATGCCCACTAACAATAAAATGATTTGCCCTTTTTTCATTTTTTCCAAGCATAATCGGTGTCTGACCACTTCAAGGTATCCTGACGACTTGATTTATAAAAACCGTAACCCTATTTTTCCACCCCACCACATTTTGAGGTTTACATCGTTGCTGTAATTACTTTCATTAATAATCCTGGGCGTGAAATCAGTAAACAAAACGGGGTAATCCGCATAAGTGTTCTTCGTCAGGTACCCATTAAGTGTAGCCCCCAGCGTCACGGACATTTTCTTGGTCAACTTCATATCAAATCCCACATAGAGTTTATTTAGTAAACTAAGTTCATTGGTAAAGCTGCCCTTGTTAACATGGTCGGCCGTCAAGTCTATATTTAAATCCAGCCATCGGGTCAGCCGTGGGGCCGTTCCCAACCCGTATCCGAAAGACCAAACGGTTTCATTGGTACCCGTTGTTGATTCCGGTTTAAGACCTACATGCAGCATGCTATAAAATCTTTGAACTCCTGTTCTGAAAGCGAGATTGGTATAAAAAATTTCATCCGCTGCGATCTCAATTTTATGATAGCCATGATTTACAAAACTTAATAATCCAATCGGCACACCGCCTAATGTATCGGCATAATTAAAAAGCCCGATTTGTGTTCCCCGTACTTTACGCGCATAATTAAAGAATATGGATAACTGTGAGCCATGAATATTTTTTGTAGCAATGTTGGAAAAGCCTGCTATCTGCGGACCAGTATAATCACCTACCTGCACGTTGGAAAAGCCTGCTACCTGAACACCCTGCGATTTGCCATTGGCAAAATTGGCAAAGCCCGCCACCAATACTCCATCAGCAGATTTTATGTTTGTGTTAGCAAAGCCTGCGATTTGCACTCCGCGTGCTTCGCCCAGGTTAGTGTTAGCAAAGCCCGCCCATTGGATCGCCTTTGTTTCTCCCTGATTCACATTAAAAAATCCTGCCGCCTGAATTCCATACACATTCCCCCCTACCAGGTTTCCAAAACCAGCAATCTGAAGAAAACTTACATCGCCACGATCCGTATTGAAGAAGAATCCAAGTTCAATCTGGCGTGTCCCCAATGAATAACCCCCAAAAATATTAATGGAGTAATCATTGATAACGTTTCCACTTAATCGACCATTGGATCCTACAAACGGAAGAAATGAAATCTGAATATCGCGATAAAGTGTATCGTGTATGTTCTGAACATTGACTTCCGATTCGTAAGGGAACTCTAATTTTTCATCCTGCTTCACAGAGTCCACTTTGATAGAGGCCGTAACCTTCACGCTATCTTCTCCCACAGGATCAATGGCAATGTTGATGTATTGATTCCCGGGAGCTGTTACCATTACCAGCGTGTCTTTATAGTTCCTCTTACTAACGGATAAAGAGACCGTCTCCTCTTTTTTATCCAACTTGATCTTGTAATAACCAAATTCGTTGGTCACTGCGGACGTAAGTGTAGATTTTTCATACACACTGGCATCCGCGACCCGCTCACCGGATGCCTTGTCTTCAACATAACCACTGATAATAAAAATGGCTGTGGTGGAAGATGTTTTTACAGGAGGAGCTTTACTTAAGATCAGGTGACTGCTCCTTTCCTTATAATTGATAGTGCCTTTAAAAATCTCGTTCAAAATTTCACGTATGGGTTTCTCTTTAGCATCAATGGAAATTTCCCTGTTGCCGTCTACCAGCGCTGAGTTGTAGGAAAATGAAAAGCCTCCTTGCTGAGAAATTCGAGTCAGGGCAGTCGATAGCTTTTCGTTGATAATAGTAATGGTGATCTTCCTTTCAAGAATAGGAATGGCTTTGGGTTGTCCTGAGGACAAGAGCACAGTAACAACCAAAAATGAAAGAGTATAGAAGGTTTTCATTTGAGACGCACAACCAATTATTTGCACCCGATTCCGTCCAGCATGATTTCATCCCTGTTGCGTGTCACTTTTAGGTTCAGTGTCTCCGCCAGAATTTCCACCACCAGATCGAGGTTGTCGTTATTAAAGTTGACCGTTACGTGGCAGCTACGTAAAGCATTATTGGCCAGTGTTATCTTTGATCCATATACGTTGTTGAGCATTTCCACCACGCTCTGCAAATCTGTATTGCTAAAGCTGAAGACTCGCGTTTTGTAGGCGAGCCCATTGGTATCTATTTTTTCAATTTTCGAAAATGCTTTCAGGGTCTTATCATAAAAGCCTTTCTCCCCTGCCTTCAGAATAATCCCCTCATCGTTGAGTGTATAAATTTGCACCTCTCCACTTTCTACGATCACTTCCACGCTATTGCTTTCCGGATACGCTTTTACATTGAAGGTTGTTCCCAGATCTTTGATCATCACCTCTTCGGTTTCAATAATAAATGGCTTTTCTTCCTCATGCTTAACATCAAAGAAGGCTTCCCCTTTCAATTTTACTTTTCGCGTTTTCTGTCGTGGGTTGTATTCGTAGCTGAGCTGACTTTTCTTGTTCAGGAAAGCGGTGCTTCCATCCGGCAAGGTATCCTGAACGGTAGTTGTATCGGAAACAACAGCGACAGTCTCAATTTCTGGTATCAGGTATTGATAGGCAACTATTCCAACAAAAACGAAAATGAGTATACCGGCTGCAATTTTTAGCACTGACCAGTATTCAGCATCTTGTAATCTATATACTTTAGTATTCTTTCCTTTCAATTTTCTTTTAACCCGCCCCCAGGCTGCATCCGTATCAAACTGTTGTTGTATTGAATTTGAAGCTGCTTTATCAAAAATTGTTTTGACCTGATCAAAATATTTTTGGTTGACCCCGTTCGCACGCACCCAGATTTCCACCTGTTGCCGTTCCGGTGCAGTAGCCTCTCCAGCCAGTACTTTGCCGATCAAATCATCCATATGTTCCATTCCATCTTCCACCATCACACGATATAGTCTTTCATAAAAATCAGGAGCAGGGGCAGGTAATCCTTCAACTGCGCCCGCATTATCTTCAGTGCCTTCCCCATCTGGTTTTCCACCGTCTTCACGGAAATGCTTAATTGATCTGCAATCTCCTGATATTTCAATTCTTCAAAGCGGCTGAGTTGAAACACCAGCCTGCATTGCTCGGGCAATTTATTCATGGCCGCATAAATTTTTTGCTCCAATTCTGAAGCTACCACAGACTGTGCAACAGATTCATGCATGGGTTCTCCTCCAGCCATCTCATAGGTGGCGTGCTGCTGTTTTACTTTCTCGTGTTTGATCACATTGAGGCAGGCATTTCTCACCATCCGGTAGAGGTAAGCCTTAAACGAAGTTTGAATATTAATTTCACTTCGCTTCTCCCACATCGAAATAAAGGAAGATTGAACGACCTCCTCGGCCTCATCTTTATCGCTTAAAAACGAGTAGGCATAGTTGCAAAGCGGTTGGTAATAGGTCTTAAAAATCATTTCAAAAGCAGTTTCCTTGCCCTCGGTTAGCGCTACAAATAAGTTTTGCTCCAGTAAATCCACCTGCTTTTGGTTGTTTGCCAGTGCAATTTACGGTTTTGGGGCTCCGGGGTTATGACAACTCAGAAAAGAGTTACCCCTATGAGGGGCTTAGCTATTTTTTCGGATCAATAGGGTGTTGAATCATGCCCCTAACGGGCCGATATTTCATCTCGGTATTGTAGGTAAAGTAATTTTTGATGGATATTTTTTCGAGTGGAAAACTGAATTGGTACAAGGCACAAGGTTTTTTTCCGTGGCAATCTCATTGCCCGTGTTTGGATTTGGATCGTAGTGAGGAGCTTTGCTACTGGTAATCTGAATTCGTATCCGGTGCCCTTTCTTAAATAAATTGCTGGTGAAGACTTGTCCAATTTTGATTGGATAAACTTCACCCGGCTTTAGCAATTCCTGTTTGTCAGGACCCTTTCGGTAACGCATACGAAGATAGCCAGCATCAAGGCCATGCAGATTGATCGACCTGCCATCGGGATATACATCACAAAGTGTAAATGAAAAGTCTGTGTCTTTTGCCGTTGAACTGATGAACAACTCCGCCACGATTTCACCTGTCACTTCCAAATCGTTCTCTAACGGATCTGAGGTGAAGATCAAAACATCTTTCCGGTTTTCATTATTACGCTGGTCGTAGGGATATGATTTTTCATACGAGATATCCCAGTAAGGATTAGCGGGATCAAAAACGTAACTATCCATCTTCTCTTCTGCCGGAACGAACCGGTTCAGTTTCCCGTCCTGCTTGTCCTTTGCTGCATTGCCCGAGCTATGCAAATAAAAAGAAGTAGGTATTGCCCTTCTCAAGGGCCACTCCTTTTCAACTCTCCATTTGTTTGCCCCCATCACAAAAATGCTTACGGGTGGCAGTGTATCAGAGACAATTTCCTGTTTTACATTTTGATCAAACCATTCTAACAAAAGCTCATCGTAATCCATACCTGCCGAAGTACCGAATTCGATCTCACCAAATTTGGTCTTACGGGTATTGAGCGAAGTGTGATTCCAGGGGCCAAGTATCAAGCGGGTATTTTTCTTTGCTGTCTCATTTCCTGCCTCCTTCTTCATTTTATTGAAGGCCCGTGTAGCGCCTTCCGGCCCATACGCGGCATCATACCAGCCACTCAAAAGGAATGCTGGGTTTTTCATTTTAGGAAAATCATTTTCCATATTGACAAAATCCCACCACGATGATTTATCCGGATGCTCAAGCCATTCGTAATACTCCGGTGCATATGTTTTGAGCAAAGGCAGCTCTGCCAATGGCCGGTAAGCATACCATTGTCTACGATTGCTTTTCTCCCAAGCTTCGGTAGCGGTTTCATCATCCCAAGGTCCGGAAAAGTCATTTGCACGCTTTCTTTTGTCGGCTATGATATACGGCATAAACCAATCAATCCATGGATGCGAGAAAGCTCCGCCATAGTAAATAAAATCATGACTGCCAATGGGTGTCATTTCAGGAGCAGCTGCGACAAGATGGGGTGGCGCCTGTGACATGGCTTGCCATTGTACAATGCCAGGATAAGAACCACCATAGGAGCCAATCTTGCCATTGCAGAGAGGATGTTTTGCTACCTCTTCAATAACATCATAGCCATCTTGCTTTTCATTTCTATACGCCTCAAACTCTCCCTCACTTCTATACCTTCCGCGCACATCCACCAGGAAAACAAGATACCCGTGTTTCGCTGCCTTGAGCGGAAACTCAGCATAGGCATCATAATCATCTACGCCATAAGGAGTACGATACACCAGCGCAGGATATTTTCCAGTTTGTTCAGGGCGATAGACAATTGCTCCAAGCTTGACGCCATCTCTCATTGGGAGCTGAACTTCTTCACGCACTATGTTGAAAGAATGCTGCGAATAAATAGTCTGTGCGCTTAGCAGTAAAACCATGAGTAACCTATTTTCCATTGGTGGTTCAGTTATTAAGAATGAATGAACTTGCTCGTTCACCAATCATGATGGTGGCTGCATTAGTATTGCCGCTTGAAATCTGTGGCATCACCGAGGCATCGGCTACCCTTAACTTGCCTATTCCGTGAACGCAGAGCGTGGGGTCAACTACCGCCATTTCATCTACTCCCATTTTGCAGGTTCCTACCGGATGATAAACACATTCCGCTACTTCCTGAATATGACGGAGCCAATCTTCGTCTGAGTTATGTAACGCAGGGATATGATTACGCAGCCGTAAGGAAGCAAATGCATCCGCCTCCAAAACTTCCAGCGCCTTTTTACCTCCTTTAATCAAAACTTTTCTATCCTCTTCTTCCGACAAATAGTTAGGGTCAATCAATGGAGGTTCGGCAGGAGCTGCCGATCGCAAACCAATCTCTCCTCTGCTTTTTGGGCGAATCTGAGTGGGGAGAATGGTATATCCATCGGTATGAGGAAAGGAACTGAGGTCATACATGTCTACCACTTTGTCGATTCCTGAATTCGTAGGTGTAAATTGAAATTGCAAGTCGGGCCGATTTAATTCAGGTGAAGATCTTAAAAATGCTACCGCCTCCAAAGGTCCTATGGACAGTGGGCCGCTCTTCGTAAAAAGATACATGATTGTTTCGATCACCTGATGATGAAGTGGCAGGTAATGATTGTTACTAATGGGTTGGCTGCACAGACTACTCACGGGATAAAATAGATGATCGTGCAAGTTTTTTCCTACACCCTGCAATTCCTTTTTTATTTCAATATGGTGTTTTGCGAGTTCTTCCCTACTGCCTACTCCTGAAAGCATCAATAACTTTGGAGATTCAAAGGCACCGGCACAAAGAATAATTTCCTTTTTTGCTCTTGCAACAAGCGTATTGCTAATCCGAGAGCCAAATTCAACTCCCGTTGCCTGATCTTTTTCAATCTTAATTCGATGACAAACAGCACCGGTCATTACGGTAAGATTCGGACGCTTGAGCGCGGGAACTAAAAATGCCTTAGCAGCACTCATGCGTTTGGAGTCCTTCATGGTGTACTGAAACCATCCTGCGCCCTCTTGTTGCTCACCGTTTACATCGTTGTTTAATGGAATTCCCTTTTCGGCACACGCCTTAATAAAAGTTTTTCCTAATTCGGTATGAAACCAATGTGTCTGCGTGATGTTGAGCAATCCATTCTTAGCGTGGTACTCGTTTTCAAACTGCTCATTATGTTCCGATTTTTTAAAGTAAGGCAGCACCTCATCGTAACTCCATCCTTCACAACCCGAAGTCGCCCAGTCATCATAGTCTTCACGCTGTCCGCGAATGTAAGCCATCGCATTCGTTGAACTCGAGCCGCCCAATACTTTGCCACGGGGATGATAGATTTTCCTATTATTTAAATGACGTTGAGGTTCTGTCCAATAACAATTCCAATCCACCTTGCTGTGATGAAGCTTCATGTACCCTCCGGGGAGATGAATTAACGGATTGGAGTCCTTACCGCCTGCTTCGAGCAGTAAAACTGTTTTCCCAGGGTCTTCAGAAAGTCGGTTGGCCAGGACGCATCCCGCAGAGCCTGCACCGATAATGATATAGTCGTAGTTCAATGGGGTTAAGGTAGCACATGGCCCGTGCTAGTCAAAGGAGAAACTTTGCTAATTTTGATCCATCGCTTTTACTTGAATTGAATTTTACTTTATAGCCTGATGTTACTCAAAACTAACCATGGTGTCAGTTTGAGGCTCTCGAAAACTGACATGAACAATCAAATAGCCTTCGATCCCGATGGCTATGGGACAGGCTGACAAACCCTAACTTTACGCAAATGATTTACCGTCCCGAATGCACACCTGACTATTTTAATGAAAGAAGTAAGAACTACTTTCCTGAAGCGATGGGAATTTCTATTACGGAGGCTTCACAATCGTACATGATGGGCGAGATGATGATCATCAAAGGACTCTTTGCGCCCAATCAATACCTCCATGCGGGCAGCATCGTATCACTGGCCGATACGGTGGCGGGATATGCCTGCATCGCGCACTTGCCCCAAGGCGGAAAGACATTTACCACCATTGAACTGAAGACCAATTTCATCGCCACTGCCAAGGAAGGCAAAATTTGCTGTGAAGCAAGACCCGCGCACATGGGAAAAACTACACATGTCTGGGATGTGAATATCTGGCACCAGGGTACTCAAAAGCAAATGGCACTGTTTCGTTGTACGCAGTTGATTATTTATTGAATCTTGTACCCTATTGGGTGAAGAGCAACAACAAAAGGCTGGGCTTTGTAAACGCACGCCAACAGGGGGCTAGCTTAGGGCACTAACTGGGAAACTATTTTTCATAAGCAGTGGCAAGCATCTCAACAATATCTTCATGTGACATATCTGGGTCATTAGAAACTTTAACCATCTTTATATTCAAAACATCAGATTCAATAATCACCTCTTCTTGACCATTCGAGTTCATTTCAAAATAAAAGACTCTTCCATCACTAATTTCTATTCTATCTCTGAATTGATCACAAGAAAGTAATTGCGCCCCACCAGAGGTATGTGTGTAAAATTTATCACCATTTATAACCCAAGCGGCTTTTGCCATCAATAAAATTGTTTTATTAGGAATAAATACACCGTCATGATAATTACTGGATTTGGTAGAATTATTACCACAGGAGGTTGCTAATAGGGCAAGTAAGTAGACGAGACAGTGTATCGTTACAGTTGATACACGAGAAGGCGATACTTTCATATTTATCGAACCATTCCCTAAAGATAATAAAGTATCCAAATCAATTCAAACAGTCCTTGCCTTGTTGGTGTTTCGTGCAGGCTTGGCGCGATGGCTCCACCAACAAGCCAACCAAATACTGCCTCAAACCAAATTCTCATGCTGCTTGCTTTCATTATTCTTTTTGTACCTACTATCCCCTTTTATCTTGTTTGTCGGTGAACCCACCCTCATCGCTCATGCACAACACCAACTAAAGGCGAGGGCTTTCCCGCAACACCAAAAAAGGAAGAGACTAAAATTTAGCTGCAGAGACAGGCAAATTATATTGATTGCTAATTGATTGAAAAATAATATAACCTAGTGTACTGATTTGTAACATTAACTGTTGGGCTTTTTCAGTGTTTATAAAAATGTATTTCCTTTCTTCTATGATTTCAATTTTGAAGTAATCTTTAAATTCTTTTCGCTCAGAATTGAGTTCGCTCTTCAAATTCATTTTGTTATGAACAGTCAAGTGCCTAACATTTTCGATTACCAAAAATGTATCATAAATAAGTTTGTAGTGAGGAACAGCTAAAATCTGTGCCACTTTGAGGCATTGTTTTTTAATATGTTTTATTCTGTCTTTATTTGATCGAAATCCATGGTTTCTTTTCTTGTTTCGGCAGAAGGAATTTTTGAGTTTTTCGATTAACAAACTTTTTTTCGATACAGTTGAAGGGAGAATATCAATTGTTTTCTTTAGAAAAGATTCAAAATTCTCAACGCTTTGCACCAACAAATTCATAGATATGAAATTCTTTAAATTACGAAGTTCAACCTCTTTATTTTCAGGTGTTATCTCATGCGTATAATGATGGAGAACATTATAACCCTCAATATCCTTAAACATGTGTGAAAAAGATAAGAGAATGTCGCCATCTAAATGCAGTATTACACTTAAGGTCGCATCAAGGTATACTTGCCTTTTTAAGAAAATATCAATCGTTTCTGAATATGAATTTTCTTCGTTATTAGGAAAAAAGACTTTCCAATGAGATTTCATAATTATAACGTTAATTGCAAAAAACATCATTTCTTGTCAGAGTCCCCAACTGGTACACTTGTTGGTGTTGCGTACAGGCTTGGCGCGATGGCTCCACCGACAAGCAAACCAAATACTGCCCCAAACCAAATTCTCCTGCTGCTTGCTTTCATCATTTTTTTGTGCCTACTATCTCCTTTTATCTTGTTTGTCGGTGAACCCACCCTAGCTGCTTTTCCGCAACACCAAAAAAGGCACAGAAGATCTTTCCAATCACAACTGCCCAATCTGACTTGTCTCCAGAAAAAAGTAAATGAAGAACGCATTTAAGCAGGTGGCCGAAATAAAATTGAGCCACATGGTATTTGAAAAATTAGCCTTCGCTTCATCTTTCCATACGCGATAAAACCAGTACATAAAGAAAAGAACTACCGGAGTAAGGGCCAGCAAAAAGGCATAACCAAATCGGATAGAATAAAAAGAGTTGAAGTATAATACAAATCCTAACGCAGCTGCTCCTAACACAGTTTGAACAAACCAAAACGTTCCTCTTATGCCCAGCATCCTGCTCAGGGTGTTATCTCCGTGTTTCGTATCCTCTTCGTGTTGATAAATCTGCGTCATTGGATAATTTCCCCACAACATGACACTGGTGAGGGCAGCCGGAATGAGGACTTTAGGAAGCAAGAGGTTCTCAATTTCATAATTGTTGATTCCTATGTAACACATCAAAAAGGTGAAGAAGCCCTGAAAGAGCCCGGTCGTTATCCATCCGCCTATGGCATATTTTTTTAACCGAATACCGGGGTGACTGTAGGCCTTTGAAACCAGTCCGTAAATCAATAGCATCGCGGCAAAAAGAAAACTGATTTTGATCAACCCAAGAATGATCGCCAGTGCATCTAAGAGCAGCGACATATAATAAAGTCCATTTTTAACAGGGGGAGGACTTTTTAACCCACCAATGCTCTTTTCATCCTTATCAAAGTAACTGTTATACCCATTGCTTGCCGGATAGAGAAACAAATGAATAACCACAAATGACCAAAGTAGCCGACTCTCAATCAAATTAGGAGAAATGCTCAACGCGAAAAGATACACCGGCATCAGAAAAAACGAGAACGGAATGCGTAAGTGAAGCCAGGTGGAACGTGAAAACATCTTGATGAAGGTTAATTATGTCATCAATTTACAGAATTCAGTTCGGGTACTGAATCATTATGGCACAACTTTTTGTTATACTTGGACTATGAGTTATATCACCGCCATCGGTACAGCCAATCCTCCCAACAAAGTAAGTCAATCTGCCATTGCATCATTTATGGTGAGGGCGATGCAACTCAATGAAAGCGAAGCAAGAAAATTAAGAGCTTTGTATCGGATCACAGGCATTGAATCTCGCTATTCTGTACTGAGCGATTACGGCAAAGAGCACGGTTTTGCTTTTTATTCTAACCGTGAGGACATGGAGCCATTTCCCTCCACGAAAAGGCGTTTGGAGTTGTTTCGTAAGCATTCATTGCAAATCAGTTTAGATGCTATCAGCGCCTGCTTTACCAAAAGGCCCGATCTGGATCAGAAGTCCATTACTCACATCATTGTTGTAAGCTGCACCGGCATGTATGCTCCCGGGCTTGATATTGATATTGTCAAATCCCTTGGACTACCCTCCACCATTCAGCGACTATGCATCAACTTTATGGGCTGTTATGCCGCATTCAATGCCTTAAAACTTGCTGATACGTTTTGTAATGCGAAAGCAAATGCAAAGGTTCTCGTTGTCTGCACGGAACTCTGCAGCATTCATTTCCAAAAAGAAAATAATGAGGACAATATGCTAGCCAATGCTTTGTTTGCCGATGGTTCTGCCGCTTTGCTCATTGAATCTGCTCCTCGAAAAGGGTTAAACCTTAAACCAGAAAGTTTTTTCTGCGACCTGGCCTCTGAAAGTGAAAATGAAATGGCGTGGACAGTGGGTGATCTTGGTTTTGAAATGAAGCTATCGGCTTATGTGCCAGAAGTTATACGAAATGGAATAAAAAAACTTACCACCTCTCTTCTTCATCAGATCTCCCAAAAATTTTCAGAGATCTCTTACTTTGCTATTCATCCCGGTGGTAAAAAAATACTTGAAGTCATTGAGCAGGAACTTGGACTTACCAAGGAACAAAATCATGCTTCTTATAAGGTGTTAAAAAACTATGGTAATATGTCGTCACCTACCGTTCTCTTTGTGTTGAACGAAGTTTGTAAGAATCTCAATGGCATTGATGGCGGAAAAAAGATTTTAAGCTTTGCCTTTGGACCTGGGCTCACCCTGGAAAGTATGTTGCTGAAAATAGAAAATCACTAATGCCTTCTCTCTCTCAGCGTTCGCAGGACATAGAGATCATGGATGACCTCCAGTGTGCCGGGGAGGTGGTTGATCAGACATTACGCGAATTAGAAATTATTAACAGACTTCTCGGAGGAAATTATGTGACTATTTCAGGAGTAAAGGTTCTTTTGAAGAACTGGTCTTCTGCGGAAGTAATTACCGTTGCTGATTTGGGCTGCGGAGGAGGTGATATTTTGAAGCTTGTTGCCCAATGGGGGCGAGAACATAATTTACGGATGCAACTGACGGGCATCGATGCTAATCCAAACATCATTGCATTTGCGAGATCCCACTCTGAAAAATTTCCTGAAATCAATTATCAACCTCTGAATATTCTTTCTGAAGAGTTTCGGACAAAAAAGTTTGATCTTATTCTGGCAACACTTTTCACACATCATTTCACCGAACAAGAACTTGTAAGCGTCCTTCGTTCGCTTCATCATCAAACGCAAATTGGAATTGTCATCAATGATATACATCGCCATTGGTTTGCTTTTCGCTCCATCTGTATCTTGACCAGACTTTTCTCTAAATCAAAAATGGTAAAGTATGACGCTCCCCTATCCGTATTAAGATCTTTTAAGAAAGTTGAGTTGCAATCCATTCTTCATCAAGCAGGAATTAAAAATTATCAGTTGAAATGGAAATGGGCGTTTCGTTGGCAATTGATTATTCCCACGGTTTAAGTCTGGCACAATTTTTACTACTTTAGCTTCCCGAGCGGAGCTGATTTCCGTTACAAACCAATTTCTTATGAAAACACAATTGATTTCCCTTTTTGTAGCAATTCTTATTAGCTCCTGTGCTTCCAATCCATTTGGTTCCAAAGTAAAAGAACCGTTTCGGGGAGCTGCGTATGAATCCAATAACCGATTTTTTCGGGCCAGTGGCAAGGGCGTAAGTTCAGCCGATAATATTGCCAGAGGCAAAGCTGACATTGAAGCAAAGACCCAGCTTGCCGGTCAGGTAAATACGACCATGAAACAAGTAGCTGATCAATATCTTGGTCAAACCGAAAATGAAAGGGCAGCCGATGTAGCTGACAAGTTTCAAAGTCTCGCCCGCCAGGTGATGAACACCGATATGGCAGACCTTCGCAAAATTGGAGAAGAAAAATACTTCAACAAAAAAGAAAACAAGTACACGGTATTCATCGCTTACGAAATTAAGAAAAACGCAATGTTTCGCTTCATGAAGAAGCAAGCCAAGACTGATCAAAAGATTGATGAGCGCCAGCAAGAAATCATTCAGAAGATTTTAGATGAAGAGCTGAAGAAGGCCGAAGACGAGGAAAATTAATTAGTCAATGTTTGATTAGCCAATTTCATCGGCTAATTGAATATTGATTCATTGACAATCATCTTCCTTCCACCATTTTCTCTGCGCTTTCGGCCATTTTCAATTGATTGATAAACTCATCTACTTCACCATTCATCACAGCAGGTAAATTATGTTGCGTGTATCCAATGCGGTGATCCGTCACGCGGCTCTGTGGATAATTGTAGGTTCTGATTTTTTCAGAACGATCTCCACTGCGCACTTGACTCTTGCGAGAAGCTCCCACCGCAGCGTTCTTTTTTTCTACTTCAAGTTCATACAGTTTTGCGCGCAACATTACCATGGCACGCGCACGGTTGCCATGTTGCGATCGTTCCACTTGGCAGGTGATTACAATACCCGAAGGCTTGTGCGTCATCTGCACTTTCGTCTCCACCTTATTCACATTCTGTCCGCCTGCGCCACCCGAGCGAGATGTAATCACTTCAATATCGGCAGGATTAATCTCCACATCCACTTCTTCCGCCTCAGGTAACACCACTATCGAAGCAGCCGAAGTATGCACACGCCCTTGCGTTTCCGTGTCAGGCACACGCTGCACACGATGCACACCTGATTCATATTTGAAAATCCCATATGCGCCCTCTCCCTCAATACTGCTGATCACCTCTTTGTAGCCGCCCGCAGTTCCTTCTGTCGTATCCACTACAGACATCTTAAATCCTTTACGATCGCAGAAGCGTTGGTACATCCTCCACAGGTCACCGGCAAAAATAGCAGCCTCATCACCTCCCGTACCAGCTCGTATTTCCAGAATACAATTGCGATCATCATTCGGATCTTTGGGCATCAGCATCTCTCTGATTTCCGCATCCAAAGATTCCTTTTTTGGGGTGAGGTCTTCCAATTCCATTTTCGCCAACTCCCTTAGCTCAGCATCTTTCTCTGATTCCAGTACTTCTTTCGCGTGCTGTAAACTATCGGTAACAGCCGTATACTCATCGTACTTCCTGACCACTTTTCCCAAATCCTTGTATTCCTTGCTCAGCTCCATGAATTTCTTCATGTCATTCACTACAGCAGGCTGCATTAGTAACTGCCCCACATCTTCAAATCGCAGCTTAATTTCTTCCAATTTCTCAATCATAGTCGTAACAAAGGCTGCAAAGTTAGTTAAAAAGCTCAATCCCCTGAGGAGTGGTTCACTTATGAAGTTCATCACCATGAAAGGTTTTAAGAAGAATTGTGCCTCCTACTTTCTGTGTAAATTTGATCTTTATTCAAAGACCATGAAGCGATTTTTATTCCTTTTGGTGATGCTGTCCTCCTGTGGAGGCTCGCTCACAGACGACCAACGAAAAAAAGTAAAAGAAGATATGGAGTTATATTCGCTGAAAAAAGTTAGCGATGCTGAAATTACGGAAACAGCTTTCGTTTTAGGCAGGTCCTTTGCTGAGGCTATCGAAAAATCAGCATCAGATAATTCAAAAGTGATAGACTCACTTCAGCAAAATTTTCATGTAAAAATTATCCCTCTTCAATCAGGTGATTCGATGTTAATGGAAATAGAGAAACAAATCGTTGAAGCCTATATCACAGGATCTGGTCAGGTTCAACTTAATGACAATGTGCAACGACTGGGGGCAGACTCTATACTCTATACAAAGCCGATTCTTAAAGAAATGCCGGATAAATCGGTTCAGTTCCTGTACGCCCTGGGCATTCGAATACCAAAAAAGCAGATCATCTTATCCATCAAAGACTAGGATAATGGCTCCTGTCTGGAAAATCTGGATTGACACTGGGGGTACTTTTACCGATTGCATCGCAATCAATCCGAAAGGTCAATTCAATCGTCTAAAAATTTTAAGCAATAGTGTTCTGCGGGGAAAAATTGTTAAGCAGGTAGATCGCCATACGCTATTGGTAGATATTCAATGGCCCTCACAAAAAGAAATCTTTGACGGCTATTCTTTCCGTATTGTAGGTGGTTCTAAAAGCTTCATCATCGCTCACGCAGATGTTAAAAATAAGTTGATCTTCTTAGAAGAACCATTATCCAAATCATTAGCAAAAAAAGCATTTGAATTAAGCTCTCTGGAAGAAGTCCCCGTTCTTGCAGCGCGCCTTCTTACTGAAACTCCTCTTCATGCTCCTTTTCCAAAAATTGAAATGAAACTGGGCTCTACACGAGGCACCAACGCGATATTGGAACGTAAAGGAGCACGAACTGCTTTTCTTGTTACGAAGGGCTTCAAAGACCTTTTGTTGATTGGGAATCAACAGCGACCCGATCTGTTTGCCTTGAATATTCAAAAACCTAAGCCACTTTATGAAAGTGTCATTGAAATCGATGAACGAATAGAGTCGGATGGCTCGATACTAAAATCAATTTCAGCTAAGCAAGTAAAGAGTATAATTAAACTTCTCAAGAAACAAAAAATCGAATCGGTAGCAGTTGCTCTTCTGAACAGCTACAAAAATCCAGTTCATGAATCCTTCCTCGCGCAACATCTTAAGGATTCAGGCCTTCAATTTGCATCTATCTCTCATCAACTTTCCCAACAGGTAAGAATTTTACCGCGGGCAGAAACTACCGTTGCCAATGCCTATCTCGCTCCTATCATTCATAACTATCTCAATAAAATTCAATCTGGTTTAGCCGGGGCAGATTTAAAAATCATGACGAGTGCAGGTGGACTGGTTAGCGCTAATAACTTTTTTCCGAAAGACAGTTTGTTAAGCGGACCTGCCGGAGGAGTTGTGGGTGCAGCAACTCAAGCCAAAAGGTCGGGTGTAGACAAGTTGATAACGTTTGACATGGGAGGCACCAGCACCGATGTCTCGCTTTACAACGGTCATTACGATTACCGTTATGAGTCGAAGGTTGGAGATCAAAAAATCTTATCACCATCACTCGCCATTGAAACGATCGCTGCCGGTGGGGGTTCCATCTGTGATTTTGACGGTTACCGCTTTACCGTTGGCCCACATAGTGCCGGTGCAACTCCAGGCCCTGCTTGCTATGGCGCTGGCGGCCCTCTGACCATTACCGATGTCAATCTTTTGCTTGGAAAAATAGACGTCACAAATTTTGCTATTCCTCTTAATCCTCTTCTCGCTGGGCAAGCACTTGAGATACTCCTTCGAAAAGTGAAGAAGGTTACTGGGAAAAAATATTCCGCTGAGAGTGTTCTTCAGTCGTTGACTCAAATTGCGAACGAGAAGATGGCGGATGCTATCAAAAAAGTCTCCGTTCAACATGGACACGATCCGGCCGACTATACTCTGCTATGTTTTGGCGGAGCCGGAGGGCAGCACGCTTGTCAATTAGGAGAAATTCTTGGCATGAAGAAAGTACTTATTCCTTATGATGCGGGTCTACTAAGTGCGTATGGAATTGGTCATGCTGATGTTGAGCGATTTGAAGAACTACTTGTTTTAAAGTCACTTTCTAAAACAGTGAAAAAATTAAAATCAATTCTCACACAGCTTCACCTGAGGGGTCAAGAATTTTTGACACATGATGGTTATTCTCTTGCTGAAATAGAGCTACAGAAACAACTACTCTTTCTTCGCTTCAAAGGACAGGAATCAACTATCGAAATAGACATTAAAGATTTTTCGGTGACCGGCTTGAAGTTTGAAAATATTCAAGACACTTTTCAAAAAAAGTACGAATCCATATTCGGGCATTGGCTCGAAGAAAAAGAAATTGAAGTAGAATCGGTGAAGGTAAGTGTTGGAGTTAAGGGCCACAACACTCCTCTCTTAAATAGAGTCTCCAAAAAGTACACTCCTCGATCACTAAAAAAACAAAAATTATTCATTGGCAAATCCTGGAACATGGTTCCTGTCTTTCGATGGGAAGACTTGAAAGTAGGTGCCCAAATATCAGGACCCGCCATCATTGTCAGCAATAACTCAACTACGGTGATAGAAAAAGGTTGGGCTTTTTTGCTGGATGAAAATAACAATGCATTAATTGCTATAGAACGTGTATCAGGTTCTTCTCGAATTGTGCATAGCAAGGAAGCAATGTTAGAGTTGTTTACTAATCGCTTTACATCTATAGCTCAAGAGATGGGAGCGTTGTTGCAACGTACTTCTTTCTCCGTGAACGTAAAGGAGCGACTTGATTTCTCTTGTGCATTGCTGGACCCTGAAGGTTATTTAGTGGTGAATGCTCCCCACATTCCTGTTCACCTCGGAAGTCTTGGCGTTTGTGTGCGGGAAGTGAAAAAGGTAATTGCAATGGAGGAGGGTGATGTCATTATCACTAACCATCCTGGCTTTGGAGGATCTCATTTACCAGATGTGACACTGATCAAATCTGTTTTCTATAAAAAGAAATTAGTTGGATATGTAGCGAATAGGGCACATCACGCTGAAATTGGTGGCACGAAGCCAGGCTCTATGCCCGCTAATGCTACATCATTAGAAGAAGAGGGCGTAATCATCAAGCCTAATTATCTTGTACAGAAAGGAAAGGCAAAGTGGAATGAGATCAAAACGATTTTCACGTCTGCAAAATATCCAACTCGTCTGTTAGAAGAAAATATAGCCGATCTTAATGGAGCACTTGCATCAGTTAACTTTGGAGAGAAATTATTACAAGAACTTTGCAAAGCTCATTCGGCAATAGAAGTTGTTTTCTACATGAAAGCGCTTCGTATTTATGCAAAAGAACTTCTTAGTGAGAAATTAAAAGTTTTACCGGTTTCTGTTTTTGCGGCTCTTGAAAAATTAGATGATGGCTCAAGGCTTTCAGTGACGATGGCTGTAAAGAAAGGGAAGCTCAAAATTGACTTCACGGGCTCTGCTGACATCCATCCACGAAACTTAAATGCGACAAAAGCCATTGTACAAAGTGTTGTTCTTTATGTTCTTCGATTGATCGTGAATAAACCAATCCCCATGAATGAAGGAATGATGGATTGTGTTGATATCATTCTTCCGCAAGGTTTGCTAAATCCCAACTTTTCAGACAGCAAACAGCTCCCCGCTGTCGTGGGGGGCAACACCGAAGTAAGCCAGCGATTGACTGATACGTTATTCAAGGCCTTTGGCGTTGTGGCTTGCAGTCAGGGCACGATGAACAATTTTTTGTTCGGGAATGAAAAGTTTGGCTACTATGAAACTATTTGTGGCGGAACCGGTGCGGGGCCGGGCTTTGATGGAGCCAGCGCTGTACATCAACATATGACAAACACCCGAATCACAGACCCGGAACTCCTTGAGCTTCGTTACCCGGTACGTCTTGAGCGTTTTGAAATTCGCAAAGGTTCTGGAGGAAAAGGAAAATGGAACGGTGGTGATGGCATTGTGAGAGAATTATTTTTTAAAGAGACGCTCGAGATCAACTTGCTTTCACAACATCGGGTTGAAAAGCCTTACGGAAGCAAAGGAGGTAATTCAGGAAAAACAGGGGAGCAAAATATTATTGATAAGCATGGCATTTCAAAACCGATGAAAGGCATGGACAGCGCTAATGTTGTTGAAGGAGATCGGCTTATTATAAAAACTCCAGGAGGCGGAGGTTGGGGAAAATAAAAAAGCCCTGCCCCGATCCCGATAGCTATCGGGATCGGGGCAGGGCTTTACACTCACATCAATTTAATTTGTTTTACCTGGTGCAACGGCAGCGGTTGGGGTGATCCCCAATTTCTTCAGTACTAATACAGATATATTATACTTCTCATCGTTGTACAACAATATATCTCCACCAGCGGGAATCTGAGGGCTCAAGATAAAAGAATACGCGTTTTCTTTGGCCACCTCTTCAATTGCCTTGCCTACCTTAGCATAAACAGGCTCCATCAGGTCAGCTTGTTTTTTTTGCATTGACCCTTGTGCATCCTGCTGAAATTTCTGAATGCTCTCCTGCATGCCTTGCAATTCTCTTTCTTTATCTGCCTTAATGATATCTGAAGTGGTGGCAGGCATCGATTGGTACGCTTTGTACTTCGATTCAAATTCCTGACTCTTTGCTTTCAACTGATTTTCAAGCTGAGAGCCATGTGTCTTTAATTCATTTTCAATCTGTTTGAACTCTGGCATCTGACTAAAGATATACTCCCAATCAGCATAGCCGATCTTTTGAGCCGGAGCGGTTTGTGTTTGTGCAAATACTGTTGCACTACAAAAAAGAAGTACGAAAAGTGTTCTCATTTTCAATTGGGGTATTTGGTTTATTTTATTTTATCGTTCGGGTCGCCTAGTCCTAGTTCTTCCAATACAAAGTCAGTATAGTCATGTCGTGGGTCGGTGTAAATCATCACCAGCTCTCCGGCTTTGTCAAAGATAATGGCAAGTCTGTTTGCCTTCGCCACCTTCTCTGTCGCATCAAATACCTTATCCTGCAAAGGTTTAATCAATTCTTGTTTTTTCAAAAAAAAGAGGCCTCCAAATCCAAAAACCTTTTTCTGGTATTCTTTTAAATCAGCTTCTTTCTTTTTTATTTCATCCAACCGTTCTTGCTTCATCTCCTCCGTCAACAGCACTTGTTCGGCCTGATAAGCGCTATATAAGCCTTCCACTTTTTTTTGCATTTCCTCTATTTCCTTTTGCCAGGCTGCCGAAAGTTGGTCTATCTCGCCTTGCGCTTTCGAATAGTCTGGCATTTTACTCAAAATAAAATCAGAGTTGATATACCCGAACTTTTGAGCTTTTGCAAAATTCAAGCCGAAAACCAAAAAGGCGAATACAAGTATCAGAATTCTCATTTTACCTGATTTGCTGACCAATAGTGAAGTGAAACTGTGCTCCGCTTATTTGTGTTGCCCCTGGCAATCTGTCAAATCCATAGCCCCAATTCAATCCGATTAAACCGAAGGCCGGCATGAATATTCTTGCACCTACCCCCGCGGATTTATACAAATCGAACGGATTAAATAATTGAAAATTGTTCCAGTTGTTTCCCGCCTCGGTGAACAAGAAGGTATAAATCGTAGCGGACTGTCCTGTAACGATCGGGTAACGCAACTCCAATCCAAATTTATTATAAACGATACCCCCCTCAATTTGATTAGTTTGTACCTTCCCTCGCAGTGCATAAAGAGGAGGAGTAACTAAATTATTCGCATATCCCCTTAATCCAACAATATCCTGTCCCAACACAAACGAATTGAAACCACCCGCGAGTCCATCTCCTCCCACGAGGAATCGTTCAAAAGGCCCTGGGCTTACATCTTTAGAATACGTGCCAATAAAACCAAAATGTGCTTTCGCTTCAATGACTAAACTCCGTCCTGTCGGCTTATTGCTTCCTAGCAACTTCAAATAAAACCGTGAATCAAACATCCATTTATGGAGTTCTATATAACGATAACGCTCATTAATGTCGCTTAAATAACTAGGGTCTTTCCACCTTGAGTAAGGCGGGGTCAAATCCAGGCTTAACGAAATAGTTGACCCTTGCGTAGGGAACATTGGATTATCAATACTATTCCGTGAGAGCGTGGTATTGAGTTTAACACTTATCGACTGACCTACCAATGGCAGTGCTGAAGAATTAAAGTAATTCTTATAGTTATATACTAAATAAGAAATAGCGTTGGTCAATGTAAAGTAGTTATCGGGCCACTCTAACCTGCGGCCAAGGCCAACCGTAATTCCACTTTGCTTTAGTGAAGGAGCATTGCCACTATAGTCTACTGCTCCACTGGTTGTATAGCCACTGGGTTGCCTTGAAATCGAATGATTAAGACTTAGTGTGAGTGAATTTGGTTTCTTACCTCCAAGCCAGGGCTCCGTAAAAGAAAATGTATAACTCTGAAATGATTTCCCATTTGCTTGTGCTCGGATAGAAACCTTCTGCCCATCACCGCGAGGAAGGGGGGTCCATTTTTTTAAATTAGGAACGTTGCGTAAAGAAAAATTATTAAAGGAGAGCCCTACCGTTCCAACAAAACCAAACGCTCCTCCCCAACCACCCGAAAGCTCCACCTGATCGTTTGATTGTTCTTCGACCTTCCATTCAACATCAACCGTACCATTTGCAGGATCAGGCCGGATATCTTGCTCAATTTTCTGAGGATTAAAATATCCCATTTGTGAAAGTTGTTGCTGTGTCCGAATGATGTCAGATCTTCTGAACTTCTGGCCCGGAACGGTACTTAACTCTCTTCGAATGACGTGCTCGCTGGTGGTGGTATTTCCACTAATGATTACTTGATCAATGGTGGCCTGATCCCCTTCATAAATTCTCATTTCAACATCAATGGAATCACCAACCACGGCAATTTCTACTGGAGTTACCCTAAAAAATAAATATCCATCATCCATGTACAGGCCACTGATATCGGCTCCCTTGGGATTAAAGGTTGTTTTCTTATCGATGAGCTCCTTATTGTAGACATCACCTTTATTGATGTCAAGAATCTTATTCAAGGTCGCGGTAGAATGAATAAAATTGCCCGTCCATAGTATGTTCCTGAAATAATACTTTCTCCCCTCCTCGACCTTAAATTTTACGTTGATACTGTTGGATCCATATCGCTCTACCGTATCCGAAAGCAACTCTGCATCACGATAACCTTGCGAATTATAGTAATCAATGATTTTTATCTTGTCTTCTTCAAATTCTGTCCTGATAAATTTAGATCCACTGAAGATGTTCAGTTTCATATTGCGGTTAATGAAACTCAATACCTCTTTCCAACTTACTTGATAGCTCGAGTCAAAATACTCCCTTATATATCTTGGTTTAAATTCCAATGCCCCCTTAAGGATTGTGCGATGAAGCGAAATTCTTGCATGCTCATGCGTTTTCTTCATTTGTTTTTTGAGCTTGGTGGAACTTATGTTATTGTTCCCCTCAAAAAATATTTCATTGATTCTGACTTTTGTTTTGAGATCCACATCAACCTTTAGCCTAATACCACCCCGATTAAGTGTATCAGGTTCCTGAATCACTTTAACCACAGTGTTTAGAAATCCCTTCTTTACAAAGAATTTTTTTACCGAAAGTTCTGCGTTTCGGATGGTGGCATCGTTCACAATTTTACCCTTGATTAGCTTGAGCTCATCTTTTAAAGATGACTGTTTTGATTTGCTAATGCCTACAAAATAATAATCGGTAAGTCTTGGCCGCTCGGCCAGATTAATTGTGAGAAAAACATTTTGTCCCTCAATATGATCGACCATAATGGAAACATCTCCCACGAGTCCGTGTTTCCACAATTTCCTAACGGCTGAGGTAATTACATCTCCCGGGATTTTAATTTTATCACCAACCTTTAAACCAGTTAGTGAAACCATTGCATTCTTATCCAACACGGTCAGCCCTTTTACTTCTATTCCCCCGATGTAGTATTCAACCGGGTTAGCGTAATTGAGGTTGCTTTCCGTTACCGGAGGTGCCGCATTCTTATCACGACTTTTTCTGAATTGCCCAAACGCAGTAACGTTGACCAATATCGCCACCGCAAAAACCAGTAGACTATTCTTCATTCCCATCAAGCGGTTGTGGTCAACACTCCAAATCTTCTCTCTCTCTTTTGATATTCACAAATAGCTTCGTACAAATCTTCTCTGCGAAAATCCGGCCACAGTGTTTTTGTAAAGTATAATTCCGAATACGCCATTTGCCACAGCAAAAAATTACTGATCCGTATCTCCCCGCTTGTCCGAATAAGCAACTCCGGATCAGGAATTCCTGCGGTGTCAAGGTATCCTGCAAAACGAGTCTCATTAATATCTTCAAATGGTATTGCTCCGGACTTAACGTCTTTCGCCATTTTTTTTGCTGCTTGAACAAGTTCCCATCGGCCGCTATAGTTAAGCGCCAAAAGGAGAGTGAGCCCATTATTATTTTTGGTTGCCTCTTTAGCTTCTATAAGATTTTTCTGACAAACCATTGGCAAATGATCTATGCCACCAATAGTCAACAGCTTCACATGATTTTCATGTAGCGTACTTATTTCCTTTTGCAAAGTGTTCACTAATAACTCCATGAGACCATCAATTTCTTCCTTCGGTCTACCCCAGTTTTCGGTACTAAAGGCATATAGTGTCAAAAATTTTATTCCTATCTCACCGCACCCCTCTGTAATATCTTTCACGGCCTGAATAGCATTGCGATGTCCAAATATGCGCGCAGCACCTTTGCGTTTTGCCCACCTACCGTTCCCATCCATGATAACGGCTATGTGTCTTGGCAAATTACTGAAGTCGATATTTTCCTTTAATGAAGCCACAAGGGGGCAAAAATAGCCTATTTTTCAAACTTATCACAAGTCCCGGTCTCCACGTGTAGCCCGTGCGACCAAAGGATGATTCAGGTATTGAAAAAGTTTGGGATCACTTATCGATAAGGATTAGTGGGGCAGGGAATATCATAAAAAGTCCGCGTCAGGGTGATGCCTAAGAAAAAGTAATTATCATTATCAAAGGTGTTTCCATATTGATATGTTTTAAATGCCGGATCACCATCGGAAATGTTATCCAAATAATCAAAGAATGTTTTCCTTATTCCAATTTCAGCTGCGATATAGTACTTAGGATTCAACACGTATTTCATTCCTCCTCCAAACGGGATAGCTGGTTGCACATTACTATAGGGTGCATTTTTTGAGGCATTTCCTGAAATTCCAAACAAAGCAAAACCCGCAAACAAATAGGGTGTAAAACGAAGCTTTCGTTTGGGATCTCGCCAATCTAAGAAGTGATATTCAAATGCAACGGAAGTCTCCAATAAAAATAAATTGAATGAGCTCGCACGTGCAGTTGCAAATGCATCAATTGGTTTGCGAGTATCGCTCGCTCCTATTTTACCTGCAGTAATGGCGGTACGGAAGCTAATTACGTTGCTGATATTGGCTCGATAAAAAACAGTGCCGGCAGGCTTTGAAAACCCGAAGTTATAGGTCCTCACAAGGTCACCTGTATAGTTAAACGTACCAATACCAAAACCTATTTCTGATTTTTGAGAAATCTGGGCATGGCTATAGGAGTATACAAGTATGCCAATAACGAAGCCATAAAACTTCCTCATAGAAGGAAGGCTAATCATTATCTAAACTTCGCTTTGTGGAAAGTGGCTCCCAGTATGTAGGTAAGACGAATGGAGGTGACCATGTAAATGTCCTTATCATCTTTGCTTCCGCGGAGGTTATCTTTATGCTCACTTCCATATCCGGCCTGAACAGTGTATCCATTATAGGTATAAGGATTTGTTGGAGGGCCTAATTCATTGGTCCTGTAGGAAAGAGAACGCGCTAATTCGCTGTTTAGCTTATCGAGGTTAACATAATTCCTGCTGACATCATCCAGGTAGTCGGTGAAGGTATATCGGAATCCAATATCTGCCCATAAGTCCATGACTTCGTTAAGCCTAAACCGTGCGCCAATTCCAAATGGAATAGCAACCTGAACAGTCTTGTAAGGTTTTATCCCGCTGTTAACATCCGTTGGATCAAGTGCAGAATATTGCCCTTCTGTCCCTAATGGTCGTAGCTTCACCCAATTTCCCGCTTCAGGAAGTGGGGTGCCATTTAAATCTGTGGCAGGAGCCTGAGCTTCCGGATTGTTCAAAAAGCCTGCGACACCCAAGTATACATAGGGAGTCCATTTTACTCTACTGATATACGTTGATTGGTTTTCAAACAAATCAAAATAGGCTACAACTGATAGCTCTTTGATACGATTTCGGAAAGAAAGATTTCGTAGATATCGGTACTTACCACTTTCCTCAGTTGGGCTGGCGGATTTTGTATCGGAACCACTAAGGGTGCCATACATGAATTGACCAATGAGGGAATACCGGGGGCCAAACCTATGTATGAATGAAATGCCTATTGCAGGACGGGTGAATGAGATATCTGTGCTTACTCTTTGTGGTTTGGGAGCGATATCTCCGTAGTAATTCAAAGCATTTACAGAAAAACCTATAGCATTATATTTGTTCTTACTAAAGCTGTTTTTCTTGCCTTTAAAGCTGGCAATACGCTTGTTATTTTTCTTTATTCCTTTTCTATTGAATTGTGCTAAGCTTTCATCCGTTGAAACAATGATCAACACAAGCGATAGGAACAGAATACATAACTTCCTCATGCACAATAAAATTTGAAGAACCACAAAGCTATAAAATTACACGGATTATTGTAAAAACCATTGAAATTGTTAATTCCAGCAGGTCTTATTTGGTAACTTTTAGTTACGAATATCCAGTCCCCAGCTAAGTTTTTGCCTCAAGGTTTTAAAATAATGATGCCCGGGCAAATGAATCAACTTCACGCTAAAGCGCTCCTTTTTTAACTTAAGCTTCACAGACTCATCGATAGTCTCAAACCGTGAATCCATTGAAATGAGAAACTTTTTGCTTCTTCCTTCAATTTGAAACTCAATTTCAGAATTATCGGATAGTACGATTGGTCTTGCGGTGAGATTATGCGGGCTAACAGGCGTTATGACGAAACTCTCAGATTTGGGATAGACCAAAGGTCCTCCACAACTTAAAGAATATCCTGTCGAGCCAGTAGGGGTACAAACAATAATGCCATCAGACCAATACGAATTCAGTAGTTCTCCATCTACAAAAACATGTACCGTAATCATTGAAGAAGTATCCTTCTTCATGATGGTAAAATCATTTAGTGCAAAGCTAAGTCCTCCAAAAAGCGGAGGGTCCGATACCAGTTTTAAAACCATGCGGGAGTCTACTTTATAGTTCCCCTTAAATATATTGTCCAATGCCTTCTCCACATCTTCTCGTCCTATGGTCGCGAGGAATCCGAGTCGCCCTGTATTAATCCCAAGAATTGGTACTTCAGCTTTTCCAACATAAGTGACGGAATCTAATAGCGTTCCATCTCCACCCAATGAAATAAAGAAATCAAGATTCTTCAAATTATCCCCCACCTCAAACGTCTTAAGATTAAGCGCTTTTATTTTTGATGACTTAAGGTGTCTTAAAAATTTGGAGGATACTGAAACGTGAGCCTTGTGACTGGCTAGTATTTCCAGTAGTTTCTCAACAAACCGATTCGATTTCTGATGAAAGTCCCGTCCATGTAAACCAACATGCATAGTCTGTGGTTGATTTCTTAGATATTTAAGTACCGCATCAGCATATCAATGCGGTCTTTATCATCAGTATCGGTTCTGTTTTCTTGGTATCGACCAATGATGCGGTAGCCAAAACGTTCAAGAGTTGCTACAATCCTGGATAAATCCAATTGATTGATTTTCAGCGTCAGCTTTATTTTTCCTTTATCCAGCGGATCTTCAATCATCGTGCTGCTGATTACCTTAGCATTATTCTCTTCTATGTATCGGCTTATTTCTGCCAGTGAATAATCAATCAAGTCCATGGAGAGAACAAGAATACCTCCTTGCATTTGAACGGATGCCGTTTGCGCAAAAGATGCCATAATATCTTGTACCGTAATAACACCAACATATTGCCGGGTTTCATTAAGTACACCAACAATCTGAAGCTTGTTTTCTCCTGCAATTCTTAGAATATCATAAAAATGCGAGTCCAGACTGACCGAACAATTTTTTCCTATAAGTTCGAAATCACCCAGGTCTTTTCCGATGTCATTCGATTCTAGAATTATTTCCTCTGAAATAAATCCAAGAAGTTCTCCCTCTTCTACAATCGGCAGGTGATTACAGCGAAACTCTTCCATCCACACAATTGCTTTATGCGCATCATCTGTCACCTTGAGTGGTGGAATCATGTGATTGATAAGTTCTTCTGCGATCATTAATCGTTTATCTTCAATTATTCTTTCCCTGCTAAAAAAGTTTCTACTAAGGCATTAAATCGATCCGGTTGTTCCATCATTGGTGCATGACAACATTTGTCGATAAACCTCAACCTTGAATTGGGAATAAGCCTGTTGAATTCATGTCCTACCATAGGTGGAGTGATGGTGTCGTTGAGTCCCCAAATCAACAAGGTGGGAACCTTAATGTTTGGTAAATCCAATGCCAGATTATTACGCTGAGCCGATTTAGCAATGGCCACAATACGCATACATTTAGGAATGCTCCGTGTGGTTTCAAACACTTCATCAACTAATTCCTTTGACGCTACTTTAGGATCATAAAAGGTATAGGCTACCCTTTCCTGAATATAATCATAGCTACCCCTGCGAGGATAAGACCCTCCCATGGTATTTTCAAACAAACCTGAACTTCCTGTTAAGATAAGTTTATCGACCTTGGAGCCGTTGGCAAGTGTATATAGAAGTCCTACATGACCACCTAATGAATTTCCCATGATGATCATTTTGTCAAGCTTTTTCATGCTTACAAAATCCTCAACAAATTTGCGCAGACCTTCAAGGCCTGCCTCTTTGATTGGCATTTCATAAATCGGTAGCATCGGAATCACCACCCGGAGATGAGTAGAAAAGCGTTTTACAACATCTTCCCAGTTGCTAAGCGCGCCAAACAATCCATGAAGGAGCATCAGCACCTGACCTTGGCCCTCATCCACATACTTAAATCCATTTTCCTCTTTGATCTGGAGGGCCATGCTTCTATTTTTTCTTATAAGTAACTAAAAAAAACTGAACCTTAGAACTGCTTAAATATTTCCTGAAAAAAAGGCAGAAAACTCCCAAAAAACCCGGAGAATTCCATAGCAAAAACCTCAATTTTAGGATAAAGCCATGAACCAGCGACCCAACTAGCGGGTAAGCTATAGTGAAAAGATGACATTAGCCAAATTAAAACACTAATACAGAAAGCATACTTCAACATGCTTAAAGCTGCTCCGGCAATTGCGTCTATCTTTCCTAAAAAGGTTTTATCCACCGAGTTTTTTATGCGTCTACCCACCCATACTACAAGAACAACTACCAAAATGAATATTATAAGGAAAGACAGGTAAGGCAGAAATGTATTGTCAGCATTGAACTCTTTATGAAGGTAATCCACGCCAACCGCCATCAACTTAAATCCAACAAAGACTCCTAAAACCAGGGAGCATAAAAAAAACAATTCCATCAAAAAGCCTTGCTTGTATCCAAGAAATCCCGCCAAGACAAGAATTAACAAAATGACAATGTCCGCTTTACTCAAGGCGCAAGTAATTTCTTTACGATTTCAGAAATCATTTTCCCATCGGCCTTTCCGGCCAATTGCTTTGTGGCCAAGCCCATTACTTTTCCCATATCCTGAGGGCCTTTAGCATCTACTTGCAATACAATTTTTTGAAGTTCAGCCCTTACCTCTTCTTCAGAAAGTTGTTTGGGCAAATACCGGTTGATGATTTCAAGTTGGGTCAACTCTTTTTTAGCAAGGTCTGCACGGCCTTCTTTCTGAAATATATCTGCCGATTCCTTCCTTTGCTTGGCTGCCTTCATCAGTAACTTGTTCTCCACATCAGTCGCAATTTCTCCGCTTCCTCCTTTTTCTGTCTCCGCCAACAGGATCATCGCCTTTATGCTACGCAGTGCTTCAAGTTCCTCTTTATTTCTGGCAAGCATGGCTTGCTTTATATGACCGTCAATTTGGGTTTTTAGGCTCATGATTGTGTTAGTTCGTTTAACAAATTTGCTTCTAAATTATATCTGATTTAAGAGATTTCTAAATGCTGATCGTTTTTCAATAATTTTACCCTTCCATTCTATCATCAACAGTTGAGAGACATGGATTATTGTTAACCGGCTATCATGACCCGACTTTCTGTAAATATCAACAAGTTCGCAACGCTCAGAAATGCACGAGGAGGGAATAATCCTGACGTGATTAAAGCTGCGCTGGATTGTGAACGTTTTGGAGCGCAAGGCATTACAGTTCATCCCCGGCCTGATGAGCGACACATTCGCTACAATGATGTGATCCAATTAAGTGAAGTTGTGAGAACTGAATTTAATATTGAAGGTTATCCTGACGACCGCTTCTTAAAGATGATAAAACAGGTAAAACCGACACAGGCTACGCTTGTCCCGGATGGCCCGGATGTACTAACTTCGAATGCAGGGTGGGATACCCTAAGAAACGAATCCTTTTTAAAAAAAATCATTAGCGAAATAAAATCAACAGGCACACGAGTTTCTCTTTTTGTTGATCCTTACGTTTCAATGGTAGAAGGTGCAGCCAAGGTTGGTGCCGACAGGATTGAACTCTATACGGAACCTTATGCAAGTCATTTTCATGCGAACAAGGACTTGGCCGTAAAGAGCTATGTTGAAGCAGCGACTGCCGCTAGGCAACTTCACCTTGGAATAAATGCCGGCCATGATCTGGATCTTAAAAATCTAAGATTCCTGAAGCAATGCATTCCAGCTCTTGATGAAGTTTCTATCGGCCATGCGCTCGTTTGTGATGCACTTTATTTGGGCCTGGAGAATACAATTCAGCTTTATTTAAGAGAATTGAAATAAGTTGGTCGGTTTAAATCCTAACACTTCGGATAAGAAACTGGTAGCTATTTCAACAACATTTTAATATCGGGATCATCCCTGAGAAATCCCATCTGTTGTAGTACCCACGGGTACCTTCTATTGATATAATTAGAAACTGGTTTTACGGTATATTTTTTCGGATTGGGAAGACAGGCAGCAATCATGGCAGCTTCTGTTTGTGAAAGCTTTCTGGCGGGCTTCTTAAAATACTTTTGCGAGGCTGCTTCAATCCCAAAAACTCCTTTCCCCATTTCAGCTACATTCAAATACATTTCTAAGATTCTTTCCTTCCCCCATACCAATTCAATCATGAAGGTGAAATATACTTCTAATCCCTTTCGTATATAACTTCGCCCCTGCCACAAAAAAACATTCTTGGCTACCTGCTGACTGATTGTAGATGCTCCTCGAATTCGCTTTGGTTTATTATTATTATGTTTCATCGCCTTCTCAATACTTTTCCAATCCAGTCCATTATGATCTGGGAAAAGCTGATCCTCAGATGCCATTACGGCCAGACGAGCATTGGGTGAAATTTCTTTCCAATCCACATAATCTCGATGAAGTCCATAACCGCTCAGGAGACTACCAAGTTGAGTGACAGTAATGGGAGGATTAATCCATTTCAATAGGACGATATAAATCAGTTGGGCAATAAACAGATAAAGGAAAATACGCCTTAGTCTCTTCCACACGAGTAAAGCCAGATTTTTTAATGCCATGGGTTGCCTACAGATCAGTAATTAACTTACAAAAATCAGCTTGATGAAATTATTAGACAAATTATGCTCTTAAACTGGGTCCTAATACCAAAAAAATCATAATCGACCAGGCTTCTACAATCTCCGGAAAGCTCCTATATTGCATGCCTGAAATGGCTTTTCACTTATGACAATTTTTCTGGTAGAGGATGATTTGATTTATGCCGAGTTCATAAAAAAGGCCCTAAGTCAAAATCCGGAATATAAGGTTAAGACGTTTCCCACAGCAGAGGAGGCTCTTTCTGCAGTAAATGGGAAACTGCCCGAGGTGATGATTGTTGACTATAAGCTACCGGGAATTAGTGGTATTGATTTATACGAAAAGATTAAACACAGAGTCAAAGACGAGAATAAAGTAATTATGCTCAGCGCATTGGATGACGGCAATATGGTACTGAGCTTTATTCAAAAGGGTGTCCGCGATTATGTTATCAAAGATGAAAATGTATTGGAATCTCTAGAATCGATTCTGGAGGGAAAAGATGATTATCTCTTTAGTTAAGATTTTTTAGCTGTACGACAAAGGTGGCTCCTTTTCCTTCTTCACTTTCGCAAAAGACTGTCCCTCCCATTTTATCTACTATCGTTTTAACAATGTACAATCCAAGTCCTGTTGAGCTTTCTGCACCGGTGGGGCGAGCCGTGAGGCGGTTATACTTCTGAAATAACATTTTCTGATCCTCATTATTGATTCCGGGCCCTTCATCCTTAACTCTGATTTCCGCTAACCCATTGTCCGACTTGAGGGTAACGTGAATAGATGATTCATAAGGAGAGAATTTTAAGGCGTTGGAAATGAGATTTTCAATGACCCGATTAAAGTAAAGTTTATCTGTAACAATGAACAGTTGCGTTGGCACCTCCAGAAACAATTGTATTTTCTTCTTTTCTGCTAATGTCTTATAGTTCTTTATTAACAATGAAATCAGTAATGAAATGTTCACCGTTTCCGGTACAAAATCTATTGCTTTTTCATCAAGTCTGCGGTTGTCGAGGAGGTTACGAATCATGGTTAATCCATCAGCAACAATCTGATGCATTTTGCCGAGGTACTCTTTTTGATCTTCTGCCAGGTTATCAGTTGAAAACGTCATCAATTGGATTAAGGCAAAAATCCTATTAAAAGGACCTTTCAGATCATGTGAAACGACACTGATGATCTGTTGTTTCTCTACATTCAACGCATTCAATATCTTGGTTTGCTCCTCTAACTCCAATAGCTGTCTTTTAATTTCCACCCCTTGTTGATAAATCAGCTCTTTCTGCTTCTCCACTTTATGATAGGCACGAAATTGCAAGGCGGTGACAATGCCAAGAACAATTGCAGCCATAAGGATAAGCAGGATCATGCGCTAACGTGGGGCGAAATTTACGCGGTTCTATTCATCCATTTCAGCCTTAGCTCAGAATTTCAATTTTATTTCATCCTTATAGTCGATGGGAACCTTAATGGCTATACCATGAACCTTAACACGCACAAATCCTACATAGTGGATTTCGTATTTCTTTCCCCCGAACAGACTGAGTAAGGTATCAAGTAAACCAATTTCTTTAAGTGCTAATTGGACTTCCAATGGAACTGAAAACTCGGCCTTAGCGGGAATCTCAAAATTGAACTTTTGCCTGGCATGGGCTGATTTTTTTCCATCTACCATTACCTCTACATCTATTTCTTTAAGCTTCATGCAGATGGCGTTCGGATTATAGAAAATAGCGACAGCATTGAGTTTGGCATTTCCATCAATTCCCGCATCGACTATTACATCCTTTATATTCCTCAATACCACCTGCTCTTTCGGCACGCAGGAAAAAAGTAAGAGGAAGAATATAAATAGAAAGCTTGTTTTTTTTAACAACTTAGTAGAATCCATTGTCTTGAATTAAAGTAATTAAATCCGGATTATTCACAAAAGCAAAATTCAGATCTTAAATTTGTACGATGAGTAAAATTATCTCCACTTCCTTTGACCAAATTGCGGACGATCTGGCGGAATCTGGATATGCTGTAGTTGAAAGATTTCTAACCTCACAAGAAGTTGATGCCATTGTACAGCTTGACGAGTTCAAGCAGGGGTTGTTACACTTCAGAAGAGCCGGCATTGGCCAACAGCAAGAAAGGCAAATCAACGAAAGCATTCGGGGAGATTTCATTCAATGGATTGACAAAGAAAACGCTCCTGAGCCGGTTAAAGTATATATAAACAAAGTACAGACTCTCATCACTTCATTAAACCAGAATCTTTTTCTCAGTCTAAAAGACTATGAAGTGCATATGACCATTTATCCGGCTGGCAGCTTCTATAAAAGACATCTCGATCAATTCAAAGCAGATGATCATCGTAAGCTTTCTATAATTCTATACCTCAATGTGGACTGGAAAGAAGGGAAGGGTGGTCAACTAAGAATGCACTTACCTCAAGGGGCAAAAGATATTTTCCCTGAAGCCGGTCGGCTGGTTTGTTTTCGTAGCGATAGGATAGAACATGAGGTGCTACCAGCCTCACGAGAGCGATTGAGCCTAACCGGTTGGATTTTGGATCAACTGGCCGATCTTAGACATTTGTAATAAACCACGTTTTTATTTCCGATTGGCGATTCAGACCTTAATTTTGCTACCAAACTAAACTACTATGAGCTTTCGCATCGAAAAAGATACCATGGGTGAAGTGAAGGTGCCCTCTGATAAATACTGGGGCGCCCAAACAGAACGTTCACGCAATAATTTCAAGATCGGGCCAGAGGCAAGTATGCCGAAAGAAATCATCTATGCCTTTGGTTATCTGAAAAAAGCTGCGGCCATGGCCAACCACGAATTGGGTGTGTTAGCTGCCGATAAAAAAGAATTGATTGCCAAAGCATGCGATGAAATACTCGCAGGCAAATTAGATGATCAATTCCCTTTAGTGATCTGGCAAACCGGATCGGGCACCCAAAGTAATATGAATGCCAATGAAGTAATTGCCTACCGGGCTCATGTTTTGTCCGGAGGAAATCTTGCTGATGAAAAGAAAGTACTTCATCCCAACGATGATGTAAACAAATCACAGTCTTCCAACGATACGTTCCCGACTGCCATGCACATTGCATCGTATAAGCAGGTAATTGAAATTACCCTTCCGGGAATGCAACAATTGCGTGATGCGCTTGCAAAAAAATCGACAGAATTTAAGGCTATTGTAAAAACAGGGCGCACGCATTTTATGGACGCCACACCCTTGACACTGGGGCAAGAATTTTCGGGCTATGTTCAGCAGATCGACAACAGCATTCGCACAATCAAAAATGCACTTGAAATGGTTCGTGAACTGGCGCTGGGGGGCACAGCGGTCGGAACAGGGCTTAATACCCCCAAGGGCTATGATGTATTGGTGGCCAAAAAAATAGCCACATTAACTGGCTATCCTTTCATTACAGCCCCAAATAAATTTGAAGCGTTGGCAGCTCACGATGCGATGGTGGAGTTATCGGGCGCACTAAAGCGATCTGCGGTATCATTAATGAAAATAGCCAATGATATACGCATGCTTAGTTCAGGACCGCGCTGTGGAATTGGAGAAATCATTATTCCGGATAATGAACCCGGCTCTTCTATAATGCCCGGTAAAGTGAATCCAACACAGCCCGAAGCACTTACCATGGTTTGCGCTCAAGTGATTGGCAATGATGTGACCGTTTCCATTGGCGGGATGTCGGGGCACTTTGAATTGAACGTCTTTAAACCCGTTATTGCTGCGAACGTACTTCAATCAGCTCGCTTACTTGGAGATGCCTGTGTCTCCTTTACGGAGAAATGCGCCATTGGGATAGAACCTAATTTGCCAGTATTAAAACAACACCTGGAAAATTCATTGATGCTTGTCACTTCGCTTAATACACATATCGGTTATGAGAACGCAGCTAAGATTGCAAAGAAGGCCCATAAAGAAAACAAGACTCTGCGGGAAGCTGCTGTTGAGTCGGGACTTTTAACTTCTCAACAATTTGACGAATGGGTACGACCTGAGAAAATGATTTAAAAAAGAGTAAGTGTCTTATTCCTTAATCGGGTTGTCTGCCGGATTAATTGACAGAATAGAGTTAGTAGAGTCCTAAATCAAGTTTTTTTATTACTTTTAAACCATAATTAACCCCTAAAACATGAAAACTAGAGTACTTATTCTCTGCCTGGCTTTGATTTTTTCCGGCATGCAAGTTTTCGCTCAACTCTCTAAAAAGGAGAAGAAAGAATGGAAAAAGAAAGCCAAAGAATACGCTAAGAATCCTGCTAACCTGAAGCAAATGACAGAAGAAAAGCAGGTTGCGGATGCTTCTGTTACAACACTAAAGGGTGATGTCAGTAAGTTACAATCCTCCATCAGTGATAAAGATTCAAAGATCGCTGAACTGGAAGATCAAATTTCACGCATGCGCAGCGAGCTTACTTCAACGAAGGCCGAGCTTGCACAGCTAAAAGAAAATCCTCCCATCAACTCAATGGATTTCTCCAAAGGCGTTGTTTTTAAAGTTCAGATTGGTGCCTTTAAGAATAAAGATCTTTCGAAGTATTTTGAGAACAATCCTAATTTCAGTGGAGAAGTAAAAGAAGGGGAGCCTCAAAAAGTTACCATCGGTATCTTCCGCGATTATTGGGAAGCCGATACCTTTAAGAAGTACTTGCGTGAAATGGGGGTGAAAGATGCATGGATCGTTCCTTTTAGAGATGCCGTACGTGTTGATATTAAAGATGTGCTAGAAGGTGTTGTAGGGGACAAGCCACCCGCAGAGCCTAAAGCCACTAATTGATAATTACCTTTTAAGATTCAAAAAGCAGCAACCCTCGCTGCTTTTTTTGTTTCTTGCCTATCTGATTTAATGCAACAGCGTTTGTTACTTTTGTAAAATGGCTCGTACTTTTTTATTCTCGCTCTTTGCTATCCTTTCCTCAACGTGTTTTTCACAAATTCGCATGACCTCGCTTTCGCTAAAGCAAAAAGAAGTATTTGAAATTCAGGGTACTGACATTTTAGTGGTGGATACCTTGATCATGCGGGACTCTTCAAGAATCATATTGAACTCATCAAAGAAAGATAATTTTATTCATGCAAAAGTCACCATCGTTGGTGTCGGTTGCAAGATTATAGGTAAAGGATCATCCGGTAGAACTGGAAAGCCTGGCAAAAAAGGAATAAGTCTCACGGCCCCATGTCGCAGCGGAACGGAAGGTGATAATGGAAAAGATGGGACTCATGGAAAAGATGGAGTAAACCTGTTTCTCTATTTGACTAATCTCAAAGTAAATGGAAATTTAACAATAGATATAAGTGGAGGAGACGGAGGCGATGGAGGAAAAGGAGGAGCTGGCGGAGATGGAAGCCCGGGCACAAAAGTTTGTCAGGGTGGAGATGGTGCTAACGGTGGAAGTGGTGGCAAAGGTGGAAATGGTGGAAAAAGTGGAGCCTTAACTATCAATTGCAAACAGTGTCCTGATTTGCATTTATGGATGGGTGAACGTTTGATCATAAAAAACTTCGGAGGATTTGCCGGATTAGGGGGAGAGGGTGGTCTTGAGGGGCAGCGTGGTTTGAGCTCATCAAAAGACGGAGCGCAAGGTAAAAAGGGTCCTACCGGTAAAGATGGTGAAGCAGGCAAGCCAGGTGTAATTTCCTTTGAGCGAAATTAATTGTCAATGACAAAGCGATGGATCTATAAACCGTCTCCTTCCAAGGAGAGTATTGAACAACTCAGCAAAGAGATTAACATAAATCCTTACCTCACGTCTGTTTTGCTTCAACGCGGCATTACTGATTTCCAAACTGCAAAAGATTTCTTTCGACCTTCTCTTAACCAACTTCACGATCCTTTCTTAATGAAGGACATGAAACTTGCCATTGAACGAATGAAGAAAGCCATTGACACAGAAGAAAAAATTTTGGTGTATGGGGACTATGATGTGGATGGTACCACAGCAGTCTCCCTTGTTTTTAGTTATCTAAAAAGTTTTTATCCTCACTGTGAATATTACATTCCCGATCGCCATGCTGAAGGCTATGGCGTATCCGAAGCAGGTATCATTTGGGCCGAGCAAAATGGTTATTCCCTTATCATAGCACTTGATCTTGGCATCAAAGCTTCCGACATGGTCACATTAGCCAATCATAAAGGAATTGATTTTATTATATGCGATCATCACTTGCCAGGGACTCATATTCCACAGGCCATTGCTGTGCTCGACCCCAAACGTGATGATTGCGAATATCCCTTTAAAGAACTCAGCGGATGCGGACTTGGGTTTAAACTTATTCAAGGGTTCGCACGTCAATACAAAGACGAACAAGAAATTTTTCAATACCTGGATCTAGTGGCGGTAAGCATTGCTTCGGACATTGTTCCCATCAATGGTGAAAATCGCATCCTTGCTTTCTTCGGTTTAAAGAAGTTGAATGAAAATCCCTTACCCGGACTCAAGGCGTTAAAGGACATTGCCGGTATCAAAAATGAACTTGATATTTCCGGAGTTGTCTTCACCCTTGGCCCACGCATCAATGCTTCCGGAAGAGTAGCACACGCTAAAGCTGCTGTAGAATTACTCCTTGCCAAAAGCGAGGAAGACGCGCTGGCACTGGCTGAAAAAGTGAATATTAAAAATGATCTGCGTAGAGAGTTTGATACCAGTACAACCGAAGAAGCCATTGCATTGATTGAGGCCGATGAAGCAATGCGTAACGCTAAATCTACCGTTCTTTTTAAAAATACCTGGAACAAAGGAGTAATTGGCATAGTTGCTGCTCGGTGTATAGAAAAATATTACCGCCCTACTGTGATCCTTACCGAATCCAATGATAAAATTACTGGCTCTGCACGCAGTGTGAATGGTTTTGACCTTTATCAGGCTATTTCACGGTGTAGTGATTTATTGGAGAAATTCGGAGGACATAAGTATGCCGCAGGCCTCACGTTAGATAAAAAAAATCTTGTCGCGTTTCGAAATCGTTTTGAGGAGATAGTGGCGGCTTCGATGACTGAGGAGATGCAAACTCCCGTTATTGATATTGATATCGTCATTCCATTTGAGGCCATCACGCAAAAATTTCAGCACGTCCTGAAACAAATGGCACCGTTTGGCCCTGAAAATCATAAGCCTGTGTTTGAATCAAAAAATGTCTGTGTTCTTAATTCTTTAGCCAGCTTCAAAGACAAACATCTCCGTTTTCTTGCCGGACAAGAGGGAAGTGATTTTGCTTTCAATGCCGTAGGTTTTGACATGATGGGATATTATAATCGGATTGCCAGCGGAACTCTCTTTACCATGGCCTTTACAATTGAAGAGAACATTTACAATGGGAATGCCTCGCTTCAGTTAAGAATAAAAGACATTAAATTTGAATAGCATGATTTTACGCGCAGAGAATCTGATCAAAAAATATAAGAAACGCATAGTGGTGAATGATGTCTCTGTGCAGGTAGCTCAAGGAGAAATTGTAGGATTGCTTGGCCCAAATGGTGCCGGCAAAACTACCAGCTTCTACATGATCGTGGGGCTTATTAAACCCAACGGTGGACAAATTTTTCTAGAAGATCAAAACATAACTGAGCTGCCGATGTACAAACGAGCGAAGTTGGGTATTGGCTATCTGGCACAGGAAGCTTCTGTCTTTAGAAAGCTTACCGTGGAAGAAAATCTTATGGCTCCGCTTGAAATGGGAGAGATGACCAAGAAGGATAGAAAGGAAAAAGTAGACAAACTTTTAGAAGAATTTAGTCTCACGCATGTGCGAAAAAATTTAGGCATGGTGCTTTCCGGGGGTGAACGAAGAAGAACAGAAATAGCGCGTGCGCTGGCGGTAGATCCAAAGTTTGTGTTACTCGATGAACCCTTTGCGGGAGTTGACCCCATTGCCGTTGAAGAAATTCAATCCATTGTAGCACGGCTGAAAAAGAAAAATATTGGCATTCTGATCACCGATCACAATGTAGATGAAACACTTTCTATAACAGATCGCGCTTACCTGATGGTGGAAGGAAAATTATTCCGCTCCGGAAATGCAGAAGAATTGGCCAACGACCCGATGGTACGCAAAGTCTATCTGGGGCAGAACTTTCAACTGCGCAGATCCTCTGTTGCCACTCCATATTCAAAGTAGATTTCGTGTAAAACTTACACACGCTATCTTTCAGTTCACTTCGCTGCAAACAAGTTTGGTAATCGCCACCGGGCGGTCTATTTTTGGCGGTTCTATGCAAATCCTGAATTCCATCGTCACCTGGGTCATGAAAAAGCGAATCCACCAGATTGAGCTTTTCATGAAGTATCCTCATGAGGTGCAGGAAGAAGTGCTAAAAAAGTTACTCAATACGGCTCGCTTTACTGAATTTGGTCAGCGTTATTCTTTTGAAGATATCGTCAACTCCGATGATTTCAAGAAACGAGTTCCGGTTCACACTTACGAGCAATTGTATCCTTACATCGACCGACTGCTGAGGGGAGAACAGAATGTCTTATGGCCTACAGAGATTAAGTGGTTTGCCAAGTCATCCGGCACAACTAATGCAAGAAGTAAATTCATACCTGTTTCTCCAGAGTCATTAGAAGATTGCCACTTTAAAGGAGGCAAAGATTTACTCTCGATCTATGTGAACAACTATCCTAACACCAATATTTTCAGTGGCAAAGGATTGGGTGTTGGTGGCAGTTATCAGGTCAATGAATTCGATCCTACCTCCACATCTCATTATGGTGATGTCTCTGCGGTGATCATGCAAAATCTTCCTCCCTGGGCTGAATTTATTCGTACGCCAAGTCTTGAAGTAGCACTGATGGATAATTGGGAAGAGAAAATTGATCGCATCGCTATGCAAACAGCAAAAGTGGATGTTGCTCATATTGCGGGTGTGCCTACATGGACTTTTTTGCTTCTTCAACGCATTCTTGAATTAGAGAAAAAAGAAAGCATCCTTGAGATCTGGCCCAATCTGGAAGTCTTCTTTCACGGGGCCGTTGCGTTTGCTCCTTATCGAAATCTCTTCAAAACTTTAATACCCGGAGATCAGATGAATTATTGGGAAACCTATAATGCAAGTGAAGGATTTTTTGGGATTCAGGACAGAACCAATTCGGATGAACTTCTTCTAATGTTAGATTATGGAGTGTACTATGAATTCATTCCTGTGGAAGAATTTGAAAAAGAGTATCCAAAAACGATTGGACTAAGTGAGGTAGAGATCGGAAAAAATTACGCACTCGTGATTAGCACCAACTCTGGATTGTGGCGCTATAATATTGGGGACACTGTAAAGTTTACCAGCACTTCTCCCCATCGAATTAAAATTTCAGGGCGTACCAAACATTTCATCAATGCTTTTGGTGAAGAAGTGATTATTGAAAATGCAGAGGCTGCTGTCACCCGAGCCTGTGATCTTACGGGGGCTGTGATTAATAATTTTACGGCCGCACCTATTTACCTGGAAAAATCAAAGCGTGGCGGACATGAGTGGATCATTGAGTTTAAGACGCAACCCTCCGGCCTTGACGAGTTTACCAAGATTCTTGATGAAACTCTTAGAAAGGTAAATTCCGATTACGATGCCAAGCGTGCTCACGATCTGGCACTGGTTGCTCCAAAAGTTCATAGCGTGGCCGAAGGTACGTTTTACAATTGGATGAAAAAGCGTGGGAAATTAGGAGGCCAACATAAAGTACCCCGGCTGAGCAACTCGCGCGAATATGTTGATGAAATTTTGGCGATGGTTTAAGGATTGCTCTTTTTCTTTTGTATCAAATCCAACACAATCATTTCTGCATGTACTCTTGAATTTTCGATAAACCACTTGTTTGTTTTCAAGCCTCCACAAACAACACCAGCAAGATATAGATTGCTGATATTGGTTTCCATGCTCTGCTCATTATAAACCGGTGTCTGATAATCATCCTCTTGAAATTGAATTTCCATCGACTTTAAAAAATCAAAGGGAGGTTCATAGCCCGTCATCGCCAGCACAAAATCATTTTCTAAATTAATTACACCCTGAGGGGTTTGAACCTCAACCGAAGTGTTGCTTATGGTTTTCACTTCGGAATTGAAATAGACTTTAATAGATCCTTCCTTGATACGATTTTCAATATCAGGTTTCACCCAATACTTAACACTTTCACGAAGAGAGGACTCACGAATCACCATCGTTACTTCGGCTCCCTTCCGCCAAGTCTCTAACGCAACATCTACGGCTGAATTGGCAGCACCGATAACTACAATCTTTTGCTTGAAGTAGGGATGTGGCTCATTGTAGTAATGCTTCACTTTTGGCAATTCTTCACCCGGAATATTTAATAAGAATGGACGATCATAAAATCCCAAGGCAAGGATTAACGCGAGCGACTGATACTCGCCTTTGGCAGTACGTAAATGAAAGTGTCCCTCTTTCTTAACTGATTGGACCTCCTCGTAGAGTCTGACATTCAAATCCCAGCTTGAGCATACCCTCCGATAATACTCCAATGCCTCGGCCCTGTTAGGTTTCGCACCATGCGAGATGAATGGCACTCCTCCTATCTCCAGCCGGTCGGAAGTAGAAAAAAAAGTCATGTTATAGGGATAGTTATAAATTGAATTAACGAGACAGCCTTTGTCAATGATAACATAGCTTAATCCCGCCTTCTTCGCCTCAATGCCACAGGCTAAGCCAATCGGTCCTGCTCCAATAATTATTAAATCAAGTTTCATCCTTTCTTATTGAGTAACAATATTGAGAAGATTTAAGCGCATCAGGAAAGCTATTTATTTGCTGAAATTTTGCAACTTTAAAAGAATGAGCACCGAAGAAGATCAAAAGCTTCAGCTAAAGGCAACCCGAGCCAAAACGGCTTGTATCATTTCCGTATTCCTCTTTGCCCTTACCTGGTCGATGGGTGGATTCTTTATCCTTTTGTTTCTCGGAGCGGCTTCTTTCTTCGGTTTCCTTTCCGTCTATTATCGCCCAAGACAAGTGGAAAGAGAACCTCAGCGGCCTTCCTGGCAGGGCCAAAATCAGAATTCATCTTATCCGGATAATTCGCCAAAGATCAATAAGAAAATACTGGCGCTGCTACCAATCATCATCGGAATTACATTTTTTGTGATTGTTTTCAGAGTCATCAATTCAGCATCCTCGAGTGAAGTTGAATCTTCTCCTACTGAACTCAACACTTCTGAACCTGATAATTCCCAATCTATTCTACAAAGTGATCCTAACAACATTGATGCGCTTACTAATGTTGGCAATGAATTTTATGGTCAGGGGCAGTATGATTCTGCCATGAAGTATTATGAGCGTGTGCTGGAGATAGAACCCTCTAATCAATATGCATTGTATAACAAAGCATTGGTGTTCTATTCCAGGAAGGATTACACTCGTTCCATAAAAATTGTTCGCCAATGTCTGAACCAACATCCCGATTATGGTTATGCCTATTATCTTCTTGGAGATAACTATCATTCGATAAATCGCCTGGACTCAGCGATTACCTGCTTTGAGCAAGCCTATCAATTTGAAGTACGAGATGCAGACATGCTTCAAGTGTGGGGTGAAATAAGTAAACAACAGGGCAACACTACCAAGGCTATTGAACTCTATAAACAAGTTCTTGAACAAGACAGCAGCAAAGCTGACATATACTCTCGTCTTGCGGAGTTAGAACCTTCAGAAGCTGCTCGTTATCGACTACTCGCTGAGCGATGGGCTGGCACTAAATAGCATGGACCGGAAGCGAAAGCAACTCTATTTTATCGCCATTCTCCCACCTTCTCCGATTTTAGAGGAGATCGATGAGCTAAAACTTTATTTCAAAAGACAATATCAAAGCAGAGCCTCCCTCAATTCTCCTCCACACATTACACTTCACATGCCCTTTGAATGGAAAGAAGAAAAAGAAGTCAAACTTACTACTGCTTTAAATACCTTCTCTAAGAATCAAAATTCCGTTATTCTTCAACTGGAGAATTTTGGTTGTTTTGAACCTCGCGTCATTTTCATCAATGTGATCAAAAATACATTGCTCGATTCTTTACAAAAAAACATTCATCAATTCTTCAAAAAAGAGTTGAACCTGTTTAATGCCCAATACCGGGATCTCCCATTTCATCCCCATGTAACCCTGGCTTTCCGGGATTTAAAAAAACCTTCATTTTATGAGGCTTGGGAAGAATTTAGGGAAAAGAAATTCGAGCATAGTTTCAAGGCAGATCGGATTAGCCTATTAAAACATGATGGGACAATGTGGTGGGTTCACACAGAATTTTCATTAATCAATGTGTATTAAGTAGTGCCTGTTCGCTAACAGCCAGAGACCTGAATTCTTGGAAAGCAGGTTTAAACAATGCAAACCCATTCTGAAAATTATCCCATAGTTCAATCGTTTGCAATCCTGATTCTTGTATTAACTTGGAGGCAGATTTATGAGCTAACCCCAAAAAGCACTACCATGAATTATCTTGAGATCATCGAAAAAGTAAAGAAGCGCAACCCCAATGAACCCGAGTTTATTCAGGCCGCAGAAGAAGTCATCATGTCCGTTGCTCCGGCATTGGAAAAAAATCCTGAATATGTAAGATTGAAATTACTTGATCGCATGTTGGAACCTGAGCGCCTGATTTCATTTCGTGTTACCTGGCTAGATGATAAAGGTGTGGTGCAACTTAATCGTGGCTACCGTGTGCAGATGAATAGCGCGATTGGCCCTTACAAAGGAGGTTTGCGTTTCCATCCATCAGTAACTCCCAGCGTTTTAAAATTCTTAGCCTTCGAGCAGGTTTTTAAAAATGCATTGACCGGCATTCCCATGGGCGGTGGTAAAGGAGGATCAGATTTTGACCCCAAAGGGAAAAGTGATGACGAAGTGATGAAATTCTGTCAGGCCTTCATGGGTGAGCTGGCAAGACACATTGGGCATCGACTTGATGTACCTGCCGGAGATATTGGTGTAGGTGGACGAGAGATAGGTTTCCTATTTGGCGCCTATAAGAAAATTAAAAATGAGTTTACCGGTGTGCTTACCGGAAAAGGAATTGGTTGGGGCGGAAGTTTAATCCGCACAGAAGCCACAGGCTATGGCCTGATTTATTTTGCCGAGAATATGTTACAGAATACCGGCAGTTCACTAAAGGGAAAAACCTGTTTGGTATCCGGCTCAGGAAACGTAGCTCAGTATGCTATTGAAAAAATTATTCACCTGGGAGGTAAGGCTGTTACCGCATCTGATTCGAATGGGTTTATCTATGATGAAGCGGGCTTCACGCAAGAGAAACTTGAGTTCTTAAAAGATTTAAAGAATAACCGCAGAGGTCGTATCAAAGAATACGCTGATAAGTACAAATGTGTTTACAAAGACATTGACGCTAAAGGAGATCATAATCCACTTTGGAATAACAAGGCAGATTGTGCTTTCCCTTGTGCCACTCAAAATGAAGTGAATGGCAAAGATGCCAATAACCTGGTGAAGAATAGTGTGAAGTTATTAGGAGAAGGTGCTAACATGCCCACCACGATTGAAGGAATAAATATTCTGATTGACAATGGTGTGATGTATGCTCCCGGCAAAGCTTCCAATGCAGGAGGAGTAGCTACATCAGGATTGGAGATGACTCAAAACTACATGGGTTCTAACTGGACCAGCGAAGAAGTAGATGCGAAGCTGTTGAACATTATGAAAAATATTCATGATACAAGTCTCGCTGCTGCAAAGGAGTACGGTAAGCCCGGCAACTATATGGTAGGTGCTAACATTGCCGGATTCCTGAAAGTGGCTAAAGCTATGCAAGCGCAAGGAGTGATTTAGGGGGCTAGTGCTAAAAACTCCATTCTCTTTTCTCACTCACAGGCGTGGACTTATTCAATGAGTTGCAAAAGTGGGATTGTCTGGAGGGTTATTTTATTGAGTATTGAAGCTGTGTGATAAGTTGAGTGAGCAATATGTGTGGACAATGCTGCGTGAACAGAGCCACGCGCATACACATCTGTTTATTACAAATTCAAGCATGATACCAACGTAAACAAAAAAGTCAATTTTCTCCACCCATTACATGAGCAACGGAATAAAATATGAAAAAAGGTATTAATTTTAAGAATGAGTAAACCAGTAATTTATACGGTTGGTCATTCGACACATAAGCTTGAGTATTTTCTTGAGCTCTTACAAGAATATTCAGTGAATTGCCTTGTTGACGTTAGGAGCATTGCAGCAAGTGGATATAATCCTCAATATAATAAAGACCCCTTATCCAATTTTTTAAAGAATAACCAAATAACATATCTCCACTTTGCAGAAGAGTTTGGAGCAAGGCATAACGATCCTGATCTATTAGATGATGAAGGTAAAGTGAATTTTGAAAAAGTCAGGAAATCTTGGAATTTCAAAAGAGGTGTTGAAAGACTCTGGCAAGGAATAGATAAGAAATTTACAATTGCTCTAATGTGCTCAGAAAGCGAACCTCTTGATTGTCACAGATTTTCAATGGTTTCGATCGCATTAGAAAAAGATGGCTTCGAGGTCAAGCACATTTTAAAGGATAAGAGTTTAAAGAGTAATGCAGAACTAGAGAATCAATTACTAAAGAAATACAATAAGAAAATTCCAAAGCCAGATATATTTGAACCGAATGTTACCTTGGAAGATCAGTTAAAAGTAGCATATCGATTGCATAATAAAGAGATAGCATACTCCCCATATTCCAAGGAATTGGAAGAAAAATATGATTAAACTCTATACAATTGGATTTACCGGCAAATCTGCAGAGAAATTCTTCAATCTACTCAATACTTCATCTGTAAAAAAAATAGTTGATACGAGAGTAAATAATGTTTCTCAATTGTCTGGATTTGCAAAGGGTTCTGATCTCAAATTCTTCGCAAGCCAAATAGGAGGAATTTCATATCAACATAATATAGATTTTGCGCCAACAAAAGAGTTATTGTCTCGATACCGAGAGAAGGAGATTACGTGGGAAGAATATGAAGCTGAATATTTAAATCTACTTGATTTAAGAAAAATTGTTCAAAAAATGGATATTGACGGACTTCATGAAAATTGTTTGTTATGCAGTGAGCATACACCTGAAAAATGTCATCGAAGGTTGCTTGCGGAGTACTTGAAGAGCGTTCGTAATGATATTGAGATAGTTCATCTCATTAAATAATCATATGATTACCCTGTTCATTTGTTTAGCAAATTCTAAAAAATACTATGAAAGATGCGTAGCGGGAGTTGTAGTCAGTAAGAATCAAAAGGGAAATTATATTATTTTGAAAGAAAATGATAAACATCAGTGGATTAGGCCTGTAACTGCTGAAAATAATGGACAGGTTCCATCAAATTTGGTAGGGCATATAAATTTACTGGACATCGTAGAGATCGATTTAAAGGAAAAAATTCCTAACGGATATCAATCAGAAAATGTATTATTCAAATCAGACTCATTAAAAATAATTGGAAAGATCGGGGCTGATAATGCAAATATAAATTTACTAGCAGCCAATGCTCAGATAAATATTTTTGGTAATTGGGGGAAGGCCGTGCATAAAGATAAAATTGGTGAAGTGACAAATTCATTAACTCTAATTAGAGCAGGGAATCCCGAAGTTTATATAAGAACTGAATATACAACAGAGCAGTACCGATTAAAATTTATTTTCAATTCAAGAGCATATGACTTACCTATAACTGACGTTAAGTTTATTGAATATTGTAAATCTTTAGGGGATGCAATTGTTTTGACAGATATACTCAAGGGCGACATTTTTATAACAATTTCATTGGGGGTAGAACATAAGGGATTTTATTACAAATTAGTAGCGGGAATAATTCAAGAGGACATTCTCAAAAAAGAGAATAAATAATTTCACTAAAAGTGCTTGAATCCGCCCGAAATAAATACAGGTCATTAGAGAGTGCTTATTTAGTTTTTCAATGAAAATAAACCAGAAAATTATTTTAGAAACTGAGGTACATCCCTAAAGAAAGAATAATTCACTGACAATATAAAAGTGGTGCCACGACTGAAAATCGTGGCACCACTTGCCCTGATCACATCTCCTTTTTCTCACTCTTGCCCACCACAATCTGCGGAAGGTTTTTCACCTTATCATTAATTGGTGCCACGTGTTGCTGAATAATTCTATCCAATTGGTTCGTGGCGTCCTGTGTTTCTTGCTTCAACTCTCCCGTTCTGGCTAGCTGCGGATTGGTGGGTCTTGCCGTGGCATCATCAATCGCGCCAAGCAAATCGGCAATCTCCTCTTTCAGCCTTGGCTTTTGACGATAGCCCATATTAGGTGGAGGCCTGCGCAATGTCTCATCTTCAAACTCTTTTAGTTTTTTGATGGCTTCCTCTATCTGACCGTTTACGGTGACATCGATTCCCGATTGATCCCCGGCCGTTTTAATCCGTTGTTTAAGTTCATTCAACTGCTTTAGGGTTGCATCGGTGTTATTAATGATCTTGTGCGTTTGTGAAAGCTGGTCGCGAAGTGCAAGGAGGGCATCTGTCTTGGCTTTGAAATCCGCATCGGTCATAACAATCCGTGGATCGGCACGTACTGTGATTTTTGTTTCTCCGGTCTGTCCGTTGGCGGAAAGCTTTGCGGTATAGATACCCGGAGCTACTAAAGGACGCTGTGCATAATTTCCCCAGCCCGAAGCAACAGGTGTATTAATTTTTTCTGCTTCTTCATAACGCAAGTCCCAGACTATCCTATTTACGCCTGCTTTTGACAACGTGTCTTTCAAACTCCGTACTTTCATTCCGTTGGCATCCGTTATCTCAACGGTGATCGGTTGTTTTGGATCACTTTGTAGATTGAAATTGATATAGGCTCCATACTCAGGATTCTTTGCACGATATGCCCGGTCTCCCTGTTCTTCGATCATGCTATAGTATTGCCATAGCGTAGCATTCTTTGAAGGAAATACGTGCAACTCTTTCCCACCGACTGTTCCTAAATTTTCGATGGCGCTGATATCATCCAGAATCCATATTCCACGACCATGTGTAGCTACCACTAAATCACGCTCACGTTTTTGAACGCGTAAGTCTCGCACAGAAACCGAAGGTAAATTAGTATTGATCTTCGTCCACGTTTTGCCTTTATCCCACGAAGCAAACACACCATGTTCCATCCCTGCATAAAGTAAATTGGAATTATGTGGATCCTGCCTCACTACATATACCCAATCTTCGGGTAACCCATTGCTGATCGTTGTCCAGGTTTTTCCAAAATCGGTAGTCATGTAAGCATGGGCTTTGTAGTCATCAAGTCGATGATTATCCACCGCAACAAAGGCAGTACCGGCATCATGTTCTGAAGCGTGAATTTTTGAAACCCATCCGAATGCAGGGTGTCCCGGGATTGTCATTTTTGTCCAGGTCTTACCACCATCTTGTGTTAGCTGAACATTGCCGTCATCTGTGCCACACCAGATTACATCTTTCTTCACAGGAGATTCTGAGATGGCTATGATCGTACAATGAAATTCTGCCGCGGTATTGTCCTGATAGATTTCACCACCGGAAGATTTTTGCTTTGATTTATCGTTGGTAGTCAGGTCCGGACTAATTTCTTCCCAGGTATATCCTTTGTCTTTGCTTTTGAAAAGAACATTGCCTGCCGTGTAGACAGTATTCGGATCGTGTGGAGAAATATGAATGGGTGAATCCCAATTGAATCGATATTTATGTAATTCCATTCCGTCACCGGCCGAGCCTATTTTATTTGGATACGGATGAATGGTTCGGGTATTTCCGGTTTTAGTATCCACATGAAAGATCACTCCTCCCTGAAGATTGGCATAGACTTCATTCTCATGCCCCGGAATCGGTACAGCATAATAACCATCTCCTCCGGCCACTTGAATCCAATCGCGCTTTAAAATTCCAATTTGATGAAGCGAGTTGCTGGGGCCTGTCCAGGTGCCATTGTCTTGAAGACCTCCATACAAATAATAAGGATCACGATCATCTACCCACAACTGATAAAATTGTGAAAGCTCTACGTTATTGATCGTTTCAAAAGTTTTAAAGCCATCGTTAGAAACACGAAAGCCACCATCATCCGCACTCAATACATGATTTGAATTTCCAGGATCAATCCAAAGTCCCTGGTTATCGCCATGCTGGCCCCTTGCTACTGACTTAAATGTTTTTCCTCCATCGGTTGACTTACTCATTCCACCAGAGAGCGTATAAACATGATCAGGATTGGTGGGATCAACTTTTACATCGCTGTAATAAAAGGGACGAAAGTTAAGGTCGCGGTCATCATTCACCATCTTCCAGGAATCTCCCCGATCTTCAGAACGGAAGAGTGTACCACCTTCTTTAAATTCAGTAATCATGTATACAATGTTGGGCTGGCTTTGAGCGATGGAAACTCCAATGCGTGCCATCGGCTTATCCGGCAAGCCATTCTTATGCGAAATCTTTGCCCAGGTTTTTCCACCATCAGTTGTTTTATAAAGCGCTGTCTTCTCTCCGCTGTCATCAAAGCGCCAGGGCTTTCTTCTAAACGTCCACATGCCCGCATACATAATGCGTGGATTATTCCACTCAATGGCAATGTCTGAGCATCCGGTATTTTCATCGATGTATAAAACCTTTTCCCAGGTTTTTCCTGCATCTACGGTGCGAAAAACACCTCGTTCCTGATTGGGACCCCACTCTCTACCCATCGCACAAACACAAGCTACATCCGGATTTTGTGGATTTACAGCAATGCGTTTAATGCGATCCGTTTTTTCAAGGCCAAGGTGTTGCCAGGTTTTGCCTCCATCCGTAGAACGGTAGACGCCATTTCCATAACCTACACTATTGCGTGGATCTCCTTCTCCTGTGCCCACCCACACTACTTCATGATCAGACGGTGACACCGCAATCGTTCCAATAGAAAATGCTTTTTGACCATCAAAGATCGGTGTCATGGTTACACCCGCATTGGTGGTTTTAAATATTCCTCCGTCAGCGCCAGCAATGTAAAATGTGTTGGGGTCGCCTGGCACTCCCGCAATGTCTGTCGTACGGCCTCCCATATTGGCAGGACCAATGGGGCGCCACTTCATTGATTTTAACGCCTTATCTGCCGGCATTTGCCCGAAGGAAACCAGGCTTATTAGCATCAAAAGAAAACATAGGTACTTCATGGGTATAGAGGATTAGTTAATGTTGTGTCAAGTTGAATCAAGGAGTTGAAAGTATATAAAAATCACCTGCTATGGAAGGTTGTATTTTTAAGTTGTCAATTAACTATTATGGACGGTAAATAAATTGAAGTAATTTATGCCATCTCCTTCCACTCATCACAAAGATGTCATTGAATGTGTATTTTAAAGAAAAGATAAAGAACTTATGTAGCTCAATTGCTATCTTGTTTGACTAATTCAAGACTTATGAAAAGATCAATCCTTCTCTCCATTGCTCTCTGCGCTGGATTTTTTGCCAACGCACAGTCAAAAAAAATAAATCCCAACAAAACGGCAATCATTAAATCAGTGGACGGTCGGAAAGGTGAACTGACCCAACTTAGTGATCAGATTTGGGCTTATGCTGAACCTGCTTTTCAGGAGACAAAATCCTCCAAAGCGCTTGCAGATTATGCAGAAGCAAATGGGTTTAAAGTTGAACGAGGTGTAGCAGAAATACCAACGGCCTTTGTCGCCACCTACGGTTCGGGTAAACCCATCATTGGTATTCTTGGTGAGTTTGATGCCTTGCCAGGTATCTCTCAAAAAGCACAACCTGTAAAGGAAGTCTTCCACGAAGGCGGAGCAGGACACGGCTGTGGTCATAATCTGTTTGGTGTAGGAAGTCTTGCCGCTGCTATCGCAGTGAAAGAATTGCTGGCACAGGGAAAGTTGAAAGGAACGATTAAGTTTTTTGGGACACCTGCTGAAGAATCCGGCAACGGAAAAGTATATATGGCCAGAGCCGGTTTGTTTAACGATCTGGATCTCTGTTTTGATTGGCACCCGGGTACGCATACAGAAGCTGCCGTTCAAAGTTCAACGGCATTGATTGAACTCAACATAGAATTTTTTGGAAAGGCAGCCCATGCCGCGGGTGATCCATGGAACGGACGAAGTGCGGTAGATGGTCTTGAACTTTTTACACATGGTGTCAATATGTTACGCGAGCATGTACGCCCCAGTGTGCGCATGCACTATGTCATACAAAAAGGTGGTGATGTTCCTAATGTTGTCCCCGAATACGCAAAGACCTGGCTCTGGGTGCGTGATTCAAAACGGGTGGTGATGGAAGAAGTCTATCAGCGCATTCAGGAAATTGCTAAAGGTGCGGCCACCATGGCGGGTGTTGAATCTAAAGTGACATTATTAAGTGGCACGTATGAAATACTCGTCAATCGCACCGGTGGAGAATACATGCATAAGAATCTTGAAATTCTCGGCCCCATAACTTTTACTGAAGATGAGCAAGCCTTTGCAAAAAAGATTCAACAGGCGAGCAATGCCGAACAGATCGGATTGGACGGAAATATTGGCCCCTTTCGCGAGACATCAAATGATACCGGAGGAGGATCAACAGACACCGGTGATGTGAGTTGGATCGTTCCTGTGATTCGCGTGACCACAACAACAGGTGCGCCCAATGCGCCCTGGCATTCCTGGGCAGAAGTTGCCTGTGCCGGAATGTCAATTGGTCACAAAGGAATGTTGCACGCTGCAAAAGCTCTTGGCATGACAATGGTAGATACTTTTGAAAATGAACAATTGCGCGTTGCTGCCAAAGCTGAATTTGAAAAGCGAAGAAACGGTCATGTCTACAAGCCTTATCTTGCTGATGGCCCTCCTCCGATATTCAACCAGAAATAGAGAATATTTACGAGACTTGATCTTTTTATCATCAAACGAAGGATATATAGACCACTATTCGCACCATTGGCAATGGGATAATAAATATATTTGAGGAGAATATCCGGAATTGTCGTTTGATCATTAAACAGAACAAAGAACCGGTTAAATTTATCATCATGAAAAATCTCCTGACCTTACTTTTCTCTGTTTCAATTTGTTCATTGTTTGCCCAGGAGGGTTCAGAGATTTATCTCTTCGATCTCAAAATTAAAAAGGAAGAGATTTCAGTCTCCAATCCGGTGAACATCACCAATCATAAAGGTTATGACAGTCAACCCTTCATTCATCCAACACAACCTGTCATTTATTACGCTTCTTTTAATGAAGATGGGCGATCCGATATCAAGAGTTATAATTACAAAACAAAGGAGACCTCATCGATCACTCAAACTCAGGAGCGGGAATATTCTCCCACACTTACACCTGATCAACAATCGCTGTCATGCATCATCCAGCGCGACAACGATGCTCAGGATTTGGGCAAATATCCTGTAGGTGGTGGCGAGCCCGCTGTAATCATTGATAATATGATTGTTGGCTATCACGTGTGGGCAGATAACAGCCACCTGGGTTTGTTTATCCTAGGAGAGCCTAATACGCTTCACTATTTAAGATTACCTACTAAAGTAGATACGATCATCGCCAAAAATATTGGCCGCTCCTTGCATAAAATTCCAGGTCAATCGGCCATTAGTTTTGTACATAAGATCAGTGACAGCGAGTGGCTTATTAAAAGACTGGATTCTAAAACCATGGCGATTTCAACTATTGCAACAGCGCTTCCGGGACGGGAAGATCTTACCTGGACCCCGGATCAGCGCATCTTAACTAGTAATGGTGAAAAGCTTCTTTATTGCAATCCCGAAAAGAGTAAGGAATGGAAAGCAATTACTATTACGTCTGGGGGCGAGGTTTTAAAAAAGGTGTCGCGACTAGCTGTGAGTGCTGATGGAAAGAAACTGGCTGTCGTGGTTAGCGAGAATTAAATCCTTAATTACTAATTACAATTGGATTACTTCTTTTCATGCTAATCAAAAGAACTCCCACCAAAATCAACAATGTTCCCAGAAGCTGAATCATTGACACTGATTCACCCAGAAAAATGTAAGCCTGAAATATCGTAGAGACCGGTCCAATGCTTCCGGCTATCGCGGCATTGTTAGAGCCTATGCGCTTAATCCCCTCCACCACCAGGTAAGAAGGAATCACTGTTGATAAGATGGCCATCAAAAAACTGTAGAGATAAACAATGGATTCAAGGTGAAGCAATGACTGATTGCTCACCACATAAAAATGAATCAAAACAGCTACCGAAGCAAAACTCATCGCATAGCTATTGAATTTCGCAGCCCCTACTAATGGAATGAGTTTCCCACTCCCTACAATATACCCGGCATAAGTAAAGGCGCACGCCAAAATCAATGCAGATCCCAGGTAAAAATGATTTGATTGGGTTGTTTGAAAACTGATCTCGCTGACAAACGCCAGGGCTAATCCCGTATACGTGATGATGACCGCGATCCATTGCCTCCCTGTTATCCTTTCTTTAAACAGAAGTGCCGACATGATAAGCACCAACGTAGGGTAAACAAACAAGATAAGACGCTCTATTCCTGCCGAAACATATTGCAGTCCTGAAAAATCAAGCAGGCTGCTGATATAATATCCCAGGCAACCAATTGATGCTACACCCAACCATTGCTTTCCGTTAAATCTAACATTTTCCTTTTGATTGGAAAATGTAAAAGCAGAAATCGCAAAAAAGGGTAATGAAAAAATCATCCTTAGCGCCAGCAGGGTTGCCACATCAACGGTGGTGTCTCTGTAGGCCATCTTTACAAAGATGGCCTTTGTTGAAAAGCAGATAGCTCCTAAAAGGCATATGAAAATACCTCCGATAAAGTAGCCGCGCTTAGAGGTCAACAAAGAGTTAGGCAGTTAAAACTTTTACTAGCTTCATCAGATCGGCTTCCTGATTATAAACATGGGGCGCCACGCGGATAGAATCACCTCGAAACGAGACCGCTATTTTATTTTTTTGTAACGCAATTTTGAGCTGTTCAACATTAACTGTTTTTGGGAATCTGATTCCAGATAAATGATGCCCCCGATAATGATCATCTTCAATCCAAAAGCCTGCTTCTCTAAGTTTCTGTATAGGCAACCGGGTTATCCTTTTACAATACTCCTGAATATTTTCCGGCTTCCATTGATTGATTTGTCTCAACGCCTCAAGCATCATGGGGACAAGAATAAAATTGCTGTGTTCACCTACTTCATAGCGCAAAGCACCTTCGTGATAGCCATCCTGATAATTGACGAGGCCAGCAAAATTTTCACTTTGAATCCTGTTGATCCAACTCTCTTCAATCGGTTTGCCCTGATCAAAATATTCACCGTAATAAGCAAGGCCCATGGAATACGGGCCCATCAACCATTTATATCCTGCACAAACCAAAGCATCTGGCTGTAAAGAACTGACATCAAAAGGAAGTGCTCCAACGGACTGCGTGCCGTCAATCACCAGCAGCGCTCCTACTTCCCTTGTACGTATACGAATCGCTTTCAAATCAAATTTTGTCCCATCTGCCCAATGCACATTTCCAAGAGCAACTACCCGGGTATTCTTATCTATAGCTTCTAGAAGTCGTTCATTCCATCCTTTGCCTCGGTTAATCAAGTCCGAGGGAGGTCGAATAATTTTAATCTTAACACCCGCATCTTGTGAGAGACGATGCCAGGGGTAATAATTACTTGGAAATTGCTCTGCCGCTACAATTATATTTTCAGTGGCATTAACTTTTAAGTTGTACACCACATTGGCAAGACCGTACGAAACGGAGGGAACGACCACAATTCGCTTCGGATCTTTAGCATGAATCAGCGTTGCGAATTCCTTTCTCAACAATTCTGTATTGGTAAAAAAATCAGCGGCTGAAATCAATGCCGGATTTCGTTTGGCAGTAATTGCTTTTATCCCGGCCTTCTCCACGGTTTTGAGTACGGGAGACATGTAGGCACAATTGAGATACGTTGTCGCTTTGGGGATCGAAAATTTAGCGCTTTGATTCTTGATCATAGGTTTATAGCTTCAATACGAATCATTATTAATCCTACCTTGTCATCCAGCGGAGAGGGGCGATTCGGGCTTTCCTGACAGGAAGACCTGGATGGGGTGAGGTCAAAAAAACAATTGAATTCCAAATAATACAACATGACAAAGTAGGATTAATAATTGTTAGGAGAAAGACCCAGCGAGTCTCTTAAGAATTGATTTTCATTTTTATTCCTCTTCCAATAATCAATGTATAATGTCTTATCCAACGTTGCTTTTGTATAGGCAGGCTTGCCCCACTCTTCAAATTCCTCTTCCCATCCTGTGATCTGATGAGGAAATTTCTTTTGATAACGAATGGAGAGTTTGCGGTCAGGATACGTTATCGTGTATTTTATAACATCCCCTTCATCTGAAGTCGAACCCGTTACTTCCAACGCTTTAAGGTCAGTGTGCTTTAGTCGCGTATAAAACAACCCCGGAATCAGTTTAAACTTCCCTTCTGGAAGATTTTCCGGGTCAAGCCGGATCCTATTCCATAATTCATCTTCCAATAATGTTTTATCAAGAGAAAATTTTGAGTCTCCTTCCTGCTCGAAATAGGAATAGCTTTCTACACTGTATTTATTTGCTTTCAGATTCATCTGTGAAAACACATGGCCACACCATTCCTGGGAGCTCATGGTAACTTTCAATGAGTTGGGGAATTGGTTGTGACTGATGGGAGTAAATGCAGACAACATCATCGAATAAGGGTAGATACCTGTCATAAAATTTTTTGTAAAATTCATCTTGAGTACACTTATCTTATCCTCTCTTGCCTTATCAGGTTCGTCCAATTTTACTTGTTTCTTTTTTGAAAAATCCTCCGTAACAAAAATTAACATCGCTTTGCCGGACCGATTTTCTCCATAGCGAGCCTGATTGAGCGTGTAGCTGTTTACCTCTGCTTTACCGGCATACCAATAATTTTTAAAGTCTTCCTTTTCATAAAGTCCTGATTGCTTCAACCCAGCCTGTGATGAAGCTTGCTGATCACATTGACAAAGCAAAAATCCAATGATCAGTCCATATGCGTAGCTTTTCAGTTGATTCATGGTAATGGGATTTAAGGTAGGCATGCAATTTGACAAGTAAACTTTCGGTTACAAAAGTAGTCCAAGTGAAATTAAAGGACATATCCATCAAATTATGAAAGCGCCCGTTGAGAACTACAAAGGAATTGAATTTGTAAGGATTTCATCCCTTCCCGAGTATCAAAAGAAAGCATTTTGGGATTCTTTTGATCGACACAAGATCATCAAAATAATGCGTAATCAGGAGTTACTTAATGACTGCATTCAATACAACGATTATCAGGAATGGTTTAAGCAGGTGAATACGTCAGAGACGATAACCCTAAAGCAACAGGACTTGCGCAAAGAATTCAAATTTGTTTTCAAATAGCTCCAGATTCCTTCAGGTACTATTTCTACCACATTTCCTTGCGGGTCTTCAAAATAGAACGACTCCTGCTGGGTTTCCCAAATTACCATATCAATAATCTCGATTCCTTTCTCAAGCACCTTAGTCTTGTGCAACTCGTATTCCTTTCTGGCTACCTCCAACGCAAAATGATACTTCCCAACGGAATAGTGACCTGGTGGGCTCTGCTTTATCCTTGAATCGTCAGGATTGAAGCAAAGCAGTACAGAAGTGCCTGCGCGAAAGAAGATGTGTTTACCCTTGACATAACTAATAAGCGGTAATTCTAACTTTTGATGGTAGAATTCTCTGGCCAATTCCAGATCGGAAAAGTAGATACAGATTTCTTTAATTTGACGAAAGTTCATCTGAATTCTTTGAATTTTGCTCCCCTATTCTGCTGAGAATCTGACCTTTATATTCAATGCTTTCGTGAGATCAACTTTGGGTCATTTTTAGTTGTCCACAAATAATGGCTTCACCAAATAGCATGTAACTTATTGAAAATCATACTTTTAAGCAATAACAGTCTGTTAATGTGGATAAGTCCGATTTTTTGTGGATTTCTATTTACCTCTTTTCTTGGAGATTTAGTAAGTGCTTGAATCTTAACACTTTTTGTAATTTAGTACTTCATTCTTACATCCAATTTATTCTACCCAAAAAATAGGTCCAAGGTGCTAACTTGCGGCAACGCATTTACGTTTTGAAGCAATGCTCAGAGTATTTCCTTTCCTTTTAATCCTACTCGCCCCCACCTTCAGTAAGGCTCAACCGGCTGAGCTTATAAAACTTTCGCAACTTCAAACTCTTATTGAAGAAAAATCAGATCAAATCAAGGTAATTAACTTTTGGGCAACCTGGTGTGCTCCCTGTGTCAAAGAATTGCCTTTATTTGAAACCTTTAATCAAGATCGAAAAGATGCAAAAGTTATACTGGTAAGCATGGATATTGATCTTGATCCAAACCCCGAAAAAGTATATAAATTCATAGCTCGAAAAAAAGTCCAGTCCAAGGTCGTGATCTTAGATGAACGGGATCCCAATTCCTGGATTAACAAGATAGACAAAAGCTGGTCCGGTGCATTGCCATCAACGCTCTTCATCAACACAGCCACGGGTAAAAGAAAATTTGTTGAACGAGAGATGCATGCCGGAGACCTTGAAAAATTTATTGAAGAAGTTAAATAACTGATACACTATGAAAACAAGTAGAATTCTATTTTTTGCCGTTGGCTTGCTCTTATTTTTTGCTGGTAGCCCAATAAAAGAAAGTTATGAAATTGGCGATGCTGCTACCGATTTCAATCTAAAAAATGTGGATGGGAAAATGATCTCTTTGAGTAGTTTCAAAAATGCCAAAGGGTTCATTGTGATTTTTGATTGTAATACCTGCCCTTACTCAAAAGCCTATAATGACCGCATACAAGCTCTGAACAAAAAATATGCATCATTAGGATTTCCTGTCATCGCTATTAACTCTAATGATGGAGAAATTTCATCAGGAGACTCGTATGAAGATATGGTAAGGGTAGCTAAGAAAAAAGGTTATGAATTTCCTTACCTGATCGATGAAAGCCAATCGGTGGCAAAGGCTTATGGCGCCACCAATACACCACACGTTTATGTTCTTTCTAAACAGGATCAAAATCTTAAGGTTGCCTACATCGGTGCTATTGATGACAGCGCCCGTGATGCTTCTGCGGTTTCTAAGAAATATGTTGAAGATGCTGTTAATGCCCTCCTGAGTGGCAACTCAGTAACTACGACAAAGACCAAAGCGGTAGGCTGTGGAATTAAGTGGAAGAACTCCTAGAAAGACTGTAAACCCGATCAAGAATTCTTTATTTCTCTTTCAATATCCTCGCCTTCAACCCTACATAGAAGTTTCTTCCTGGTGCAGCATTGTAGTATCTCCCTCCACTGGCATTGAGATCATTGCCAAGGCTATAGTTTGCATCTAAGAGATTGTCGGCTCCGCCAAAAACTTCGAAAGGAAGTTTCTTATTTACATTAAATTTATATCCACCTCTCGCGCCCAGCAAGATAAAGTAACTTGCGTATTGGGTGTTGCCATCGTTCAATGGAATATGATCCGTATAGGTGAGCATTGTGCTGAAATAAAGTTTGTGCTTCGCTGTTAAATCCATTCCACCCACTGCAATATTGGGTGATGTTCCTGTTAGCTGATTCCCGGAAAAATCTTCTGTGTCTTGTATGTAATTTTCAAATTGATACCTATTTAAGGTATAACTAGACCAAAGTTTAAATGCCGTTAAAAATTGATTTTGAGGAAGGATCAGATTCCACGAAATGGCAGCTTCTACTCCTTTTTGAGAGGTGCCTCCTGAATTAACAAAGTATTCCGCTCCATCAGGTGCATGACGGATAACGATGGCTTCTTTCAATTGAAAGTGATATGCCGTAAGATCGAGGGTAAGAGTCCTCTTAAAAAAAACTGAATGGATCCCCAATTCATAGTTTGTACCTCGCTCGGCATTCAACGAAGTATTTATGGTTCCTGCTGAAGGTCTTACCTCTGCCAGCGTTGGCGCAGAAAACCCCTCGCTTATACTTCCATAAATTGATAACTGCTTTCCTATTTTTTTGAGTAGAGCAATCCTTGGAGAAATTTCAGTGTCAAAATTACGCTCTTCGTTTTCCGGAGGGACATTGGATTGACGCACAAAATTGTATTTCAAGAATCCAGCACTAGCACCAACCGTCACAAAGAAACTTTTGGGTAAGCCAAATTCAGTCTGAACAAAAAGCAGCCCCTGATTTGCTTTTATATCATCCTGATATTGAAGATTACCCACTTCGCCCTGAAGGTTTTCATAATTGTAGACAGGTGAAAAAAAGTATTGATACTCTCCCCCTAGTGTGAGCTTGCCTTTCCAGACTTCGCTTCCAAATTTGTATTGGGATTCGATACGACTCCCCCAATTGTTCTCTTTACGTTTTTCATAATTACGAATTGCAGGGTTTTTAAAGTCGGTGTGCGAACCATAAACTCCAATTCGCGTTGACAAACGTTCATTCCACTCATTTTCATATTGCAGCCCAAGAAAAGTCGTATTATTTTTTACCGATGCCTTTTGCTCGACAGCACCCGGTTGCGTTTTGGTAGCGGGTCTGGCTTGTTTCGGGTCACTTTCAAATTGTGAAAGGGTAAGTCCACCGGGGGTCTCATAAAAAAGCCCGGTCGAGAAAAGGGTGGTTGATAGCGTACTCGTTTTCGTAAGCGCTGTTGTAGAGCCGATGTTCACGGCTAGTCTTTCCATTCTTGTCTGTTCGCGATATCCATCTGACCGCTGATAAGCAAGTTGTGTATTCATTGTGGTTTTTGTTGTTGAAAGCACTTCGCCACCAATTTGATAGCGCTGCAATCCATAGCTGCCGGCAAGCGATGTAAAATTGAATTCATTTCTTAGGTTTGAACTGTTAATCAGCACTACTCCTCCCGTACCAGCTCCGTATAGGCTTCCCCCCGGACCTTTAATGATTTCAATGTTGTCTACCGAATTAAAATCAAGAAGATTAAGATAGGTATTACCACCACCATCCGTTAGCGGCAATCCATTCCAATACATTTTTACATTTCTCACTCCAAAAGGCGATCGCAACGAACTACCCCGAATAGCAAATCGATAACTGCCGGGAGAACGTTCTTCCATTCGAACACCAGGGATTGTATTCACTACCGGGAGCAATGAGGTGTTGTTGAGTCCTTCAATATCTTTCATTGAAATAACGCCAATGGAAGCAGGAACTTCTGATAAGGGGCGGTCATTACGATAAGCTTGTACTACCAATTCGGGTAAAGTACGAACTGAATCACTAGGTAAATTCTGCTGAGCGTGAACAACAATCGACATGAAATAAAGAAGAAAAGGAATTGCGCGCAGCATGCTTTGATAGAATAAGGTCAAATTTAAATTGATTTACCTTGCTTTTATACTGGATTAATTAATTCATCACATAAGAGATGTGAAAAAAGAATCATGTAATTGTCTTAAGAAATAAAAATATTCTTTGTGCTTCTGGCCGACATTCTCGGACAACAATTTCAAAGGTCCAACAACTTCCGATTCGTAGGATATGATGAACTAACTGGTGTTTATAATTGCTTAATTCCCAAAATTTCTTCAACAGATTTTGCCCCTTCAAAGAAATCCAACACTTTCAGCATAACTCTATCCACTAGTGTATCCGGGCAAGATGCTCCGCTCGTAAGAACTATTTTCACCGGATTGTCCATCGGAAGGAATTTCTTCGATATTCTATGCTGTTTATGATGATAGTCATAATGATGAATTTCCTCTTTCGAAACGATTTCCTTCTCTGAATTGATGAAGTAAGTCGGAAATTTGCGTTCGCAAAGCTCCACGATATGCGATGTGTTCGAACTATTGTAACCTCCCACTACAATAGCCAAATCGGCCCCTGTCTCAAGTAATTGATAGGTTGAGTCCTGATTATCGTTGGTGGCGTAGCATAATGTGTCACGCGTATCGGCAAAGTGTTCCTTCAAATGCTCAGTGCCATATTTCTCAAGCATAACTTGTTTAAAGTAATCAGCAATAGCTTGTGTTTCGGTTGCCAGCATAGTAGTTTGATTGACAACTCCCACACGTTGTAAATCCCGTGCTGGATCAAATCCCTCCGAGAATTGCCAGGCAAACTCTTCATAAAATTCTTCTTTCGATTTATTTCCATAAACATAGGCTGCTAATCGTATTGCTTCTTCCTTATCACGAACAATCACAGAAGGAGCATCCTGTGCACTGTGTGAAAAAGTAGCACGCGTTTCTTCATGCTTCGGCTTGCCGTGAATAATGACAGAGTATTTTTCCTTTCCCAGTTTTTCAGCTCTATTCCAGACCTTCTCTACAAAGGGGCAAGTCGTATTATACTTCTGCACTTCTATGCCTTTGTCTAAAAGCATGTGCTCAATCTCAAGGGTTGTCCCAAAGGCAGGAATAATCACCACATCTTCTTTTCTGATATTCTCCCAGGGTATAAACTGAGAGCCATCCGTGTCCATAATAAATTGTATGCCTCTGCTTTGCAGATCACTATTCACTTCCTGATTGTGAATCATCTGACTGAGGAGATAGACTTTCTTATCCGGGTTTTCTTCAATCGCTTTGTAGCTAATCTCAATGGCATTTTCCACTCCATAACAAAATCCAAAATGACGGGCGAGAATGAATTGCACCGGGCCAAAGTCAAGCTTGGTAGGAGAAAAATCCTGCTTGCGCAAATCCTTGATTCTGCGGGATTCCTTTATTCTTCCGGTGATGGAAGAACGGTAATAGGCAGGTATTTCAAACTTTTTGATGGCTTATCTGTTTTTGGTTTTCATGTAACGAAAAACCAGTTTACTCTTCAAATACAAGTTTTAAAAATCAATTCCCATTTTTCCAGACGAGTCCTCGGCAAAAATGCTATTAATCATATTTTGTTGTTCATTTTTTTAACTGATTCTTCTGAAGTAGAAGGCTGTTATTTCTAGAATAAGTAAAATAGATAATGACCCCAATTATCATCCAAGACAGGGCTAATAATTTGGAACTTAGCCCAAGTGAGAATATAAGTCCTGAACAGATTAGAATTCCAAGGATAGGAACTAAAGGAACCAGCGGAGTTTTAAATGGACGCACTTGGTCAGGATTTTTGACTCTCATTACCCAAATACCAGCGCAGACCATTACAAATGCGAATAGAGTTCCAAACGTTGCCAAATCTCCAACAATGCCAGCTGGTACTAATCCAGCGAATGGAGCCACAACAAGAAGAATTGCAAAATTAGATTTGTAAGGCGTTCTGAATTTTGGATGCAATTCCGAAAATTGCTTTGGTAGCAAGCCATCTTTGGCCATGGAATAGAATATCCTAGATTGTCCAAGGAGCATCACTAGTATTACAGAAGTAAACCCAGCTAAAATTGCTACAGAAATTAAGGTAGCTAACCATCCATATCCCGGCATGTAGGTTTTTATTGCGTATGCAACGGATGCTTCCTTACCTGCTATTTTAAACTCTTGCCAATTGGAGATACCTGTTAGCACATGCGAAAAAAGTACGAATAAAATCGTGCATACAAGCAGTGATCCAAGGATTCCGATTGGCATATCGCGCTTCGGATTTTTAGCTTCCTGTGCTGCTGTTGAAACAGCATCAAAACCAATAAAAGCGAAAAATACAATTGCCGCTCCTCCAAATATTCCACCAATGCCGTTACGATTCCATTCCTCGTGGCCGAGTTCAGTTGAAGGAATTGTAAATGGGATGTAATTGACTTCATTGATAAAACTCCAACCAAGAACAATAAAAATTAAAACAATGAATACTTTAATGAATACAACCACAGCATTGAAAATCGCTGACACCTGCATTCCTCTTATTAGGATAAGAGTAACGATACACAAAATAATAATGGCAGGTATATTAATAATTCCTTGTACCCCATTAACAGATGTTTCCCAGGGAGAGTGTATCCATTGATAAGGTATTGCCCCACCAAGTAAACTATTTAGATATTCACCCCAAGCAACACCAACGATTGCTCCCGCTAGTGAATACTCCAGAATTAAAGCCCAGCCAATAATCCATGCGATAAACTCACCCATTGTTACGTAAGCATAGGTATAAGCACTGCCCGCTATAGGAATCATGGAAGCAAACTCTGCGTAACATAATCCTGCAAATGCGCAGCCGATTGCAGCTATAACGTAGGAAATGACCACTGCCGGACCAGCAGCCTCGCTCGCGGCAGCAGCAGTTCTCACGAAGAGCCCTGCTCCAATAATGGCACCAATCCCTAACGCAATAAGGTGAACAGGACCAAGAGTACGTTTTAAACCCTTTTCAGTATCAGGGACTTGAGATAGTAGATTCTCCAGAGGTTTGCGAACAAATAAATTCATAAAAAAGTTAGTCAAAAATGCCTAGTGAGTCTTGAATTAAATGGCTTATAATCTCAATTTTTTTGGATTTTGTCGCGGATCAAAAAGAGCCACAATGTTTATTAAGTTCTCCTTTGTCTCATAGTAGATTACTGTCTGTTTTGTAAGAACGGATCTTCTCACATTTTTTCTCTTAGATGTTTTGGGAAAGAGTCCTGGATTAATGATTATTAGATCAAGTCGCTTATCGAGTCGCCTGGCAAAATTCTGAATTTCTTTTGGCGTCCAGTTTTCGGTTAAATGGTCTATAATATGTTGTAAGTCCGACAATGCTCTGTCAGACCAGAACAGTTTATAGCCACTTTTCATATAGTTTTTTAGCTTCCTTATGTGGTTTTACTCGTCCGGCTTTAATGTCAGCAAGTCCCTTCTCAATGGCCGTTTTTTCTTCATCCGTAATTTCATTCCACCAGTCAAATTTTCTAGAACTTACTCTAAGCATCCTAAGTCGCTCAATAGCGGTAGCATCCTTAAGGTTTGTCACCCATTTGATAATCTCAAGTTTCTCTTTCTCCACGTTTAACTCACTCATACAATTGTTATTACGTCCGAATTTAAGCAATTTCTTAATCTCAGTCATTCTGCAAAACAGTCGAGCCTACCTTTCCCTCTCCATCGGCCGTGTAAGACAGGTTGGGCCTCCTCCACCTTTTACACTGATCTCCTGACCTTCATATTCCAAGACTTTGCATCCCGCTTTTTCAAGACCTGCTTTGGTTTTCGGATTGCCTGCCACCATCAGGCATTTTCGCGGAGCGATCGCCAGCACATTACAGCCCATGCTGTCGAACTCATTGTCGGGCACTTCTACCAACTCATAGCCGCGTGTTAAAAGTTCCTGCCGAAATACAATGGGCATTAATGGAGAATAAACCACGGCCAGATTTTTATCTACCGGACTTAAAATCGACATCAAATGAAAAACGTCAGAGGGTCCTTTATAATGAGGAAGTTGAACACCAATCACATTAACACCTATTGGTTTCAATAGTGCTCTCAACTGTTCTATGCCTTCTGGGTTAGTGCGGTACGTATGCCCTACTGCCAGTGTCTTCTCGTCCAGCCAGGCCACATCCCCTCCCTCAACAGTTCCCGGTGCCTTTATGTTTCCCAAAATCTTTATGCCTCTTTCCTTAAAAGTTTTTCGTTCTGCCTCAGGCTCGTTGGCACGGGCCGGCTTGCCCATGTTGCAAATGATCACACCTCCATCGGTAGCGATGGCCGCATCACGACAATAAATAGAATCCATTGATACGGTGCTGTCCTGTGGGAAGTAGTGAAGTTCTGCCCCCTCACTTTTTAGTAAAGTTTCAAACTTTCTATATTCGTCTTCGGCTTTTGTGAGATCAGGCTTGCCCAGATAATTCAATGGTTTCCATTGGTTGGATAGCGTATCTTCATTGACAAAAGCATGTCGAACGTTTTTAAGAAAAACCGATTTAATTTTTCCTGATTCTGATTGATGGGTGGTTTTCATGTTGTTCAATTTCACGCAACAGCCAAAGGACGTTAAGTTTTTTGGGCTGATTTCAAGTTGCAAGCTACAAGCCTCAGGCTACAAGTCAAAAAGTGCACTACCTCGCTTGAAGCCAGCAGCTTGTGGCTAGAAGCATTTCATTGTGCCCTCTTCATCCACACATAAAAGGGAATACCAGAAAGGATAGCAATAAAACCCCAATACACGGTCTCTTGACCGGATCCCAAAACGGCCCATAGCGAAAACAAAAAAGCAAGAATGGCTATCACTAATTGGCTAATGAGATCACGTTTCCAGAATTTATGTTGAAGAATCATGATGCCATAGGAGGTGGCTGAAAAAAGATAGGGAATCAGTACCGTTAGGGTGGTCATCAACACCATGAACGTAAACGTATCGTTTAGTCCACTGGTGAAGTTCAGCATCATCAACCCGGAAATGAGTATGCTTCCAATGATAATCCCAAATGCAGGTACCCCTTTATTATTTTCCTTATTAAATATCAGGGGAAACAACTTATCACGTGCCGCGGCCATGGGCATCTGGCCTTGTAATAAAATCCATCCATTGAGCGCTCCCAGCGTTGAAATGATAGCTCCTGCCGCTACCCAATAGCGCGCACTATCACCCCAAATGATAGCGGCTGCATCTGCAAATGGTGCATTGGAGCTTTTCAATTCTGCCGCAGGAATCATTCCCATTACTACCGTAGAACTTATTACATAAATAAAAATAGTAATGACAGTTCCAATCATGGTGGCGCGTGGAATAGTCTTCTCCGGCTCATGAATGTTTCCTGCCGGAATGGTAGCGCTTTCCAAACCCAAAAAAGCAAATAGCGTAAGCGTGGCAGTTGCCGTAATAGCAGAAAAGTTGGATACTGAACTGATATTAAACGGAATAAAATTTTTAAAATCGACATAAAAGAAACCCATGATCGTGACCAGTAGGAGTGGCGTAATTTTTAAAACCGTAGTAACCTTTTGCACCCAGCCCACTTCTTTTACACCCCTGGTATTGACCCACGTTAATAACCAAATCGCAGATAGACCTGTACCCAGCGCCAGAAAAGAATTGGTTTTGAGTATCTCAAAAAATACCGTCAGATAGCTTACAAAAGCAACAGCAATGGCAGCGTTGGTACACCATATTGAAATCCAATAGCCCCACGCTACTAAGTAAGCGGCAAAATCTCCAAGGCCCGCACGGGTATAGGCATACGGACCACCCAATGCATTAGGAATCATTTTACTTAATCTGCTAAATAAGAGAGCCAGGACGATAGCTCCTGCAGAAGAACCAATCCAACCCAATAAGCCTATTCCTCCGTAAGCCGCCAGTGATGCAGGAAGCAGAAAAACCCCTGAGGCAATCATATTGCCAACCACCAAAGAGGTGCTCGTAAATAGTCCGATTTTTGCAGGCGGCTTGGCGGTTGTCATTTTACGTTTATTCAGAAAGGTAATTTAAAAATCAGAGCTCGCCCCGCCACCGCCAGACGCTCCACCACCCGGCATGGATGGCTGTTCTACATTGGTTTGATTGCCTCCCATCGTTTGAGAAATGACAAAAGCCTCAACATTCATATTCCCCCATTTCTCAGACAAGATATTTTCCCTTGTAAATCCATTGCGTATAGTTTTAAGATAGCGCATCAATGCAATAGCAGTTCCGATGAGGGCAATTCCCGCCAGCGTTAATGTTATCTCAGGATGACCTAAGCTGAAATAGTATTTAAATGTAAAGGCGGAAAAAGCCAACACGATAAGACTAACCCTTAATAAAACAATGTCCTTATTCGTAATTCCAAAGTACAGATACGCCAGGGGGATGAAGACAGTGAGTGCATAAAAAATGAACGCAAAAGGAATATCACCCCCTTCCGGTATTTCAAGATTCATCATACTAACACTAAGTTCCCGAACCACCATATAATTCCCGGCAGCATAAATGAGCAGCAAGCTAATCGATTCTGCAATCAACAGATTGTTTCTCCATAACCTTAGGTCAATCCGTTGTTTTAGTTTTTTAACCAGAAAATAAATGGGAGCAAAGCCCGCAATAAATACAAAAGGAATGATTTGTTGAAAGATGCCACCAATGTTATAAAATTCAAAAAACAAGATTCCTGCAAAGGAACCTGTTGCTACCACAGTGCATAGTAAATCCAGGTAGCGAATGGCAGAAAATGAAAATACGATAAGACAAGCCCAAAGAATGACATGCATGTTATTAAAATTACTAATGCCGGCAAGGCCGCCAATAACAAATCCACAAGAATGATATAAGATTGCCTCCGTTATGCCCGACTTATAGTGATTATTGCCAATGAACAATTTTTCGAGGATGAAGAACGAGGCAATTCCATAAACTATGCAGGCAATAGAAATTGCCTCCTCACCAATATCTACTACAAGTAATGTTAAAAATCCAGTTACTCCCGACAAGGCAATTAGTGTCGCGACAAAAAGTAAGATTCGAATAAAGAAATTAGGGTGATAGAAAGGAGCGGAATAGGTATTCAGAATACTTTCCAATTGAGGTCTTTCAATAAAGCCATGCTTGTACCATCTCCTGGATTGTTTAATCACCTCCAGATTGTACACCAAACTTTCGTTATAGGCACTGCTCACGCTTCCTGTTTAAAGTAGTTTTTATACTTGATAATAAAGTAGATAAATCCTCCACAGGAGGCGATGGAATATAGAAACCAAATTTCGGCTCCGTTAGCAAAAATTGTTTCGGCCAGAAGGTAGGTAGTAGCAATATATCCGGCCACAAAGGCATAGAGCAAAAATAAGAATGACTTTTCCCATCGTGCTGCATAGCAGGCAGCCGCGCAGCCGGCATAAATCAGCAGCACATACATGCCCCAGGCTCCATCAAATAAACCCGTGACAGCTCCTACAAAAAAGATAAGTGCACAGAAATTGAGATAGGTGAACGTAAAGTGTTTCTTAATCGACTTCTTATTTAAGAGTATGGCAATAATGCCAAGTACTACACTGAAAATGATGGCCGTCTTGTAAAGGTGTGATCCGGAAAAGAAATCTCCGCTATACCATTTTTGAGGCGATACGCTGATGCTCCAAAAGGAAGCAAATGCTGTAATCGCCAACGACAAAATTCCGACATGGTCTAATCGGTAAGCGATAAAGAAAAAGAACGCTGCCGTGAGTAATGTACTGTAGCCCAGGTTATCGGTGAGAAAACCATATTGAAATTCAAGATAGCCTTGGACTGCAATTAAAAGCAGGCTCCCCAGCAAGACGATGTATTCATAGTAAGGAGTTGGAGGTTTTACGTGCTCATTTGAATAATCTTCCGCGCGACTGATAACATACCAAAAACAGGCAATGGTCAATACACTTAATGCGATGATGCTGAGCAGATGCCCCAGTTCACCGATATTTAAATAGATCAGTATTCCGGCCCCGGCCGTAAAAAGCATAACACCCAAATACAATAGCGATCGCAACTCATAAAAAACAGAAACGATCTTACCCGAAGTGATAAGATCAATCTTGTTGAATTGGTCCTCCGTGATGAAGCCCTTATCGAAAAGTTCTTTTGGGGTTTCTCTAGTCATCCAGTTTATTTGTTCCCATTGATTTTATCGGAAGGCATATACATATAATCCATTGTCACGTTGAGCATGGCGCGCAAGCCTGTCAGCATTCCTCTTTCGTCAATCATAAAATCTGGCGTGTGATGCGAAGGAACAGTTGCTGCATTAAGGTTGGGTAGCATTGCTCCTGCAAAGAAAAAGAATCCAGGCACTTTCTTCTGATAATAAGCAAAATCTTCAGCTCCGGTCTGAGCATTGATGACAATCGTATTTTCTGCTCCTGCTGCTTTCTGTAAACTAGGGAACATTTTTTTCGTAAGTGCAGGATCGTTGAATGTAACTGGCGTTCCTTTTCTGATCGTCACTTCGGCTGTAGCACCAGCGCTCTCCGCAATCTTGGTTGCCGTGAGAATAATTTTTTCGTGAATCTTTTGTTGCATCACTGTATCAAGTGTGCGAATTGTTCCGGCAAATACTGCCTCTTCTGGAATAATATTTTCTCGAATGCCTGAATTAAATTTCCCAACGGTAATCACCGCGGCTTCTTTCGTCAATTCCGATTGTCGGCTGATTATGGTTTGCAAGCCATTGATAATTTGTGCCGAAACCACAATCGGGTCAATGCCCATCCACGGTGCAGAGCCATGCGCTTGCTTTCCTTTCACTTTGATTGAAAAATTATCGGCTGCGGCAAGTAAACCCCCTGAGCGATAGGTGAGTTGCCCAATCGGTGTCATCGAACTGATGTGCAAACCGAAAATAGCCTCCACTTTAGGATTTTCAAGCACGCCTTCCTTCACCATTAGGCTTGCACCACCTTCTTCGCCTACAGGCGCTCCTTCTTCAGCAGGTTGAAAAATAAATTTGACGGTTCCTTTAATGTCAGCTTTATTCTTTGATAAAATTTCTGCGACACCCATTAAAATTGCGATGTGCGAATCGTGACCACACGCATGCATCACGCCCGTTTCTTGTCCGTTGTAAACAACTTTTTCTTTTGAAGCAAAAGGTAAACTGTTGCGTTCCGTTACTGGTAGTGCATCGATGTCGGCACGCAACGCAATCACCGGCCCGGGCTTACCTCCTTTTAATAAACCAACAACACCGGTCTTCGCTACAGGATATTGAACTTCAATTCCTAACTTCTTCAGATGCTCTGCGATATAAGCTCCCGTTTTAGTTTCGCGATTGGAAAGTTCGGGGAACTCATGGAAATGCCTACGCCATTCAATCACCTGAGCTTCCATCTCTTTGGCTTGCTGCTCAAGTTTGATTTGAAGTTTGGGGTTTACCTGGGCGAAGGTATTTAGTTGTGTGACTAAAAGGATTAGGGTTAGAAATTTTTTCATTGCTTTTGTTTGTTTATTTATTTTAAAACAAATCTTAGAAAGAGATTAATTACCTCCAAGTTGATCGGATTTATCTCCAATTTTTGTCAACCGTCTAGAAATCAATCTAGCATTGGTTATTGTTAAAAGGCCAACTGTCAATTTAAAAGTAGAATAAATTAGATCGGATGTATTTTTATTTGTCCAGAATTCACTCTTCTCCATTCGATCAAACGGATTGAAATAAATGAAATTAATGATATGTGCTAATAAATTTGGTATTGAATTTATGATTAAGACTCCACTAATCGTAATTATTACCAGTTCGATTAGTTCGATTTTATTAATAACTATTTCCAGATTATTGCCTGATTCCTTGAAAATTTTTGTTGCTATAAAGGCAGATTTATTTATCAAAATCAAACTCGCAATTCCATTGAATAAAAAGCTCAAAGTTTGCCCTACAAAAAATATATATACCCAATCGTCTCCATTTTGGAGTTGCATTCCGTAAATAATAGTATCCTTAATATTTATGAATGCCTGCATCGCAAAATACAATCCAAGTGCTTTACAAAATACTTCGAATAACTCCTGATTCTTCATTTTAAAGAAGGAAATATTACTTGTACATATAATCCACCGTCAGGTTAACTAAAGCTTTTACTCCTGTGATCAACGCCTTTTCATCAATCATAAAATCTGCGGTATGATGAACAGGCTGCGTGGTTAATTTCATATCTGCTGGATACGCCCCCAGAAAAAAGAAGAAGCCGGGAATTTTCTTTTGGAAAAAGGAAAAATCTTCGGCCATCGTTACGGGAGAAGTAATGTTCACGTTAGCTGCGCCTGCCGTACGAATCAGACTTGGCGCCATCAGTGTAGTTAGTTTTGGATCATTGATCGTAGCAGGGTACATCACTAAAATATCAACATCCACTGCTGCTCCTGCACTCTCAGCAATCTTAGTGGCGGTTAGTCTTATTTTATCATGGACAATTTTTTGCATGTCGTCTTCGAAGGTGCGGATCGTTCCTTCTAACAGCACTTCTTCCGGAATAATATTTCTTCTTATTCCGCCATGCATACTGCCGATCGTGATCACCGCTGCGCCTTTTGTCAATTCGGTTTGTCTGCTCACAATAGTTTGAAGCCCATTGATGATCTGGCTGGTCACCACAATCGGATCAACACTATCCCAGGGAGTGGCTCCATGTGCACCAATACCTTTAACTTTTATATTGACGCCATCCACCGCAGCCATCAATCCACCCGAACGGTAGGCAAGTTGTCCGCTTGGCAATAATGATTGGATATGCAAACCAAAAATTGCTTCTACTTTCGGATTTTCAAGAACACCTTCCTTGATCATCAGATAGGCACCACCTTCTTCACCAACCGGAGCGCCTTCTTCTGCAGGTTGAAAAATAAATTTGACAGTACCTTTCAACTCGCTTTTATTCTTAGCCAGTATGTTGGCAACTGCCATCAATATAGACATATGTCCATCGTGGCCACAAGCATGCATGACTCCTGTTTCCTGTCCATTGAAGGGTACTTTCTCTTTCGAGGCAAATGGGAGTGAATTTCTTTCGGCTACAGGCAATGCATCCATATCCGCACGCAAAGCCACAACAGGTCCTGGCTTACCACCTTTTAGTAAGGCTACCACACCTGTTTTCGCCACCGGATATTGAACTTCCAAACCCAATGATTTCAGATATTCGGCAATCTTCGCCCCTGTTTTAAATTCACGATTGGATAATTCAGGATTTTGATGAAAGTCTCTTCTCCACTGAATTACCTGAGACTCCATTGCATCAGCTTGCTGATCCAGTTTAGCCTGAAGCTTTGGGTTAATTTGTGCTGTAGCCGTCAGAGCGACCAGAGAAAACAGTATTGACTGAAATTTTTTCATTCTTGATATTATTTTTTTGCTAGTATTAAATATACATACTTCGTAATCTGAATATCCTGAATGGCAACACCGGTGAGATCAGCAATTGTTATTTGTTGATCATTCTTCCGTTGAAATTTTTTATTGCGTATCACATCACCTAACTCGATGACCTTGTCCGGATCAATGATTCCGTCACGGACAGCATAACCCAAATCTCCGTGATCAATGCATTGTTCTTTACTATCTGCCACAATAATATCAGCCTTCTCAAAACCCAGCGGATCGATCTCTTGCTTCCCATCGGCATCCGCACCCATAGCCGTAATGTGCGTGCCCGGATGAATATGGGCTGCCATCACCAAGGCTTTCCTTGATGGCGTGGTGGTTACAATCAGGTTGCACCGACTGGTCAGCGCGTTAATCTCCGTTGTGGTTGTAATGGAAAAATCTTTTAAGGATGGTTCTGTTTTAAAAGATTTCAGTTTATCCTCGCTCCTTCCCCAAACCATTACATTGCGACAATCCGTAATGGGTCTTAAATATTCCAACTGCAATCTCGCTTGCATGCCTGTGCCCACTATACCGATGCTGGAAACCTTAGAAGGTGCCAGGTATTTTGCTGCTACCGCTCCTGCAGTAGCGGTTCGAATATCTGTGAGATAACCTTCGTCTAATAAAATGGAAAGTGTTTTCCCGGTTCTTTGACTAAAGAGTAACATCATTCCATTTCCTGTTGGCAACCCGATTTCAGCATTTTTATAGAAACCGGAAGCGATCTTAATGACGTAATAATCATCACCTTCAATGTAACCGTATTTAATGTGTACATCCCCTGGAGGATTTTTGAACCCCAAATACCCAACCGGAGGAACGATCACTTTTTTTTGGGAGTACATCACAAATCCATCCTCAATAGTTTGAATAAGATCTGTAACAGGGTTATTGCGGATAATCCCCTTTATCTCAGAAAGTGAAATTGGCTTTAACATCTAATTACAAATTAGACTTTTTAAAACAGTTTCACTCACATTGCCTCCACAAATAATGATGGCCACCTTTTTTTTCCTGAATCGTTCTTTCTCCTTAATCAAAGCTGCTACTGCCACGCCCGCGGAGCCTTCAATAATCTGATGATGATATTTGATCACTAATTTCATAGAAGCTATTATTTCTTCTTCAGTAACGGTGATGTATGAATCCACACACTGCTGACAAATACCGAAGGTGATAGAACCTGATTCGATTCCTCCTGCAGTTCCATCAGAAAGTGTTGGCTTTTCCGACACCTCTATGATTTTGCCCGCTTTTATGCATTCGTACATAGCCGGAGCATTCTCGGGCAAGCAACCGATTATCTCGATTTTTGGATTGACGGCCTTCAGATAGGATGCGATCCCTCCTATTAACCCTCCGCCTCCAATCGAAATGAATACTGCATCCAACTTCGGAAGTTGCCGAAGGAGTTCAACTCCAATGGTTCCCTGTCCGGCCACAACATCTTCATCATTATAGGGAGATACATAGATTTGGCCTGTTGTTTCAGAGAGCTTCCTCACGTAGTGTTCCGTCTCTTCCCCGCTTTCACCATAAAATTCTACAGGAACTCCCCGCATTCTTATAGCTTCTACTTTGGCGACAGAAGCATTTTTTGGCAAATAGATTGTGCCTTCTTTTTTTACTACTAATAGTGCATTGGCTACACCAAGGCCATGATTTCCAGTCGAGGCAGTTACAATTTTTGCATTGGACTTCGCTAACAATAATATTTTATTCAGCGCACCTCTCGCTTTAAATGAACCCGTAACCTGAATGTTTTCAAGCTTAAGGTAAACCTCACTTTCCGTCATTTTATTAAGCACATAAGAATACTCCAAAGGAGTTTCTCTCAGGTAAGGACGTATTCGTTTCTCGGCTTCCGTTATTTTTTCTTTGATATTCATTTTGCTTTTAAAATACGATTAAATAATGTTGCACAAAACTAACAATCTACGTTTATCGCGAGTATCAGTGTAGGAAGGGGGAGGCACGAAGCGATCCCCAAAATATTGGGATTGCTTCGCGCTAGACATATATCCAACGCAGGGGCTCACAATTGACGTATAGTTATTTTGACTAATGCCAGTGATGAATAGTTACTTTTTACAAGCATACATATAATCTACCGTAAGATTCAGCATAGCTTTCACACCCGTTACAAACGATTTCTCATCCATCATAAAGTCTGCTGTGTGATGTACCGGAGGATTGCTTAACTTCATCTCGGCCGGATACGCTCCGAGAAAAAAGAAAAGTCCAGGCACTTTCTCCTGAAAAACTGAAAAATCTTCTGACAATGTAGTAGGTGCAACTATGATGGCATTGTTAATTCCAACGGTACGCTGAAGACTTGGAGCCATCATCGCAGTAAGTTTAGGATCGTTATAGGTAACGGGCGAGCTATCTCCGATTTCAACAATAGCCGTTAAGCCTGCGCTTTCAGCAATTTTTTCTGCCGTCAGTTTAATTTTCTCAATCAGCGTTTTTCGCATTGCTAAGTCAAAGGTGCGAATGGTGCCAACCATCACTACTTCTTCGGGGATAATGTTCCCCCGGTTGCCGGCATGAAAGCTTCCAATGGTAATCACCGCAGGTGCTTTCGTAAGATCTGTCTGACGGCTAATGATGGTTTGCAACCCGATCATAATCTGGCTTGCTGTCATAATCGGATCCTTGCTCTCCCAAGGTGTTGCCCCGTGCGCTCCTCTTCCAAGAACTTTAATTTTCAATCCATCGATTGCAGCCATGATTCCTTCTGATCGATAACCCAACTGACCACTTTGAAGCAAAGACAACATGTGCAATCCAAATACTACTTCAACTTTGGGATTCTCCAATACACCTTCTTTCACCATCAATAAAGCTCCACCTTCTTCACCGGCTGGAGGTCCTTCTTCAGCGGGTTGAAATAAAAACTTCACCGTCCCCTTGAGCTCGGATTTATTTTTTGCTAAAATTTCTGCTACCGCCATCATAATGGCCATGTGAGCATCATGACCACAGGCGTGCATTACTCCTGTCTCTTGTCCGTTAAAAATCGTTTTTTCTTTGGAGGCAAAAAGTAAACCATTACGCTCAATAATTGGTAATGCGTCCATATCGGCCCGCAAAGCGATCACAGGGCCTGGCTTCCCCCCTTCAAGAATACCAACGACACCTGTCTTTGCCACAGGATATTGAACTTTAATTCCTATTGACTTCAAATGCTCTGCGATTTTTGCCCCGGTCTTCAATTCCCGATTACCTAATTCAGGGTTTTGATGAAAATCTCTTCTCCATTCAATTACCCTGGGTTCGATTTCTTTTGCTTGTTGATCGAGTTTAGCTTGCAATTTGGGATTTACCTGCGCACCCAACGGAAGTGCAAGGGTAAGCAGGGCAAGACACTGACAAATTTTCTTCATAGGTTTGAGTAATTTGAATCAAGATAGAAAAAACAGGTTCGCCTCAAAAGGAATATTATGGAGTGGGTAAGGATCTTCCCCTCAGGAAATGTGGCCCGTGAGAAACTTCAGGAGAATAAACCTCAACTTCTTATTGTCCATGGAAAGCGTATTTGCCTGGTGCTGCGCAACACACAATTTTACGCACTAGAGGATACGTGCTCTCATAGTGGCGAATCTTTGAGTAAAGGGATTATTAATTACTTGGGTGAAATAGTTTGTCCATGGCATGCCTACCGCTTTTCCTTAGCATCAGGCCGTGAATCGGGTGAGCGATCCAGAGATTTGATCAGCTATCCCATACAGGAAGATGAAACAGGTCTTTATATCGGAGTTTAACTGTACATTCTAAATTCTCTGCCGCAATACTATCTTCGTGTTTTCGTTTTAATTTTAAAATACTTGTGAGAATTTTATTGGGTATCGCTCTTGTTTTGTCTGCCATTAATTCTCTTGGGCAATCCTTAGAGGAGGAAAAAGTCTATGCCAAACTTATTTTCACCGATAAAGTACCTGATAATCTTCTAAGCTTCCGTTCGGCTGTATTTTATGAATCCGCATTTAGTCAGTCCGAGCTTGAAGAAATTCAAAAAGGATTTCAGCAAACAGGGATTGATGCTGTCATCTATTTCGAAACTCCTCTGGCTATGGCGGGGAGTGACCCACGATTGGCTCATGCCCGTTATTTAATTACCAGAGCCATTCAATTTCTGATTTTTCTTAGAAAGACGGATAGGGAATACGAGTTTTCTGTTACTTCCTTTAACGGTAAAAATGATTTCGTTGAACAAGGCCAAGCTACCTGGCAAATGAAATCCTCGAACTTGAATGATTTATTGAGATCCATTTTTCGGGCGTGTAGTAACAGTCAGAAAAAACAAAATTTTCTCATCAATGATTATCCCGAGCACGAAGTTACTGTCAACGCTATTGTTGGTAAACGCCTGGAGTCTCTGGCTAAAGACATTAATTATTTCAAGGTTGCCATTCCAAAATTCGGTGACCCCGAAGCAGATCAACAGCTAGCACAATATTTTAAAGATAATTTCCCCATTAAGTATGAAATAGTAGAGACATTGGCTGATGAAAAAGAGTTACGAAAAAAAGGATTCTTATACATACTCCGATTCGTTCACGCAAAGGGACTAATCGCGAAAGAGATTTTAGGCTATGATGGGAGTAAGTCTGAAAGTGCCATCACCACAATTAAGTATGTGAATGGTGAGCTTCAAGTCAAGACAATCCCATCTGAAACACCCATCTTTAAATTCTATTTTAAAAATATGGAATTTGATAACGTGCATCTTGGTAGTAAATGGGATGCCGATATTACATGGCAAGAGGCGCTTAATAATCACATTCAAGGATATCGACAGGAAGTAAAGTTTCCTTAAGCACCTCTACGGTCGCGTGATTTAATAGCAACAGCAATCACAATAATAATTAGTATGGCCGCCATCGTAAAACCATTGATGTGTGGGCCAATGTGAAAATGCCAACCCCAATCATTCCAGCCTCCATCGCCCCAGCCAAAGAGAAGTTTGAAGGGCAATGCAACAACGGCAACCATAGCAGCAAAGAGTGCCACCATCACACCAAACACTGCGGCACACAATCCAATAATAACACCGAACAAAGCAGCACCTAACCCAAACCACAGCGGAAAAGTGAATATTAATATAATCAGTAATACTGCTGAAGAAGTAGAATTTGTGCTACGCGTTGCCATGAGTATGAGGTTATAAGTACACACTTAGCAATAATCGTTCTGCCCCACAGACATCTTCAACAAAAGGCATTTTCAGCCTGATTTATCTGTTTACTGATTCTTAGCGGTTGACCACCACCTTTCTTCTGTTGAAAAGTGAACAGTCAGTTTTGCAAAATCGTACAGCGCGATCAAATTCCTGGCTAGATTCTACTGGCACAGCGCTTGCTATTATTCAATAAAGAAACGGGATGAAACGGATCGGATTTGTGTTGATGATAAGTCTCTTAGCGGGTCAAGCATGGTCTGCAAATTATTCTATGATTAATTGCAAAGCACTGAAAGGAACATCTATTCAGGTTTACTTGAATGGAAAATTGATTAATCAAAACCCATTAGATGAGGTTCGAACAAAGAGCCAGCAGGGTTGTAATTCAATCGTTGTTAACGTAGTTGAAAAATCTACCGGGAATCATTTCTCTATTCAAAAAGATATAAACATCGAATCGGGTTATGAAGTTTATCTTACCATCAAAGTAGATGAGTGCGGCTCTGAAATACTACAAACTCCGCGTTATCCTTTGTTTAGTAATTATCTCTACAACAAAAATCGTTACGCGATCCGGAATATTTCCTAATTTCTCTTCTTGTAATTGAGAACTGCCCACGAGTTTAACACTATCGCAAACCCGGCTGCCGCCAAAAGATGAAAACGAATATCGTACAGCGTGCTTCCTTTTAGCACCACCATTCTAATGACATCAATAAAATAGGAGACGGGATTGAATTTTGTAAATGTCTGGGCCCACAGTGGCATACTATCGATGGATGTATAGAGGCCACCTAACAGAATGAAGATCATCATCAGGAAAAATGATATCAGCATCGCTTGTTGTTGTGTTTGTGAATACGTGGAAACGAGCAACCCAAGTCCTAAAACTCCTAACAAATAGACGGCAGCGAAAATATAAATGGTCGAGAGATTGCCCACAGGAGTTATCCCATAAAAAATACGAGCCAGTATTAATCCAATGGTGAGAATAATTAATCCGAGTACCCAAAATGGAATAAGTTTGCCAAGGATGAATTGATACTTGTGAATGGGCGTAACATTAATCTGCTCAATCGTTCCAACTTCCTTCTCTTTTACAATATTTAATGCCGATAAAAATGAACCCACCATCGTTACCAGGATTACCAATATACCCGGTACCATAAAAATCTGATAGTTCATCATCGGGTTAAACCAATTGATAGAGGAGATCTGGATCATCGGTTGAGGATTAACACGTGGTAATTGAAGCCATTCTAACCTCACCTCATCGTTAAAATCATTGATGATACTCCTCAAATAAGCACCACCAAGATTTGCTTTGACACCGTTGATGGCATTGAGCGCCATAAATAAACTCGCCTTGTCTTCTTTGACAAGCTTCCTTTCGAACGACTTTGGAATTTGCAAAATCAAATCCGCCTCATCGTGTTCTACATAGTCCAATGCCTTTTCATATGACCCGGTATAGTCAACCAGGTTAAAATAACCAGAAGCCTTTATCTTATTCACCAACTTATTCGAATTCGCGGAATGGTCTAAGTCCACCACACATACATTTACATTTTTGATTTCATAATCGGCAGCCAACGGTAGGATTAATAACTGAACAGCCGGCATCATGAAAATAACTCGAAGGATGGCGGGGTTCCGAAAAATCTGCCGGAACTCTTTTTCCAATAAAATGTGAAGTATTCTCATTCCAATCGCGTTTTAAATTTCCTGATGCTCACCACCATTAAGAATAATGTCATCCCGGCAAGGATCAGGGTCTCTTTCCAAACATTGGCAAACCCAAGTCCTTTGATCATCACTTCTTTCACGATGTAGTAAAACCATTTGGCAGGAACAGCATTGGAAATGATTTGCAGGGGAATCGGCATATTCTCTACCGGAAACATAAACCCGCTAAACATAATGGTGGGCAGGAACATACCCATCAATGAAATGAGCATAGCCGTTTGCTGTGAATCTGCAACAGAAGAAATGAACAATCCCAATGCTAATGCCGTAAGTGTAAACACAAAACATTCGAACACTAATAACAATACGTTTCCTTTGATCGGGACATCCAACACATAAACACTGAGCAATAAAATACTTCCAATGTTAATCATGGATAGCAATAAATAGGGCACCATTTTGGCCACCACTACCCGAATTGGAATAATAGGAGAAACCAAAATCACTTCCATGGTACCTAATTCTTTTTCACGCACAATAGAAATAGAAGTCATCATGGCGCAGACCAGCATCAACACCATGGCCATCACACCCGGAACGAAATTATATGACCCTTTCATTTGGGGGTTGTAAAGCATTCGGGTTTCGGTTTGAATACTATAGGGAAACTTTTCATTTCCCCTGATTTTGTTCTGATAATCTGCAATTATAGCAGTAGCATAGTTGGTAAGGGTATTGGCTACGTTGGGATCGGTTGCATCTGCAATAAGCTGAATCTGTGCTGTGTTGGTATGTAGCAAAGAATTTTGAAACTGAGAAGGAAATACAACCACTAGCTTTATTTTACCTTCACGAAAGGTTGGTTCAAGCTCCGGATATCCATGTAGGTTTTTTACAACATCAAAATAAAGGCTGGCATTTAATTCCTGAACAATGGCGGTTGTTGTCTCATCTTTTGAATTATCCAAAATAGCAATACGTGAATTTTTGACTTCGTTGGTCAGGGCAAAACCAAAAATAACGATCTGCACTACGGGCATTCCAAAAAGGATGAAGAGTGTGCGTCTGTCACGCAACAAGTGATAGAACTCTTTCTTTATAAAAAAAAGAAATTGTTTCATAAATCGCTCCGCTTTGCCTTCCGTGCCAATTGCACAAAAACTTCTTCCATACTGAGCGCATTGAATTTTCTTTTTAATTCCAATGGCGTGTCAAGCGCATCAATCCTTCCGTCTACCATAATGGATACACGATCACAATACTCAGCTTCGTCCATGTAATGCGTGGTAACAAAAACCGTTGTGCCTTCATGTGCCGCTTCATAAATCATCGTCCAGAATTCACGCCTGGTAATGGGATCCACACCTCCAGTGGGCTCATCCAAAAAGACAATTTTAGGCTGGTGCAACATTGCTACTGAAAAGGAGAGCTTTTGCTTCCATCCCAATGGGAGCGATTTTACCAACTTATCCATCTGTTCCTCCAGGTGTAAGTGCCGCACCATGAACTCCGTTTTGGATTTTATCTGTTCATCTGTCAAACCATAGATGCCCCCGTAGAAGCGGATATTTTCCCGAATCGTTAAATCTTCGTACAAGGAAAACTTCTGGCTCATGTAGCCAATGTTTTTCTTAATTTTTTCTGGTTCCTTATAAAGGTCAAATCCAGCAACCATGGCTTGGCCGCTGGTCGGAAAAGAAAGACCACACAGCATGCGCATGGCCGTAGTCTTTCCTGCCCCATTGGCTCCCAGAAAACCAAAGATTTCTCCCCGTTTTACATCAAAGGTGATTTCATTCACTGCTGTAAAGGCACCGAATCGTTTTGTTAATTGATTAACGGATATTACCTGACCGTTCATTTAATCATCAGTTCCATAAAACAATCTTCGATGGTGGCTGGAATCTTTTTAACATGAAGTTCATCTGCAGAAACTCCGGCTATTGCGTCTTGCACCTCTTCTTCATTGCTTAAATCTTTCTTGAAAACAATATGATGATATTGACCGAACGGATAACAGGTATCGACAATATCAAGGGCACGCAGATCTTGCATGAGTTTGAACATGTTTGCCGATCGTATCGACCACAATGGTTTTTTAAAACTCTTTGTGATTCCTTCCGGAGAATCTATTTCCATTATTTTTCCTTCCTGCATCAGCGCTACCCGATCACATAAGCTCGCTTCGTCCATATAGGGCGTTGACACGATAATGGTAATGTTATGTTTTTGAAGTTCCCGCAAAAGCTCCCAAAATTCCTTTCGCGAAACGGCATCTACTCCGGTGGTGGGCTCATCCAAAAATAAAACGCTAGGCCTGTGGATGAGTGCGCAACTCAACGCAAGTTTTTGCTTCATCCCTCCGGATAAAGCACCAGCCCTTCTGTTTTTAAAAGGTTCAATCTGCTGATAAATACTTTTAACCAGATCATAATTTTCCTGAAGTGTGGTGTTAAATAAGGTCGCAAAAAAAGAAAGGTTTTCTTCTACTGTTAAATCCTGGTACAGTGAAAAACGACCCGGCATATAACCCACTCTTTTCCTGATTTCCTTGTATTGATTTACCACATCAAATCCATCAACGGACGCTTCACCTTTGTCCGCCACCATAAGCGTTGTTAGAATTCTGAATAGTGTGGTCTTTCCCGCACCGTCCGGACCGATCAGTCCAAATACTTCACCACGGCTTACGTCAAAAGAAATGTTTTGCAATGCCTTCACTTCCGTCTTACCAGTCTTAAAGCTCTTGCTAATGTTATTTACTTTGACAGAAACGTCCATAATAGTCTTGAGTAACTAGTATTAAGTAAGCGCCCTTTGATACTTAATTCTTCTCCAAATTGGTTAATTGATAATCGACTAATTGAACATTACCTCCCCATACATCCCAATCTTCAAAAAGCCATCGTTTTTCACCGTTATTTTAATGGCATAGACAAGGTTGGCCCTCTCTTCTTTTGTTTGAATGGTCTTCGGTGTGAACTCCGCTGTATCTGAAACCCAGGTGATAGTGCCTTTGTACGTTTTGTATTGGCCTTCTGCTACATCTACTAAAACATCTACCGGCTGGCCTAACTTAAATAGTGACAACTGACTTGCTGAGATATAGGCCCTCAAAATCAAAGTTGACAAATCAGCAATTTTATAGAGTGCTTTGCCTGGCACCGTCATTTCATTTTGCATTGCATATTTTGTGAGCACAGTTCCTTCTATCGGATTGATAATATTGCACTTCTTTAATTGGTCCTGAACAATTAACATATTCACATTAATCGCATTGCTTTGTTCATTCAGGGTAGAGGTGATTGTTCTGAGGCTATTTTGCTGCGCAGCCAACTTCGCTTCAAGAACGGCAAGTTTAGAATCGATATCGTCCAGCTGTTTCTGATTGGCCACCTCACCTTTTACCAGGGTTTCAATCCGTTTCTTTTCAACCAATGTGCTTTCAATTTCTTTTTTGATGGATTCCATCTGAGTTTTGATATCCGGTTTGCCCGCCAGTACTGCTTTCTGGTTTTCTCGCAACTGGAGCTTGGTTAGAAAAAGTTGTGTGCTGTCAATAGCACCAATCTTTTGCCCGCCTTTCAACAGTTGGCCCTCTTCAAGATTAAAGGTTAATAGTTTTCCTGATGCCTCGGAAGCTACAATGACTTCCGTAGCTTCAAATGTTCCGGTAGCATCAAATCGACCTTTGTTGGCAGAGCACGAAAAGAGAGTTACCGTAACCAAAATATGGAAAGAAGATAATTTCATAAACTTACATTTTCTTTGGATTCATCATTAATTTCCTGAAGTCGTTTTGAAGGTATATACACTCATAAGTAATTGTGCCTCGTGCAAGGCCTTGTTGCCTCTGGCTTCCATTTCACCGCTAGTTGCACGAAGCAAATCATTCATTGTACATATTCCGTTCTGATATTTTTGCTCATATGCCTTTGTAATCGCTGATTTCAAAACAACAATTTGCCGATCTTTTGCAACAATGCTCCGTTGCTTTTCAACATCATTGCTTTGCTGCATCATTTGAAGTTTGGTGTTAAATAAAAATGTTTCCTGCTGATTGTTGATCCTATCTAAGCTTATCTTGCTTAACTCACGATTATTGGTTGATTTGTAAATACTATTGGTGTTCCACGAAACACTTAAGCCCGCAATAGCCAGTGAATTGATTTTTTCTGCTCCGAAAGCAAAACCGGGTTGAACCAAAATACCTGCTCCCAGCAATCCAATCTTGGGTTTGTAACCTACTTTGGTAAGGGACTGTTGTGCCTCCACCTGATTTCGTTGAAATTGATAAAGACTAAGTTCCGGTCGATTGATCGTTAGATTTTCAAAGCCTGATTCAATAATAGGTTTCTCCAATTTCCTGTTTGCATTAACCGTTTCACCAATCATCATGGCAAGCATGTTACTATATCCTTCGCGCACTAACCGGATTTCTTCACTATGCTGTTCCGCTTTAAGTAATTCTACTTTTACTTCATCCACATCGGATGAGTAGGCAATTCCACTTTCATTCGAAAGTTTTGTAGCTTTCAAATTGCGGTTAAGATTATCGATCAAAATGTTTTGCAGCTGCAGCTGTTCATCCATCAGGAGAATACCAAAGAATAACTGGTTAACACGTTCGCGAATGCTGTGAAGTGCCACATCAATTTCTGCCTTCTCTGCCTCAGCATTTCTTTTAAATATTTCCTTCTGTGAGTGAGTGGCTCCTCCATCCCAAATAGTTTGGTTGAGTTGCCCGATGCCGATGAATTGAAATTTATCTTCTGAGCTTTCCACAGAAGCAGGAACCATGGATGGAAGCCCTTTAATAATATAGCCCGCAATACCTGTTGCACTAAATTGTGGCAGGTAGGACTTGCCGGCATTTGAAATGTTGTACTCAGACGATTTATCAATCAAATCGTACTGTTTAATCAGGGGATAATTCTGCTTAGCCAGTTCATAGCATTGTTCTATGGTAAGGGTTGATTCTTGTTGAGCATGAACTACTTCCAAAAATGATACCAATAGCAGGAAAAGCAGTAAATGTCTTGTACAATGGATGGATTGCATAGGCTACACTTTTAAAGCACTAAGAATAAAATCAGTTACTTCTTTTTTTCTCCTCTTCATGACAATTTCAAATCCAATATCGTCCGTCTCCAGTATTGTCTTAAGAATAGGTTTTGCAATAAATGGATAAATTGCCATCGACATAATATTCATCAGTAGTTGACTTGGATCAATGGGTTTGATTTTCCCTTTCTTAATTTCATTCTTTACCTGAATTGAGAATTTTTTCAACAACATACCTGGATGAGCTCCTGCTTTTTGTGCATGTTCTAACATTCGCTGAGGATTCTGATTTACCTCCTGAAGAACAAAAATGGGTAGGTAAGGATGAGCAATTAGAATGGTAATCTCATGCTCCATGATTGCTCCTATCTTTTCCTCCAGGTTTCTGTCTGAACCAATGATTTCACCCAGGCCCGAAAAAAATTCATGCACACGCTGATCGAAAATAAGATCAAACATTTTGTTCTTGCTGCGGAAGTAATAATGCAGCAACGCCCTATTGATTCCTGCTTCTTTTGCAATGTCCTCCATGCGAGCAGCTGCAAAGCCTTTTCGGGTAAATACCTTACCAGCAGCTTCTAATATGGCTTTTTCAGTCTGATTATCGAGTTTTGCTTTATCCAATTGATTTAACAAATTTGTTAAACTAACGCGCAAATCAAGTAAAACTTTTTGAATTTCGCAAAAGACAGCATAGCGCGACCCCGCGGCAATTAAAACTATTTTCAGGCGTCTGACACCTTCGAGCTGTCTTGACGCCTACACAAATCTCAATTGCCGCGAAGGCACGCCCAAAACAAAAAACCCGAAATCTCTTCCGGGCTTTGATTATTTTTAGTTGGCACTATTGTCGAATAACCAATAACGGCCAACCAACAACGAGTAACGTCTAAAAAGGATACTCTCCTTTTCCAATCGCATAGTTCGCTACTTTGCGTCTGGCTTCTTTCAAATTGTAGGCATCAATCTTTGTATAGCGCTTCAGGCCAAGCATCATAAAGCGTAGTTCGTCTCCTTCGGCAAATGCATAGATGGCTTGCTTGCCGGCACCAGCTGCTTTTTCGATGGCATGGTGCAGATAAATCATGGCCATCGCAATTTCTACTTCGCAGGCTTTCTCGCCACGCACGCCAATCAATTTTTCTACCCGCAGCAGCACCGACTCGGCCACGTATCCTTCGATGAGCATATCCGCCAGGTTCATCAATATCTCCTGCTCATCCGATAGCTTCATCATAAACTTTTGAATGGCCGCTCCCGAAACCATGAGTCCAGCTTTTTTCAAATTCGCCAACGCTTTCTTTTCTTTCGCAAAAATGGCGCTATCATCACTCGCACCAAAATCCGGAATGGAAGTTAATTCTTTTTGAACCGCCATGGCAGGCGTCATCAAATCAATTGAGCCTTTCATGGCACGCTTCAACAGCATATCGATGGTAAGCAGGCGATTGATTTCGTTCGTACCTTCAAAGATGCGGTTGATGCGCGCATCACGATACGCACGATCCATCGGGCTCTCTGCTGAGAAGCCCATGCCTCCGTAAATCTGTACACCTTCATCAACCGAATAGTCTAATACTTCACTCCCATGAACTTTTAAAATGGCGCACTCAATGGCAAACTCTTCCAATGCTTTTAATCTCGCCTGACCTGAACTCATGCCGCCTGCAACAAATGCATTGTAGGCATCATCGATATTTTGTGAAGCGCGATAGTGTGCTGACTCTGATGCAAATATTTTAGTAACTACTTCCGCAATTTTGTGCTTGATCGCCCCGAAGCTGGAAATAGATACACCAAATTGCTTACGTTCGTTGGCATATTTGATGGCCTGGCTAATCGTTGCCTTTGATCCACCCAATGCACCGACACCTAATTTAATACGACCAATGTTTAAAATATTAACGGCAATCTTAAAACCGTTTTCGCGTTCGCTCAACAAATTTTCTACCGGTACTTTACAATCGTTGAAAAAAATCTGGCGGGTGGAAGAACCTTTAATGCCCATCTTCTTCTCTTCTTCATTCATAGTAATGCCACCAAATGTTTTCTCGACAATAAAGGCAGAGAGATTTTTATCGCTGTCAATTTTAGCAAACACAATCAAAATATCTGCAAAGCCACCGTTGGTGATCCACATTTTTTGTCCGGTGATCAAATAGTGTTTCCCATCGGTAGAAAGCTTTGCTTTGGTTTTTCCGCTATTGGCATCGGAACCAGAATCTGGTTCTGTCAAACAATAACAAGCTTTCCATTCTCCCGAAGCTAACTTTGGAACATATTTCTTCTTTTGCGCGTCATTTCCATAATACAAGATCGGCAAGGTGCCAATGCCCGTATGCGCTGAGATGGCTACCGCAAATGAATAGCCCGCACCAACAGCCTCGGCTACCAACATGGTAGTATTAAAGTCCATTCCAAATCCACCTAACTCCTGCGGAACGGATGTACCCAATAACCCAAGCGCTCCTGCCTTGTCAAGAAGTGATGGCATCAGCTTAGGGTCTTTCTGCGAATCGATTAAATCCAAATGTGGATAAACCTCGTGCTTCAAAAAATCCTTGCACGTTTGTGCGATCATTTTTTGTTCCTCGGTAAATTCTTCGGGTATGAAAATTTCGTGTGCCTGGGTTTCGCGGATGAGGAATTCTCCTCCTTTAATCGGTTTCTTAGTTTGTGTCGTTGTCATAAGATTAGAGATATGAGTATTGAGATGTGAGATTAGTCTGTTATAAACTTATTCTGCAACGAATAAATCATTTTTTGAATTTGATCGATCTGATCCAGTACTTGCTCGACACGAGCATCAACTAAATCAAGATTTTTTGAAATAATAAGCTGGGTTTGCAATTCGTAAGCTGAGCCATTTGAAATGCCAAGAAAGTGGTTGAATTCTTTATTGGTATTTCTACCAGCACCTTCTGCAATATTGGAAGGAACTGAAATCGCTGCTCTTCTAATTTGAGAAGTTAATCCATACTTTTCCTCCTTAGGAAAATCTACTGTTAATCGATAGACATCTGTTGCCAGGTCAATCGCCTTATGCCATATTTTGAGTTCCTTCAAGTTGTGCATATCTATTTCACCACTCTTCTCAAATCTCTCGTCTCACTACTCACATCTTAATTTAACAGCTCATACACTCCCGCCACACCCTGTCCTCCGCCCACGCACGCAGTCACCATTCCATATTTTTTATTTTGTCTGCGGAGTTCGTTGAACAATTGTACTGACAAACGCGCGCCCGTTGAACCGAGTGGATGACCCACTGCAATGGCACCACCATTTACATTTAGTTTAGATCGATCAATGCCTAGTTCCTTTACTACTGCTAAGGATTGAGCAGCGAAAGCTTCATTCAACTCGATCAAGTCAATGTCTTGCAATTTTAGTCCGGCAATTTTTAGCGCTTTGGGAATAGCGGCTACCGGGCCAATGCCCATAATGCGAGGGTCAACACCTGCAGTAGCATAGCTCACCATCCTTGCAATGGGTTTTAAATTCAATTGCTTCACCATACGCTCGCTCATCACAGCCACGAAAGCAGCTCCATCAGAGGTCTGTGAAGAATTTCCTGCCGTAACCGATCCTCCTACGGCAAAAACAGGTTTCAATTTTGAAAGCCCTTCGAAGGTGGTGTCTGCACGAATACCTTCATCTTTATTAACAACGTATTCGCGTGTTTGCTTTTTCATGTTCTCATCAACATACACTTCTTTCACGGTAATGGGCACCACTTCATTGGTAAATTTACCTTCCTTCCACGCTGCTGCTGCTTTTGCATGCGACTCCACCGAAAATTGATCTTGCTCTTCGCGTGTTACGTTAAATTGCTTCGATACTTCTTCAGCTGTCAAACCCATACTGGTGTAGTAGGTTGGATTGTCTTTCGCGATTGCATAATTCAGTGCCGTCTTAAAACCCATCACCGGCACCAATGACATTGACTCAGTACCTCCGGCTATGATAACATCAGCTTGTCCCGCATGAATGCGGGCGCTGGCAATGGCGATTGACTCCACTCCCGACCCGCAGTAACGGTTGATCACTAAGCCCGGTGTATCGAGCCCCAGTGCAAGCAACGCAATAATTCTTCCCATTTGCATGCCTTGCTCAGCTTCCGGCACGGCATTGCCCACGATCAAATCATCCACCATCTTATTTTCCAAGCCTGGGATTGATTTCACCAAATGCTTAATCACATCCGAGGCAAGATCATCGGGTCTTGTAAAACGAAATCCTCCTTTTTTTGCTTTGCCTACCGCTGTGCGGAATCCGGCTACAATGTATGCGTCCATAATTCTTTTTTAGTAGTAAGACATAAGTATCAAGTATCAAGACACAAGTAGTAAGATTCAAGAGATGTGAGTCTTTTGTCTTACTACTTATGTCTAACCGTCTAGTTCCTCAACGGTTTCCCTCCAGTTAATATCGCCTGTATCCTCTCAAGTGTTTTCTTCTCACCGGTTAACGACAAGAAAGCTTCTCGCTCTAAGTCAAGTAAGTATTGCTCGCTCACTTCTTGTGGTGAAGTCAAGTCACCTCCGCACATAATATTGGATATCCAATTCGCTACTTTGGCATCGTGTTCTGAAATGTACCTGCCCATTTTCATTCCCTGCAAGCCAGCTAAGAACAATGCCTGACCGGTACGACCTTGCACTTTAATATTTTTAGCCTGTGGTTGCATCGTGTAACCTGCTTCCACCAGATCAAGCACCGCTTGTTTTGCATCGGCAATCTGTCTGTCTTTGTTCATTGAAACCCGATCAAGCTTTTTAAGAATACCAAACTCACGCGCCTCTTCTGCCGAGGTTGCAACTTTTGCCGTGGCTATCGTCATAAATGCATTTTGTAGTGCATTCAATTCCACATCACCTTCTTCCATAGCATCACTAACACGCTTGGTAAATTCTTTGGTTCCACCCCCACCCGGGATTAGTCCAACGCCAACTTCTACTAAGCCGATATAGGTTTCGGCTGCTGCTTGGGCAATGTCTGCGTGCATCGTCATCTCGCAACCGCCACCCAGCGTACGGCCTTGCGGGCAAACCGCCACAGGCACACCAGAGTAGCGAATGCGCATCACCGAATTTTGAAAAGCCTTGATCATGAAATCAATTTCATCATAATCTTGCTCGATGGCATACATAAATACAAGTCCCAAGTTCGCGCCAAGTGAAAAGTCGGCACCCTGATGGCCAATCACTAATCCTTTGTAATCTTTTTCTGCCATGTCGATGGCCTTGTTCATTCCTTCAATCACCGCGCTACCGAGTGTGAAGCTCTTGCTGTGCCAGCCAAAGTTGAGAACACCATCGCCCAAGTCAATGATTTTTGAATCTGCATTTTTCCAAACAATATTCTCACTCTTGTTTTCTAAGATGATAAAATTTTCTCTTCCTGAAATAGACTTGTATGTCTTGGTGGGAATGTCATAATACTTCTTCTGACCACCCTCAGCTTTGTAGAAGGATTTATTTCCTGATGTGAGCATGTCATACACCCACTGCGCTGGTTTGTATCCGGCCGTTTCCATGAGTGGAATTGATTTCTCTACACCTATCGCATCCCATGTTTCAAAGGGGCCGAGATCCCAACCGAAACCACCACTCACCGCATCATCGATCCGGAAAAGCTCATCGCTGATTTCAGGAATACGGTTCGTTACATATTGGAACAATCCATAAAAACAATCGCGATAGAAATCACCCGCCTTATCGTTTCCGGCTAACAGAACTTTGAAACGATCTTTTAGGTTATCAATTGTCTTGGTAGTTTCAAGGGTAGCGAATTTTGCTTTTGTCTTCGGCTTGTATTCTAATGTCTTTAAATCAAGTGTTAAGATTTCCGTTTCGCCTTTCGCATTCTTTGATTTCTTGTAAAAGCCCTGCCCTGTTTTATCGCCAAGCCATTTGTTCTGCTCCAGCTTTGTAACGACTTCCGGAAGTTTGAACATTTCTCTTCCCTCATCATTCACCAATCCGGCATAAAGGTTATTCGAAACCTTTACCAATGTGTCGAGACCCACCACATCGGAGGTACGGAACGTGGCCGACTTTGGTCTGCCAATCACGGGCCCGGTTAACTTATCCACTTCATCCACATTCAAATCAAACTTGCGCATAGAGTCGATCACCTTCAGCAATCCGAAAATTCCAACACGATTACCAATGAAAGCCGGAGTGTCTTTGCATAATACCGTGGTCTTTCCTAAGAAAAGATCGCCATAGTGCATCAGAAATTTTGTAACAGCAGGATCGGTCTTTCCGGTCGGGATGATCTCCAACAATTTTAAATAGCGGGGAGGGTTAAAGAAGTGTGTTCCGGCAAAGTGTTTTTGAAAATCTTCACTGCGACCTTCGCCCATCAGGTGAATGGGGATTCCCGAAGTATTGGAGGTAATCAACGTTCCTGGTGTTCTGTATTTCTCTACCTCCTCGTAAACTTTCTTTTTGATATCCAGGTTCTCAACCACCACTTCAATTGTCCAATCCACATTATTGATTTTGGACATGTCATCGGTAAAGTTGCCAAGCTTAACGCGTGATGCAAATTTCTTACTAAAGAGCGAAGCCGGATTGGCCTTGAGCGTAGCATCGAAAGCCGCATTCACAATTCTGTTTTTAACAGCCGGATGATCGAGCGTCAGATTTTTCTTTTTCTCGTCCTCCGTGAGTTCTCTTGGCGCGATGTCGAGCAGTAGCACCTCACAACCAATGTTGGCGAAATGGCAAGCAATGCGCGAGCCCATAATGCCTGATCCTAAAACTGCGACTTTGCGGATTGTTCTATTCATATCGTTGATGGTTGTTCGTTATTGGTTGTTGGTCAATGGCCTTCGATGAACGAACAACCACCAACGAACAACGATCTCATTGTAAAACTTTTTCGTAAATACTATTCTTTTCAACTACCTGATTAATACTCTGCACTACATCAAAAAACACATTCAGTTTTTGTGTGGAGATTTCTTCCCGAAGCGCTTCGTTAAATCGCACTACGGTTTCTCGAGACTTCTCCTTCATTTTCTTTCCTTCCTTTGTTAACAAAACTTTTACTGAGCGTTTATCATTTTTATCTACCTGTCGAAAGATCAATCCCTTCTCCTCCATAGATTGTAAGAGTCTGGTGAGGCTTCTTGGTTCTAATCCCATCAACGGTCCAATCTTCATGGCAGGGGTTCCTTCTTCAGAGGAGATGTTTAGCAACGCATAACCAATAGACATGGTACCATCATATTTCATGGCCTGCTGATTGTACATGCGCGCAATAGCATGCCAGGCGGTTTTAATATGGTAGTCTATGGTCTCCTCTCTTTTCAAACGGTTACGAAGGTATAGAAAATTTATTCTGCATGCATACTAAATGATGCAATATTTTTTCCATTCAACTACCTTTTCTCAGTTCATTATATTCAATCTTTGCGTAAGAATTAAAATTCCTATTCAAATTGTCAACTGGTCATGAACTATAAACTCTATCTCGGTCGTATTTCAGGTATTAAACTATTTGTACACTGGACCTTTCTGCTGCTGATTGGCTGGGTGGTCTACTCTGACGTTCGCTCCGGACTGGATGTGGAAAGTATCCTTTGGTCTGTGGGATTTGTTTTTACCATTTTCGGATGCGTTACCCTGCATGAACTTGGGCATTCACTCATGGCACAGCGGTATCATATCCGCACGCGCGATATCACTTTATTACCTATTGGTGGCGTAGCAAGTCTTGAATCCATTCCCGAAAAACCCAAAGAAGAACTGATGGTTGCATTAGCAGGGCCAGCTGTAAATGTGATGATTGCCATAATTCTCTTCCCTTTCATTTACATGAGTCAATCACCAGAAGTTTTTGAAGGGCTTGGAGGTATCAGTCATTCAAATTTCCTCGCTTCTCTATTAAGTGTTAACATCAGTCTTGTTGTTTTTAATATGATCCCCGCCTTTCCAATGGACGGAGGCCGTGTATTAAGAGCATTGCTGGGTTTTAAATTGAATCATGCCAAGGCCACCACGATAGCTGCTCGTATCGGTCAGGCCATTGCAGTGATTTTTGTAGTTGTTGGGTTTTATGGAAACTCTTTCCTGATTTTTATTGGGATATTCATTTTTATGGGGGCGCAGACTGAGTTAAAATATGCACAAGGCGCAGCAGTACTGAATGAAACTTGTATTGGAGAGATTATGCTCTCCACCTTTCCTCGGATCGAATCTTCCAGCACTATCCGTGAAGCCGCGCAACGTTTACTACTGGAAAAGACAGGTAGTTTTTTAGTGATTCAAAATAATCTCCCCATAGGATCATTGAGTCGGGAAGAGGTTCTTAAAGTGCTAGGCGAAGGAGGAGAAACCATTCTGGTAGAGCAAGCCATGGATAAAAGTATTTTGTACCTAAACGCCAAATTATCAATACACCAGGCCTTGAAAGAATTGAATGCTCAGCACAAGTCATTGGCGATGGTCACCGATCAAGATCATGTTATTGGCGTAATTGATCCACAACTTATTGCAGCGTTTCTGATAGCGCACAATAAGAAATAAAGTCAGTCGTAACTTGCCTATTGTTTCTCAAGAGCAAAGATCCTTTGCCTGGCCCACCCAGTTGTCGCGTACAATACGCTTGGGGAAAAATTCAATCGCCTTGGTAATGTGTTCAATCGTTTCAGGCCTGAACTCGCTGATTTGGCGGAAGGTATAGATACCTAACATATTCAACCTCTTTTCAATGAAAGGTCCAATGCCCTTTATCCTTGTAAGGTCATCTTTTTCATTCATCTCCACGGGACGAACAAAGGGATGCAGTGGTTCAACTGTAGAGGATTTGAATAAGAGCGTCTTGGATTCTAAATCTTTCTTCAGTATCACATTAGCCTCCTCTAATTCCTGTTTCTGAAATTCAAGTTGCTTTGTCCTAAACCGCAATGCTCCTAATTCATTTTCCAATTGTGATGAAGCCGCCTGATTGATTTGCGTTTCCTTCAGTTGCATCAATTCATGATTCAGTTCTGCTAGTTCCTTTCGCAACAATTCATTTGTCTCGTTCGATTGAGCAAGGTTGTGATTAAAATCCCGTTGTGAATGGCTTAAGATATGCTGCGCCACATCAAGCTTACGCTCCATTTCTTGCTTTAGACTAACCAGCGCTTCATTATCCATCTCCAACCGTTGCGCGGTATCTTTTAGTGTATTGACAGTTTCTTCCCGGAGCATCCATCCGATACCATAACCGATGAGGCAGGCAACCAATACCATGATCAATATCTCCAGGATGGCAATAAGCCGAGGATGAGGGGCAAAATAATTGGGATCTAAACTAAGGCCTTTGACTGAAAACATATACCAGATGGCACAGCCAATGCACCACACTACAAACAACAGAAGAAACCAATAGACTCGTTTCATAGCTTTGACAAGGTGAATTTACGCTTTTTAAAACAACTCTTGCGTTTAGGCAGTGGGCTTTTGAAAAAGTATTTGTCCACTGTAACCAACTGGATTAATACTGACAAAGAATGTCATGATGATTTGCCCCGCTAGACTATTGGTTTTTTCAGTATAGTACCAACCACCCGGTGCACCATACGTGACAAATGCATGATGTAATACGACAAGTACTGTTAAGAACACTTTTATATTATCGATATAAAATATATTGTTTTGTGGACGAGTCGATTCCATTTGATAATATTTATTTGTTTATGTTTTTTTTGTAAGTATAAGTTTGAAACATAACAAGGAAAGCAACAAAGTCGTTGGTGTAAAGACATTTTTTTCAAATTGATTTTCAGAATTAAAATTCCCAATTGTATTCAACATAAACAGTAAAAACATTACCCATAGACCTCCCCTAATTATTAAAGGGTGTATTCCTGCTTTTATGAACCCAGCATTTCTTGCTACTATTATTATCATCACTGAATTTATGATTACCGAAGCTGTTTCAAATAAATACATTTGAGAAGCAACTTTCAATTTCCCGCCCCATATAAGATCAAATGGAATGACCCTTACCAATATTAAAAGATGAAATATTACAAGAATGGATAGTATTACCAGCAATACAACATCTGTTGCAAAATTAGTTCTGCCTCTATTATTTTTTACTTGCTTCATTGTATAAAATTTTATCTTACTCCTTCATCCAGAGGCTTAGAAAAATATTAGGACTACTGGCCAAATATTACTTATCCAAATTTTGATACGAAATGGTTTTACCAGTTGTTTGATATTGCTCTCCAGGATTAGATGGGAAATCAAACAGCCTATGGATTTGTCTGGCAAAATAGTTGTCCCAAAACCATTGGCCGTTCTGTATCTGTTGCGATAGATTTGAAAATCCAAACACGATGCTAAGAAAAATTGTCAATATTGATTTCTTCATGATATTGTTGGTTAATAATTTGGTTGCCTGAATAATTACCTTATTTGATACTTCAATTTTGAATACTGATTTACTTTCTCGCTGACAATTTTATAAAGTGCCTTAACACGGGTTGAGGCACTAAACATTTTTTAGCTCGCTGTACGTATATAATTTTGCTTTCTAAATGGTTTTAAGGAATTTGAACCAGCTTCAATTTCTATTTCGACATTCTTTTCTGGATTGATATCCTCTTGCTCCACATTTATAGGAAGTGAAATTATCTTGGTATCGTATTTTAAACTCAATCTATCAATCGATGACACGATAAGAATGAATAGACCCTTTAAGGTTAAACCCCCGATGAGTAAAAATGCGAGGATGCTCATGGTTTCAAATCGGTCTTTGTATTGGCAGCCAACTGAAATAAATTTTGAACGCGAGTCGTTGCGGCTGTTGTTGAATTGAATCCTTTTACAACAAGCCAGATGCCAAGCGAAAACTCAAATAGCGCAACTGGAATTGCGAACAGCGATGTCGAGGGGTCACGTTGTCCGATGAGTCCAAACAGCACGCAGATGTCGCCAGCGATGAGCACGGGCCCCCCAATGATTCCGATCAGCGATAAACCTCTTGGCACCAACCGCGAATGGTATAGTAAGAAGCCCAGCAATAAATCGTTAATGGCTGGCATTAAGCTTTGACCTATAAGGAACATACGGTCATACATGGTGACAAGTGTACGACTAGTGACAAACGCCTCAGCACCCGCATCAGTCTGCCGTAAGGTCACGACCGTTAGGAGGAACATGACACCTGCGAAGATGGTGCCGGCTTCCAGGACTCGGGAGCCAACCAAGCCCAGCGCAGCTCCTTCGTTCTGCCTCTTGAGCACCGGGTATAGTGCAACAGCAGTGCCTATACCTGTGAGTGCCACTATTATCTCAAGGATACTGCCGATGATAACTGCACTGTCCGGACCTGGGCCAACGATGTAGTTCGGATTGTGTACCGCACCATATAGAGATAGGGTTGGTATTGATACAAAGGTGAGTAGGTAGAGCACACCTGCAACCAGCGAGGTTTTTCTGTTTGAGTCTTTCGTTTTCATCTTTAAAAATTTAAATGAAGTTGGATATACGTTTTGTTATGAGCTCTTACTTTCTTCCAAGTGGGTTTGTTTTCCAGGGCTTTGTAAAATGCAAACTGATATTCAGATATCGATTGTACATTTCTTGGTCGTTAGAAATATTGGATAAACCATAAGTATATCGTGCATCTATTACAACGCTCTTCTGTTTCACCTTAAATCGATATCCGGCACCCATTTGAATGCCAGCATCCACGCGTTTAAAGGCTTCGCTTGAATTATTAAATGAGAGCGATGTTGTCGCGCCTTCAGTTTTCCGAGTTCCATAAAGATTGTACGCTATGGATGGTCCTGCATTCGCGTAAAATCTACCAAAATTGAAACGCGCTAACACAGGTAGTTCTAATTCATAAAACCGAAGAGTTGTCTTGTTGGTAGTGAGTGGATTATTCGCGTCTAATTGACCGCCTTTCATTATAAAATACAACTCAGATACCAATGACACTTTTGGTGTAATACCAGCCTGGAATGACACACCAACCTGTGCGCCAAATGGTGATTTTTTGTAATCTGCTAAAGAACTATTTGACTTTCCATAATTAAAGTTTGTACTCACAACATTGAGTAGGAGGTCTAAATAGGTTCTTGTTACCTGATCATCCTTGATTTTGTCTGATCGCGTTTCCTCTGTTTGACCAAAGGTGTTTCCGGCAAGGAAAATCATACCTAGTATGAGTCCCTTTTGTAAGTGTTTCTTCATAATTGTTCTTTTTTGAACAAATGAAGAGGAATGCGTGAGGGTCTACAATTCTATTATGCAAAGCAAGGAGATATGTCTGCAACCTGAGGATTTCAGCCTGCCAAATAACTGGAGGTTTATTGCCTGTTATTGATGAGTTCAAAGAAAGCCTCTTTGTAGGTTTCTGAAATGGGGATCAGCTGGTCTGCGATTTTTATTCGACTCCGCTCAATGGAAACAATTTTATTGAGGGCCACCATATATGATTTGTGCACCCTGCACACTACACTGGATGGAATCAACGTTTCAAACTCACTGAAATTCTGCAAGGTCATAACCTTCTTATTAGTCGTATGAATTCTTCGATAATCTCTCATTCCTTCAATGTACACTATTTCATCGAGCATGATTTTTTCCAGTCGATTTTCAGTCTTTACGAAAAAAAAATCCGGTTGAGATTCTGAAGCATGGCGTACTAAATTTTCCTGAGCTTTATTTACGGCCTGTAAAAAACGATTAAACGTAAAAGGTTTTAAAAGGTAATCTGTTATATGCAGTTCGTAGCCCTTTAAAGCGTACTCCTGGTAGGCCGTTGTAATAATGACCTGGCTATTTATTTTTGAACTTTCCAGTAATTCGATACCTGTTAATTCATCCATATTGATATCTAAAAAAAGCAAGTCTACTTTGTTATTGTTTAAATAAGCAAGGCCGGTAAGCGCATTGTCAAACGTTCCACTTAATTGTAAAAACGGAACTTTATTTACAAAGTCCCTTGTCTTTTCAAGCGCCAGGGGCTCATCTTCAATGATGATGCAAGTATATTTAATCATTGGAAATTGTTAAGTTGACGCTGTACAGTTCATCATTTCTATTTACTTCCAAAGTATGTTTCCCTGCATAAATAAGATCCAGTCGTTTTTTAACAAGCTCATTACCTAAACCGCCAATAGGTTGCTTAACCGACTTTGAATCATATTTATTTTCGCATATTAGTTGTATGGTTTCATCTTTTATAATGATGTTGACAGTAATGGCATTTTCCAGTTTCTTATTATTGGTATGCTTAAAGGCATTTTCGATAAACGGAATAAAAACCATTGGCGCAACACGTTTGTCTCCAATATTGCCGGTCACTTCAAAGTGTACATACGTCTCGTTCGATGTTCTTATTTTTTGCAATGCGATGTATTTTCCTATGTATTCGATTTCCTGAGACAGAAGGATTTTATCAGCGGTTGTTTCATACAGAACAAATCGCATGATATCTGACAGTTTATTTAGATAATCAGACGCTGCAGCGGCATCCTTTAAAATTAACGAGTCAATATTATTGATGGTGTTGAATAGAAGATGTGGGTCGAGTTGTGATTTGATCAATGCCATTTCCATTTCATGGTTTTTATCCTTTAGCATCTGTTTCAATTTAATTTCATTAAACCATGTTATAAACCCTCGTATAACCAATGCCACGATACCACATATCAGGCCAATTAAAGTCATAGCAGTGATCACGATCACTGCGGTAGATCTACCCTGTCTACCCCCACTGTCCATGTCAATAATATGACCGGATTCTATTAAATACCGATGAAGGATGTACCCAATCACAGCAGCAGCTGTAGTAATCAGGATGCCATAGAGTATTGAAAGAAGAAATCTCTTCTGTTGAACATATCTTGGGAACAAATAAAAATAGAATAAATTAAATGAAATGAAGGAAGGAAAAAATGCGAAGAAAAAGAGATTTAGTAAAGCATTAACAATACGTGATTCCCGATCACTTATGCTAGCACCATTTCTATAAGCGACAGTTAATATGATTAGAATTGATAGGAGATAGCACGCCCAAAAACCTATGTGTAATAGAATGACAAAATACTTCTTCATAATTTAAAAATACCAAATAAGCAGTTCAAGGATCTGTCTTCACCAAGTGTTTGACAACCAAGTCAGATATGTCTGCAAAATAGGGGATTATAAGCCAAACACGCCCATTTAAAATTCTTCAAAGACAAGTTCCTTATTCACCATCATTCCAGTTGTTGTACCCATAGCTACGGCATTTGCAACTGTACGTATGCGTGTTGTATTGTCACCACAAGCAAATATTCCAAGAATGCTTGTCCTTTGCGAAGGATCAATCTTAATATATCCCTCATCTGCCAATTCACACCCTAGGGTTATGGGAATAGCACAATGCTGCTCAAAAGCACTGCGTGCATACATGACTTTTAAAGGAAATGTTGAACCGTCTTTGAAAATGATAGTTTGAAGATATCCATCGGTATGCACCAACTTTTCAATTTCTGTTTCTACTATTTTTATAGAATGATTTTCAAGCTTAGCTGTTTGTTCGCTTGTCAAAGTCAATTTCCCGTTGGTAAACAGAGTAAGATCTTTGGTCCAATTTGAGATAAGCGTAGAGAATTCAAATCCATATTCTCCGTTACCTAAAATGCCTGTTCTTTCATTTCGTACTTCGTATCCGTGACAATACGGGCAATGAAGCACAGAAATGCCCCAACATTCGGCATACCCCTTAATATTGGACATTTTATCTTTAATACCGGTCGCAAAAATTAATTTCTTTGCACTAAACGTTTCGCCTGATGCTGTCTGGATTTCAAAACCATTTTCAGTTTTAGTTCCGTTTATGGCCAACCCATTGAAGAACTTCACCGTGTTATACCGCTCCACCTGCTGCTTTGCAAGAGTGGCAATTTCTTTCGGTGTTTTTCCGTCTTGTGTGATGAAGTTATGTGAATACGGGGTTTGCTTGTTACATGGAATGCCGCTATCAATAATCAAAACGTGTCTCAGTGCCCTGCCCAACGACATGCCTGCTGCAACTCCTGAATAGCTCCCGCCAATGATTATTACATCAAAATCTATTTGTGCTGTCATTCGATTATAGTTTGAAAATGTTGTTAACTGGAATGGCAAAGCAAGGGTTGCCAATACAACCCTGCTTTGCTTGATAAATTCACGCCTTACCAACTCCTGACTTATTTTTTGTCCTGTTGAGGTGAAAACAGGCGGATGATTGAATCCACAAAAGGAACACCCAGAAACACGATCCATGGCACCAATGAAATGGTAAGTAAAAATGTCCGTTGATACAATGGCAAAATCGATAGTGCTTCACCAAATAGAAAAAGAAACAGAGTGATAGATGGATAGATTACAGTCCAAATCTTTAAGGATGCAATTAATTTCATTTTCGTTTTCATGTAGATACGTTTGTTTTGGATAATTGATCTTTTTATTCACAAAAGTACCTCCAGGTATAGCCTATAGGATAGGACAAAAATGAAGTTGAATAGGACTTATTTGAAATTGTGCCGGAATGCTTCGGGCGAATGCCCGGTGTGCTTTTTAAAGAACCTGATAAAGTATGAAACATCATCGTAACCTAGATGATAAGCTGTTTGGTTTACCTGGTTGGAGGTTGCCAGAAGGTACTTTTTGACTTCCAAAATAATGTATTCATTAATAAGTTCTGAACATGTTTTACCTAAAGTTGACTTAGTGATAGCATTCAATTGATAGGTGGAGAGATTCAGCATATCGGCATAATTAGAAGCATGTTTATGGCTGGCAATATGCGTCTCTAAAAGTTCCAAAAATTCCTCAAGGCGTTCCTGCTCATATGTATTGGTATTATCCGAGGGGCCTTTGCGATTCTGCTGATTACGAACAAGTTCAATAAAAAATATGCCGAGATTCGCTTTAATTACTTCTTGATATCTTTCTTGTTTATTGGCAAATTCTTGAAAAATGTAAGTCAATAAAGTAAGTAGTTTTTTGCCCCCATGGGCATCAAGTTGGCAAAGGTTTTTATTGCTTGCCTTGCGCAATAGTTGATTTGATAACTTGTCATGCGGATAATAGAAACCAGCCTTAAATTCCATCAAGTATCCTGTACTCTTTGCTCTTAGCGTGAGTTGATGAACTTGACCGGGACGCATGAAGAAAACGGAATTGTCACCAACCTTGTACGAAGTGAAGTCTATCTCATGATTCCCCATTCCCTTTTTCAACGCTAGAATAAAAAAGAAATCATGTCTATGAAGCTCCTGAATCATATCTTTTCCCGCAAGCAAGTCCTGAACATCTCGTATGCTAAAGCTTTCTGCATAATTCAGCTCCTTTTCCGGTAAATCAATAAACCTTATTGGAATGTTTCCCATTTGTGTTTATGGTTTTCGACTCGTTGTTTTTTATCCTTAACGGCAACCATTCCTAATATACAATATGTTATACTAAAGTGCGGTAGGGATTTGGCTTTTGCCATAGCTTGGGTTGCGAGTGGAGCTAGTACAGCTATGGCATGTGCCAAATATGATGTCAGAGGCTGGATTCTTGCACCCAGAAGTCAGCCATCTGACTATTTCAAATCCCTCAGCAACTGCTCATAAAACCAAAGTGAAGTGCGATAGCTTTCCAAACTTACCCGTTCGTCAATTCCATGAAAGCCAATAGGGTCAATCATAGGACTGAATTTGATGATGCCTGTAGATACTTCTCCAAAATGGCGGGAGTCAGTTCCTCCAATAAGAAGTAATGGAGCAACGAGCGTATTCGCTGATGTTTTTTTTATTGTTTCATTTACTTTTTTGAACGCAAAACTATTAGCAGGTGTAACAGCAGAAGCCTCTGCCAGGAAAGAGTTAGCATGAGAAATTTTTACCTGTTCATCATCTATTTTTTGTCTTACTTGCTCTATCACTTCACTAATTTCATCTCCCGGTAGCAATCGAAAATTAACAGTTGCCTTAGCAATCGTTGGAACGACATTATCCTTTATTCCTGCATCAATAATGGTTGGCACTCCTGTTGTTCGCATCACGGCATTTCCGGTAGGGCTCTTTTCATATATGCCGATAATCAATCCTTCAAACAGCCATTGATTGGCAAAAATAATTTTTTGAAGAAAGGGCATCTCAGGGCCTATGTAATCTAAAAACCCCTGAGTTGATTCCGAGATATTTGCGTCAAATGGTTTCTCCCTGATCTTTAGCAAGGCTGCAGCCAAAATATCAATGGCTGTTTCTTTAGCGGGTTGTGAGGAGTGTCCTCCACTTTTTTCTACCGTGAGATCAAGTGATAAATATCCCTTCTCGGAAGTACCCAGCAGGGCTACTGGGCGATTCATGTTGGGGATTTTATCATTGGTTATGATTCCTCC
>JANMYO010000065.1:0-10702 GCA_031382175.1 Bacteroidia bacterium | reverse complement strand
CCTATTTTTATCTTCCCGAGTAAACCATCGGAGAAAATTAGTCGTCAGACCGCTGAATACTTAAGCAAACAGAAGTCAGACGACTCTGTCATTTAAATTAGTAGATTCTTCACTCCGTTCAGAATGACGTTGAGGTTTTTATTATTTATGCCTCGCCTTCAAAACTGCAACCACATCGTCCAAAGCGTATCCTTTCGCAGCAAGCAACACCAGATAGTGATACATCAAATCAGAAGCTTCATTTAGAAAAAGATCCTTGTTATTATCTTTTGCCTCAATCACCAGCTCAATGGCTTCTTCACCTACCTTCTGTGCTACCTTATTGATGCCTGCATTAAAGAGACTGGTCGTATAAGAGCCTTCTTTGGGATTTTTTTTTCGGTCTTGTATGAGAGTTTCTAGAAAGGACAGCCCATTCTGCTCATTCACTTCTCCAAAGCAAGTGTCCGTTCCAGTATGGCAGGTTGCACCGTTTGGGTTTACTTTGATGAGGAGTGTATCCTGATCACAATCGAGGGTAACATCAATCAAGTTCAGGTAATTTCCTGAAGTTTCTCCTTTAGTCCATAGCCGTTGTTTACTGCGACTAAAGAACGTTACACGTTTGTCCTGAATTGTTTTTTGAAGGGCCTCTTCATTCATAAAGCCCAGCATCAAAACTTTCCGGGTGATGTTGTCCTGGACGACACAAGGAACAAGACCATTCAGTTTTTTAAAATTGACGTTTAATGGATCAATCATACTACAGCCATTTCTTGGTTACGAATTAAGATTCCTTTTTGAGATAGATAGCGCTTTAGTTCAGGGATTTTAATTTCACCAAAGTGAAAGACCCCTGCCGCCAATGTACCATCGGCCTGACCGATAAGAAACGCCTCGGCAAAGTGGTGCATGGTGCCTGCACCACCTGAGGCAATTAAAGGAATGTCAAGTAGGGTATGTAGTTTATGCAAAGGGTCATTGGCAAATCCAGTCTTGGTTCCATCGTGATCCATGCTTGTAAAAAGTATTTCTCCTGCACCTCTTTCCTGGCATTCTTTTGCCCAGGAGAATAGTTTCCGTTCCGTTGGGTTCCGGCCACCATGAGTGTGAACCGTCCATTGATTACCAATTTTCCGTGCATCAATAGCCAGTACAATGCACTGTGAACCAAATGTTTTTGCAAGCTCATCAATAAGGGAAGGATTCTTGACGGCTGCGGAATTAATGCTTACTTTGTCTGCGCCTGAATCTAACAGCGGGCGAACATCTTCAATAGAGCTTATTCCACCTCCAACGGTAAATGGAATATTTATCTGAGCAGCAATTTCCTTAACTAATTTTGAAAAGGTTTTTCTATTCTCGTGTGTAGCTGAAATATCCAGGAAGACAAGCTCGTCCGCACCCTGTTGTGCATAGGTGGCAGCAAGTTCTACCGGATCGCCCGCATCGCGCAGATTGATAAAATGGGTGCCCTTCACAGTGCGTCCATCCTTAATATCAAGACAGGGAATGATTCTTTTAGTGAGCAAGGTATTAATTTGGTCGAAGCGATTAGATTAGATTTCTTAGTTCAGGCAATTTGATTTTACCCTCATAAATGGCTTTCCCAATGATGGCACCATCCACATGAATATATTGCAGTTCTTCCAGATCACTCAAGGAACTGATTCCACCACTGGCAATGATTTTAAGTTTTGGAAAATGACTCTTTAACTTTCTATAAAGGATGAGATTAGGACCTTCCATCATGCCATCGGTTTTTATATCTGTACAGCAGATGAATTCAAGACCATCTTTTTCAAATTGTGACACCAGATCAAACAGATTTATTTTTGTAGCCTCAGTCCATCCATTGACGAGAATGTTTTCATCCCGAACATCTGAACTCAGGATGAAATTCTCTGGACCGTATTTCCATAGCCAGTCACTAAATAGCTTAGGTTCGGCCACTGCGGTGCTTCCTACATTAATTTGATTGATCCCCAGATCTAAAAGCCTGTCAACTTCTTCTGTCGTCTTTACACCGCCACCAAAGTCAACTTTTAATGTGGTCTTGGCCTGAATATCTTCAATTACATCCCAATTGACCACGTTACCTTTTTTAGCACCGTCCAGGTCTACCAAGTGAAGATATTCAAGATCAGCATCTTCAAATTCCTTTGCTACTTCTACCGGATCTTCACGATATATTTTTACTTTCTTGAAATCCCCTTGAACCAATCGAACGCACTTGCCGTCAATAATATCAATGGCTGGAATAATTCTCATGCACTTAAAAAATTTTGTAAGACCAGTTCACCGGTACGAGCAGATTTTTCGGGGTGAAACTGAACGGCATAAAAATTATCCTTTCTCATGGCAGCGCTAAAATCTACGATGTAGCGTGTTCTGGCCGTTGTATACACATTCAGGGGGACGAAGTAACTATGCACAAAATAAACGAATTGATTCTTAAGTTCCGGTGAATGCCAGCCTTTTATCTCAGATAAATCATTCCAACCCATGTGCGGAACTTTTGACTCCGCGGTGGGTGTGAATTTTTGAACGGAACAGTCAAATATCCCGAGACAAGGGGTACTATTTTCAGCAGAATCTTTGCACATCAATTGCATGCCAAGGCAAATGCCCAGCACCGGCTGGCGAAGTGCAACAATCAGTTTATCCAATTTTCGATCTCTGAGATAGCGCATGGTTGTACCCGCTTCCCCTACACCAGGAAAAATGACTTTGTCAGCAGCAGCAATTTCCTCTGGATTTTCACTGACCGTAAATTCAGCACCCAGCCGCTCCAGTGCGAAGGCTACCGATTGAATATTTCCTGCATTATATCGTATGACTACAATTTTCATTCTTAAAGTGTCCCCTTTGTGGAGGGCAATTGGTTATTGGCCGCGTCTTTTTTCACGGCCATTTTGATTGATTTAGCAAAGGCTTTGAAGATCGCTTCGATCTTATGATGTTCATTTTTTCCTTCCGCCTTAATATTCAAATTGCATTTGGAAGCATCTGAAAACGATTTGAAGAAATGGATGAACATCTCTGTCGGCATTTCCCCAATTTTCTCCCGAACAAATTCTGCGTCCCATACTAGCCATGGACGTCCTCCAAAATCTATGACCACCTGAGCGAGGCAATCATCCATAGGCAAACAAAAGCCATAACGTTCAATACCCTTCTTATCTCCTAGGGCTTTTAAAAATGCTTCACCAAGAGCGAGCGCGGTATCTTCAATGGTGTGATGTTCATCGATATGGAGATCTCCTTTTACTTCCACCTCGAGATCAAGCTGCCCGTGTTTGGCCAGTTGGTCCAGCATATGGTCAAAGAAACCAAGCCCGGTATTGATGGAAGATGTTCCAATGCCATCCAGGTTAAGGGAGATTACAATGGCAGTCTCTTTGGTTGCACGACTGATGGAGGCCTTCCGGTTGGGAGCAACGAGGTATTGATAGATTTCTTTCCAGGAGGTTGTAGTAAGAACACAAAAATTAGTTAGGTTACTCGCCTCAATTTTCTCATTCAACACTCCGTTATTAATATAGATACCTTTTGCGCCCAGATTTTTAGCCAGCTCCATATCTGTTAATCGGTCGCCAATCACATAAGAATTAGCGAGATCATATGAACCAGATATGTATTGAGTCAGCATGCCAATTCCGGGTTTTCGAGTGGGTTTATTTTCACTCGCCAGAGATCGATCAATATGAATTGCATTAAAAACAATTCCTTCACCCTCCAGTGATTTTAGTAGCTTATTGTGAACTGGCCAGAACGTTTCTTCCGGGAAGCTTGCCGTCCCCAGTCCATCCTGATTCGTGACCATGACTAGTTCATAATCTGTTTCTGCAGCAATCTTAGATAGCCAGGAGAAAACTCCGGGATAGAATTCCAACTTATCAAAGCTGTCAATCTGCTGGTCAGGAGGCTCTTTAATGAGCACACCATCACGATCAATGAATAAAATCCGTTTCATAGTCCTTTTAAAGCTTCAATGAGTTGCTTGTTTTCCTTAGGTGTTCCAACCGTTACCCTCAGACATTGTTCACATAAAATAACATTCGATCGATCTCGTACAATAATTCCCTGATTGACCAGTTGATTGTAACTATTTTTTGCCTCTGTCACTCTGACGAGCAAAAAATTGGCATCGGAGGGAAATACCTTCTCTACTATCTTAAGCTGTAATAGTTCTTTTTTTAACTTCTCACGTTCAACGATAATTTCCTTGACCCACATAGTCATTTGATGGCGCTTTTCAAGATATTGAAGCGCTACAGATTGTGTGATTGTATTAATGTTATAGGGTGGCTTAATTTTATTGAGAAGGGTAATCACTTCCGAATTGGCAAAGCACATCCCTAATCGTATGCCGGCAAGTCCCCAGGCTTTTGATAGTGTTTGTAAGATGACAAGATTATTGAATTCATTTAGGAGCGGTACAAACCCTTTGTCTTCTGTAAAATCAATATAGGCTTCATCAACAACCACAAGTCCGCGAAAATTGGCAAACAAAGACTTAATAGTTCCCTTGTTTAATAAATTTCCTGAAGGATTATTAGGACTGCACAGGAATAGAATTTTTGAATGATTGTTCCAGGACTGTTCAATAGCTTTACTATCAATTTCAAATTCTGAAGTAAGGGATACCGACTTCACCTCCACATTATTGATGCCAGCACAAACGGAATACATTCCATAGGTAGGCTGAGGAATAACAACATTATCAATACCCGGTTCGCAAAAGGAACGGATTAGCAGATCGATAGCCTCATCACTTCCATTCCCTAAAAATAGTTGTTCAGGCGCGATGCCTTTGACTTCAGCGATCTTATTCTTGAGAAGTTGCTGGTGTGGGTCTGGGTAACGATTATGATTAGAGCTGAAGGGATTTTCATTGGCATCCAGGTAAATCAATGAATGACCCTTATCTTCGTTTGAAGGAGTCTGAAATTCATCCCGGGCTGAAGAGTAGGGCTTCAGCTTTGCAATATTTTTTCGGACGAGTGAGTTTATTTCAAGTTTCATTTCGATAATCAACAACTTTATTTTACTTACTACTTGCTCCTCTTTAGTCTTACCCTTATCGCTTCTGCATGACCCTCCAGCTTTTCTGCCATGGCCATCTTTTCCACCACAGGCCCAAGGTTCTTAATTCCGACTTCACTTATTTTTTGAAACGTAACAAACTTGCAAAAACTCTCCAGTGATACTCCGCTATACGCTTTTGCAAAGCCATTGGTGGGCAGCGTGTGATTGGTGCCTGATGCGTAGTCACCCGCAGACTCAGGTGTGTAGGGGCCAAGAAAAACGGAACCCGCGTTGACGATCTTTTCAGCGAACTGATCGCAATTGACTGTATTAAGGATCAAGTGCTCAGGGGCATATTCATTGGCGAAATTCATAACCTCATCATCGCTGGAGAAAAGAATAGCCATGCTGTTAGCCAGTGATTGAACAGCTATCTCTTTGCGGGGAAGTGCGCTAAGTTGTCTATCCATCTCAAGTTGTACACTCTTGATGAGCGATTCACTTTTTGTAACCAGAATTACCTGACTATCCGTTCCGTGTTCCGCCTGAGACAAGAGATCAGCAGCGACAAAAGCCGGGTCAGCAATTTCATCGGCAATTACCATTACCTCTGACGGACCCGCAGGCATGTCGATAGCCGTTCCTTGTTGACTGATGAGTTGCTTAGCACAGGTCACATATTGATTTCCAGGTCCAAAAATCTTGTTAACAGCGGGGATGCTATCCGTTCCATACGCTAATGCTGCTATGGCTTGAGCTCCACCCACTTTAAAGATGTTGGGAATGCCCGAAAGTTGGGCTGCATATAAGATAGTAGCGTCAATTTTTCCATCCTTGCCGGGAGGTGAACAAAGTATAACCTCTTTACATCCTGCCAGATGGGCCGGAATGCCTAGCATTAATACCGTTGAGAAAAGAGGAGCCGAGCCCCCGGGAATGTAGATGCCCACTTTTTCAATAGCGATTGATTTTCTCCAGCATTGTACACCGGGCATTGTTTCAATGAATAGCACTTCTCTACGTTGAGCATCATGGAATTTTCTGATGTTATCGGCAGCAATCTGAATAGCATTCTTTAAATCATCACTGATTTCGGTTGATGCTTTCGCAATGTCTTCTTTTGACACTCGAAGTTGTTCGATACGAACCTGATCATATTGAAGGGTAAATTCTTTTAAGGCAGCATCTCCTGAAATCTTAACGCGGTTGAGAATATTATTCACAACACCTTCTAAATAACCAAGGTCAAGCTGAGGTCGAAGACTTAGTTGCTTCCAGTTTTCTGGTGGTGGATATTTTATGACTTTCATGGGTCTCAATAATTTTAGTCACTCCATTAAGCGATCATCTTTTCAATAGGGATTACCAAAATGCTCTCCGCTCCGCACGATTTGAGGAGATCAATTTTCTCCCAGAAATCATTTTCATTGACTACTGAATGCAGTGAAGACCAGCCGGGCTTATTCAAGGGCATGACGGTAGGGCTATTCATACCGGGAATGAGATCCGTAATTTTCTTTATGGATTCATTGGGACAATTCAATAAGATATATTTATTGCTTTTAGCAGATTGCACGGAATCTATTCGAAAGAGAAGTTTTTCAAGGATAAGCTGTTTGTCAGCCTGCAAGGTTGGACTGCTAATTAACACGGCTTCTGATTGCATCACTACCTCCATTTCCTTCAGCCCATTGCTCATGAGTGTGCTGCCTGTGCTCACGATGTCACAGATGGCATCCGCCAGGCCAATTCCCGGGGCGATCTCCACCGACCCACTGATTTCGTGAATGCCAGCCTTTAGATTATGCTTGTCGAGAAACTGTTGCACAATGACAGGGTAGGAGGTAGCAATGTTTTTACCCTGAAGACTTTGGATACCTTCATATACTTCTGCCCGGGGAATGGCGATCGACAGCCTGCACTTAGAGAAGTCGAGCCTCTTGATGAGATTGTTCTTCTTTTGCTTTTCAACAAAAATATTTTCTCCTACGATGCCAATGTCAGCCACCTGATCTTCTACATATTGAGGAATATCATCATCTCGCAGAAACAGGATTTCCACAGGAAAATTCCTGACTTGGGTCTTCAATTGGTCTTTTCCGTTGCTGAAGGCCAGGCCTGTTTCTTTCAGCAGTTGAACAGAGCCCTCTTGCAGTCTCCCTGATTTTTGTATGGCAATTCGTAAGATTGGATTCATAGTTGTTGTATCATTAAACAAAAAAGGCTTGCCAAGTGTTGGCAAGCCTTTTCATAATTCGGTATTAATTAATCAAAACATAGGCTGGCCGGTCATGTAAAATACATGATGATGATGGCCATAGATGTTTTGAGTGTTTTTCATTGTAGCCTCAAAGAAAGAGATTCATTTTAAAGAATCAAAACTTTACGCTGAAACAATTAATTCAAGGCTAATGATTGTTTGGCTGCAATTCAATCCTGGTAATCAAAGGAAACCTTCAACAATCAGACAATAGAACTGTTAATACTTTATTTTTGTGTTGTAAAAGCTATGACAAAGACTCTTTTTGTACTCATTACGCTCCTCGCGTTGCTTTCCTGTGGGGAAACAAAAGAAACACGCCTTCAAAAATTCCTGTTGAAAGGCAACCTGGAGATAGAAGGGCAGAATTTTGAACAAGGCGCTTACTATTTTAAAGAAGCCCTCAAGATTGACCCTTGCTTTGCCGATGCTTCCAACAATTTAGGCACTGTTTATTTTAAGTTGAAGCGATGGGATCTTGCGCTGGAACAATACCAGAAGGCCATTGAATGCCAGCCCGGTTTCCTGAATGCCTACTTTAACCGGGCCAATACATTTTACGAGATGAAGGAATATTACAGTGCCCTGGCCGACCTTGACAAAATAATTATCGCCAAGCCTGATACCGCCATTGCTTACTTTACGAAAGGACTCACACAAACCAAATTGAGAGATTTTCCAGCTGCTTTGCTATCTTTTGACAAGGCGATCCAATTGGATGGAAACAAAACGGAGTACCTCGTCAATCGCGCTACTGTGAAGTTTTATAGCAAAGACTTTGGTAATGCGAAATCAGAATTGGAAGCAGCGGCAAGAGTGTCACCACAGGAGCCAAACATCTACAATACCCTTGCACTCATTGAAATTGAACAGAATAACCTGCCGGAAGCCATGCGGTTGGTAGACAAGGCGCTGGAGCTCTCACCAAATGAACCCTTCTTTCTCAACAACAGGGGATACATCAAATTGATCAGAAATGATTTAGCCGGAGCAGAGCAAGATATTAATCAGAGTATCAGTATTGATCCTTACAATGGATGGGCGTATCGCAATAAGGGTATATTCTATTTGATGCAGGGAGATGATACCTCGGCAGAGCGTTTGTTGACGCAGGCCATTGAAATGGATTCCTTTATTGACAAGATTCACTTCTATCTTGGAATGGCTTGCCTGAACAATGGAAAGGATAAACTGGCCTGTGACCACTTTCGTGAATCGGAGAATAGAGGCGATAAGATGCTGACGACTGCCTTGATGAAGAAATGCAAATATTGACAGACCTGGATTTGCTGGCGGAAAAATTAAGAGCACGTCTGGCGTTGCCACTGCCAGGCGATGAAGCGCACTCGCCCTTACGTGCCACTCCTGTTGGTTCAGTGATCCCCAGGTTTGAACATAAAGTGGCCCCTAAGCCGGGAAGTGTTTTGATATTACTCTATCCCGACAACGATCACATCCTGTTTCCCCTCATCAAGCGCCCCGACTACCTCGGTGCCCACAGCGGACAGATCAGTTTGCCCGGGGGAAAGGCTGAGCCGGGAGAAGATTATATTGAAGCTGCCTTACGGGAAGGAGAAGAGGAGATAGGCATCAGGAAGGAATCGATAAAAGTAATTGGCAGGCTAAGCGATTTCTTTGTGATCCCCAGCAATTTTTTGGTCGTTCCGGTGATTGGATATGTTTATCATAAGCCGCTATTTGTTCCTGACCCCGTAGAAGTCGTCAAAATTATTTCTGGTGATATTGGTGAGCTAATGCGGGAAGATGCAGTAAAAGAAAAAGAGATTCTTGCAGCTGGCAAGTTTAGAATGAGAGCGCCTCATTTCGAGATTGAAGAGGAAGTGGTGTGGGGTGCCACCGCCATGATGTTGAATGAGTTTCGAATCATTTTAAAATCGATAGGAAGGTGAGTCCATTTTTGTCCCACGATTAAATAGAAAATTAAGTAAATTGTGGTGTGAAAAAACGACTATTACGATACCTCGACATAGAGATAGATAAGCTGACAAATTCAATTGAAAATACCCGATCTGGAGAGATTTTTGATACTGAAATAACACGACTCTCTAAGGGTGACTTAAAAGTCATTAAAAAGCCGGACTGGTTGTTTGATTGGAAGTTAGAATTCAAAACTCCGAACAATGCGGTTTACAGATTAACCACGGTCAACAACCCAACAATTATTCAGGGACTTTTAAGCATCGAGGACAAAGAGGATCACATTTTCATGCACCTGATTGAAAGCGCAAAGTTCAACAAAGGAAAAGATAAACTTTACTTGGGAATTCCAGGAAATCTAGTTGCCTACGCATGTAGAGTTTCCAGAGAAAAAGGTTATGATGGATATGTAGCCTTTGATAGCAAAACCGTTCTAATTGAACATTATAAACAGACTTTGGGAGCGACTCATTTGATCCGACAGAGAATGTTTGTTGATCCTATTGCAGCGGACAGATTAATTTCAAGATACTTTAAATCATAAAATTATGGGACTGATAAGAGAGCCAAAGAATGTTGACTTTATAATTAAATCTGAACCTTGGACAAATGAGGAATTAAAAAAATTCAGAGAGATAATGAAGCAACAAAGAGAAAAACGTACAAAACTAAAAGCACGACTGACTACGAAGAAGCGGATTAAAAGCACGAGCGCTTAACAATGAATTGTGCTGAAAGTTAAGGCCTCACACTTTGATAGCCCTACTCAAGACTTGCGCTGGTTGAGATGCGGTAAAAGAAAGAAAAAGAGGATTCTTGCAGCCGGCAAGTTTAGAATGAGATCGCCTCATTTCGAGATTGAAGAGGAAGTGGTGTGGGGCGCCACCGCCATGATGTTGAATGAGTTCAGAGTAGTCTTAAAGTCAATAGGACTTGGATAATTGCGAGTTGCACTCTGTATGGATGTTGGATAATCTCAATTGAAGGTGATATATCTGAATACATCAGAGTGTGTATATTCGCTAATTGTAACTCATTTCAAGACGGCCACCTATCTATTCAAAATATGACGACACAGCAGACACTTACTTGTATCGGGCTACTATTAGACATTATCGGAGTTGTATTTCTATACATATACGGACTGCCGTCTGATACAAATAAAGACGGGCGACAAACACTTGTAACAACAATTGTATATGATGATGAAAAAGCTAAGTGGAAAAAGTATAATAACCGTTCACGGTTTGGGTTGACTCTGATTATTTTTGGCTTTCTATTTCAAGGACTTTCTACAGTTTGGACAATCATCCAACCAACACAGTAAGCTCCCAACTGGCGCAAGTCTTGGACTGTCTCGTCCTGAAATAGGTTTACACAAACGTAACCTAAAAATGGAAAGATATTCAAAATGCTACGCTTCAAAATGGCAAAGCCAGTATAGTGAAGAGTTCAAAATGCATGTGTGTCAAGATTTTTTGCTAGGGACACTCA
>JANMYO010000008.1:0-63417 GCA_031382175.1 Bacteroidia bacterium | reverse complement strand
TTGGTTTTATGAGCAGTTGCTGAGGGATTTGAAATAGCCAGATTGCTGACTTCTGGGTGCAAGAATCCAGCCTCTGACATCATATTTGGCTTTTGCCATAGCTTGGGTTGCGAGTGGAGCTAGTACAGCTATGGCATGTGCCAAATATGATGTCAGAGGCTGGATTCTTGCACCCAGAAGTCAGCAATCTGGCTATTTCAAATCCCTCAGCAACTGCTCATAAAACCAAAGGGAAGTGCGATAGCTCTCCAAACTTACCCGTTCGTCAATTCCATGAAAGCCAACAGGGTCAATCATGGGGCTGAATTTGATGATGCCGGTGGATACTTCTCCAAAATAGCGGGAATCAGTTCCTCCAATAAGAAGCAAGGGAGCAACGAGTGTATTCGCTGATGTTTTTTTAATTGTTTCGTTTACCTTTTTAAAGGCAAAACCATTTGCGGGTGTAACGGCAGAAGCCTCTGCCAGGAAAGAGTTAGCATGAGAAATTTTTACCTGTTCATCATCTATTTTTTGTTTCACTTGCTCTATCACTTCACTGATCTCATCTCCCGGTAGTAACCGAAAATTAACTGTTGCTGTTGCGATCGTTGGTATAACATTATCTTTTATTCCGGCATCGATGATGGTGGGGACTCCCGTTGTTCTCATCACCGCATTTCCGGTGGGGCTCTTTTCATACATGCCGATAATCAATCCTTCAAACAACCATTGATTGGCAAAAATCACTTTTTGAAGAAAGGGCATCTCCGGTCCTATGTAGTCTAAAAAACCTTGGGTTGATTCCGAGATGCTTGCGTCAAATGGTTTCTCCCTAATCTTTAGCAAGGCTTCAGCCAAAATATCGATGGCTGTTTCTTTAGCAGGTTGTGAGGAGTGTCCTCCACTTTTTTCTACCGTGAGATCAAGTGATAAATATCCTTTCTCGGAAGTGCCCAGCAGGGCTACTGGGCGATTCATGTTAGGGATTTTATCATTGGTTATGATTCCTCCCTCATCCAATACAAGATCGGCCGAAATGTTTCGAGACTTCATGAGTGCTGCTATTGCCTTTGCTCCTGTTCCTCCAACTTCTTCATCATGACCGAAGGCGAAATAGATAGTCCGTTCCGGTTGATAGCCTTCGAGAAGAAGTTTTTCGACTGCTTCAAAAATTGAAATAAGATTAATCTTATCATCGGTAGTTCCTCGGCCCCAAATAAATCCCTCCTTCACTTCACCAGCGAAGGGATCTACCGTCCACATCGATCGTGTTGCTTCTTCAATGGGCACCACATCCTGATGCGCCATTAAAACAAAGGGCTTTAAGTCTGAATTCTTTCCTTCCCATTTGTAGAGCATCGAGTAGCCTACCACAACCTCACGAGAAAGTTTTGTATGAATTGTTGGATAAGTCTTCACTAAGAAACTTCTGAATCCCAAAAATTGCGTGGAGTCAAATAAGGTTGAATCACCAAAGGAAATTGTCTTATAGCCGATGGCTTCCTGAAAATGCTTCAGCGATTCCTGACTAACCTCAGGCGAAGGCTTTGTTTCTATCGCCAGTTGCTTTGACGTGAACCGGAAAGTATTCAAGAGTAGAATGCCTGTAAGGAGAATTACTATTATTGCAAAACCCAGAAGAATTTTATTGAACATTTTATTGAACGTAAAGATTATTTTATTGAACCAAGACTCAGTATCCTACTGGTCCGTTGACGGGTTTCCATCAGCAGCTTCTCATCTTTTGATAGTGATAGCCCAAATGATGGCGCGATTTCTTTCAGCTTACTTTGCCAGGTTGGTGACTGGCTTTCTTTTTTAAAACATTTCGGAAGAATGCCCAACATTACAGCGGCTGCCGTGGAGGCGCCCGGTGATGCACCGAGCAATGCCGCCACCGTCCCATCTTCGGAAACCACAATCTCCGTTCCGAATTCTAATACGCCACCTTCTTCTTTATCCTTTTTGATTACCTGTACCCGTTGCCCGGCTTCTTTTAATTCCCAATCTTCCAACTTCGTGAAGGGAATATACTCGCGAAGGGCCTCTAAGCGCTGCTCCGGAGTCTGTCGCACCTGATCAATTAAATATTTGGTAAGCGGCATGTTCTTCATTCCTGCAAACACCATAGGAATAGCATTATCAAAACCAATCGATTTGGGTAAGTCCATCAAAGAACCATTCTTAAGAAATTTGGTAGAGAATCCTGCAAATGGTCCAAAGAGAAGTTCCTTTTTCCCATTAATCATTCTTGTATCAATGTGTGGTACTGACATGGGCGGAGTTCCTACAGAAGCTTTTCCATAAACCTTGGCATTATGCTTCGCAATCAATTCCTCATTCAGGCATTTAAGCCACAGGCCGCTTACCGGAAATCCTCCATATCCCTTTCGTTCTTTGATCTCCGCTCGCTTCAGCAAATGTAATGTGGCTCCACCTGCTCCGATGAATACGAACTTGGTATTCACATTACTCTTTTTACCATCGCTAAGGCCTTTTAAAAATACATCCCAGCCGCCTTTGCCATCCGGATCAAGATCCAGCGCTTCCACATTATAGTGAATGGTAACGCCAGGCATTTTTTCCAATTGGCGAATCATGCCCCGTGTAAGTGCTCCAAAATTTACGTCCGTGCCCATATCCATCCGGGTGGCTGCTACAGGTTGTAATTTCTTACGACCTCGCATCACCAAGGGTGCCCACTCCATCATCAAATCGCGGTCTTCAGTGTAGACCATATCTTTAAAGAGAGGATTCTCATGCATGAGATTATATCTCTTCTTCAAAAACTCAACGTTCTCTTTTCCCCATACAAGACTTAAGTGAGGAATCTGTGATATAAATTCTGCCGGATTGGCCAGGTATTTTTTCTCTACCAGGTAAGTCCAAAACTCACGGGATACTTCATATGACTCCGCTATTTTAATGGCTTTAGAAATGTCCACAGAGCCATCTGCCTTTTGAGGAGTATAGTTCAGCTCGCAAAACGCTGAATGCCCCGTGCCTGCATTGTTCCATGCGTCAGAACTTTCTGTTCCTGCCTCGTCAAGGCGTTCAAAAATTTGAATGGTGATTTTTGGATCAAGTTCCTTAAGAAGCATCCCTAATGTTGCGCTCATAATGCCAGCTCCCATCAGAACTACATCGGTTATTGGAACTAAGGGCTTACTTGCTTTTGTCATACTCGCTTAAAACCTTCCAATTTAATCCATCGATCCTCACCTTGCAAACGGGCTCTATAAATATCCATTTTAGAACACAAAAGAACAATATCCCTTCGGATACGTTCTCGGTTAGTTAGTATTAGTTTTGTCGATAAAAATAATGGTAGAAGCACACAATTTTATTTCCTCGTGGCAACTCTTTCCTGAAAAAGGTACTTACGAATTTGGTGACCGTCCCAAGTCTGGAATCTATAAGATAGAAGTTAGTGGCACCGGCAAAGAGTTGAGCATAAGTATGAATTGGGTTTCGTTAGAGGATCAGGCCTTTACCTCTCATTATTCTGCTGTGCCCAATGGCGAAGAGCAACCCTGCGATCCGTCCATTGCCGATGCAATCAAAATTGAATTTAATAGTCAGCTGTCATTTACATCATCCTTTTTAAAAGATAAAAAAATTGCTTTACTCGTAGTTCATGAAATTACTCCAAAGGGTTTGTTGAAGATTACACAAACTCATTTTATCGGCAAGAAGGAACTAACCAACACAGAGCATTATCATAAGCAGTTTAGTGTGTTGCCTTATTCGGCTTCTGTATCGGGTGCAGTGATCAGGCCCAATGAAGAAGGCATTATTCGTCATCAGGCCTTATCGGCTATGGAAGAGCAGACCAACATGCAGCTCACGCAAATCCGGCAGCAGATTGAGTTACTCGCCATACAGGCGAAAGAAATTCAAAAGCGAAAGGAACTCTCCATGATCATTTACGATGCCAAACTCAACTTTGCACCTGTCATTGGTCAACGATATTTTTTGTATGAAACAGCAGACGATAAACACCTTGTCTCAATGATAGGGCCGAAAGAATGGGGCCGAAAAGGAATGCCCTTCAAAAGTTTTGTGGCCGAAGTAAAATTATTGGCTGATCATACCTGGGTGGAGATGTAACTAAGTCCTCAACGAATCACTTATACCGCTTCCCCTTCTTCACCACCATCTTCACGTCCTGCAACAGGTCCATGTGGCGGAGGACATCACCTTTTACCGCAATGATGTCGGCATACTTGCCTTCGCTGATGGTGCCAAAGTCTTTATCCACACCCATCGCAACAGAAGGCCAATAGGTGGCGGCACGGATAGTGTACATCGGGTCAAGGCCGAATTTGTTTACCCACACATCAAGCTCGTTCCAGGTGCTTTGACTATGGAATTTCATAGGGATACCGCTGTCCGTTCCTATTAATAGCACTACCCCCGCCTCCTTGAGTTGCTTTACTTTTTTCTCTAGCGTTGGCTTCCGGATAGGATTCAACCCGAAGTAACTCAATCGGCCCGGATACTTAATGGATTGTTTGATATCTGCAATGATGGAGTCGGGCAGGCCCAAATGCCATGATGTATTGTCCAGCGCTTCCGGATTGTCACGCATGTATTCGTAGTTGAAAAGTCCTTCCACGGTGGGTGTCCAAAACAAAGGGCCTAAGCTCATCTTCGCGGTGCGCTCTTTAATCATCGCGATAATATCTTCCGGATATTCTGGAGCTGCCGCCAAACCGGTGTGTTCAAAATTATCAACGCCTGCTTTCATCCCTCTCCGAATTTCATCAGGACGGTGTGAGTGTGCTACTACCTGTAATTTATTTTTATGTGCTTCATCCACCACGGCCATATATTCCGCTTCGGTCATCTGATCCTGATCGATTAACTTTATACAATTCACTCCGGCCTTAGCCAGTTGCTTTACTTTCGCGCGCGCATCCACATCTCCTTTTACACCCCATCTGAAATCTGATGTACCTGCATAAGGTTCATGTTGGATAAACGGTCCGGACATGTACATGGTGGGTCCTGGTATTTCTCCTTTGTTGATACGATCGCGCACCGATAAGCTTGGCTCTAAAGGACCTCCTAAATCGCGGGCACTGGTCACTCCGGCCATCAGCAACTGATGAGCAGAGGAAGGCATGATTACATCCTTTGCAACTTTAAGATAAGTTTTGTCCCAATGAGTATAGTCACTATGACCATTGATCATTAAATGTACGTGCATGTCCCACAGACCTGGCATTACACTCATTCCTTCTGTAGAAATTATTTCGGCTCCTTTGGGAATTTCTATTTGCCCCACCTGGCCGATAGCCTTGATGCGTTCACCATCTACAATGATGACACTGTTAAGTAATGGCTTTCCGCCAAAGCCGTCAATCAATGTGCCACCTACCAAAGCTTTGATATTGTTTTGCGCAAAGAGTGTTCCTGCAAAGGAAATTAATAGAAGGGATAATATTTTTTTCATAGTCTGTTTTGGAATGGACTAAGCTAAAAAATATTTTCGAGAACTAGTTTGAAAATTTGAGGAGTGGTAATCGGGTCTCAATCGAAAAGGTTCAGCTCAATTCTTTTTATAAAAGATAAACTCACCTCCTTCATCTCCGGCATTTTTCAATGGATTACCCAGTGGGGTTTGGTTTGAAGCTTCTGCAACTTTCATCTTTACATGCTGGATTAATTCGGAGACGGCAAATTTTGATTTTTCATTTTCCTTCAAATAGCTAATAAAACTCTTCGCAAACGGACTGTTGTCACCGAGTGCTCCATCCGAGACGACCTCAAGCCGGCCTGATACAAGACCCCAGCGGGACTTAAATTTCTCCACATTGTCACTGTAGCCACGCGTTGTTTCGGCAAACAAAGATCCCGAAAAACACGCATCCGCGACTAAAAAAGTATGCTGTGAATTGATGTTATTGATGATCTTCAAAATCTCTGTGTTCGATATATAATCTCCATTTGAGTTGGTGTGCGCCTCTACTGGTACCCAATAGCCTTCATTGAGGAGTTGGTCAAAGTAACCATGACCTGAATAATAAATCAGCAGGTTATCCTGAGGTCCAATTTTTTCAATTAGCCCACGCATGCTGTTGTAAATATTACTGCGGGTGGCCTGCTCCTCCTTGAGCATGACGATATTATCGAATTCAAAATTATATTTGCCCAGCAACGTACTGGCCACATCACTTGCATCCCTTACTGCATTATTCAACTTAGGCCAATATTGATAATTGTTAATGCCGATGACCATCAAATAATTTTTGGCATTGGCCGGATTATATTCCTGCCCTGTCAGGTTTTTTCTGGAGATGACAAACTTTTTCAGCGCAATGTTATCATTGATATCCGTGACTTCAATGTTCACCGCATTATCGCCCATGGCGAGGGGAAGGTTGATCAGAAAATTCCCATTCTCTTTGAGGGGTGTTTGCACTCCGTTTACTTTCAACTGCCGAACCCCTGATTCATCGACAACAGAGCCACGCAGGTCCAGAATATCTTTATAAAGGGTCACACGATTATTTTGAAGATTGGGAGGATTGGAAACAAAAATCTGAGGGGGAGCTTTGTCTTTTGAATCCTTGTAGCGGAATACGGGTGAGATATTAAGACTAGCGATATCCCAGGTGTGCACATCAGTTGAAAATTCTTCCACCGTAGTAACACTCTTCCCGTCCGGAGCAACGTTAATTTTTAAAACTGGTGTGGGAGTACTAAGTTTCAGGCTGATTAATCCTGTTTTCACATCATAAAACTCAATAGCGTTTTTCTCAAGGCCTACGGCAATGTACTTACCGTCTCCGCTAAACTGTACGTCATAAATCCAACCGCGCTGTTGGAATTCTCTCTCCTTTAACCACGATTCCGTATTCCAGAGTCTTACTGCCTTATCATCGCCACCGCTCGCCAGTATTTTTGAATCCGGTGAAAATGCTAACGATCTTATCCAGTTTTTGTGAGCCGGTATCTTCTTCACTACCGAACCATCCAATAGATTATAAATTACAATCTGCTGGTCACCACCCCCACTGGCAATCCATTTTCCATCAAGACTTACATCAAGACCTCGAAGTGGTTTAGTATGTTCTTTTTTTGAAAAAACCTCCTTTAACGTTGACAAGTTCCATTTACGAATCGTCATGTCTTCCGATGCCGAGACGAGGAACTTATCATCCTCTGCAAACCGCAAAGCGACAACTGCATCGGTGTGTCCTTCCAGCGTAGAAAGCAAATCACCAGAGGGCATCTTCCAAAGCTTGATTGTTTTGTCGGCAGAGGCTGTGGCAAGAAGGTCGGTTTTACTGTTAAATTTTAAATCGAGGATATCACGTGTATGAGCATATTTGAATTTCTGATTTTGTCCGGAGAACGTACCAGAAAAATCCTTGATCTTGGTATCCGTGCCGGCACTGTAGAGCACAAGATTATTGCCTTGGGCAATGGCGGTGTACTTGTTGTCATTGGAGGTGGTGACGGCCGTTACGCCTTTAGCCCGCAGACTAAGGCGCAATAAATCCTGACCGGTTATGGCTGTGTAAGTCAAAACCATCAGGCTTGTGAATAAACACAGTGAAGGTTTCATGGGCTATGTTTTATTTTTTCTTTCCGATGTTGTAGAGCAGACCCATCTTGGCATCAATGATTATTTTGTTTGATGTGCCAACCCAAAAAATTTCATCCGACATCACCTTTGCACCAAGTTCAATTACGGTGAGGTATAGTTTGTTGCCCAACTTGCGCATGATCCCCAGGCTTCCCCCAAAAGCATTTGTTTTGCCGGCAAGTCGATAATCCCCATTATCTTCCACAAGTTCGATTTGTGAATAGTTTATCGTCAGGTATTTTCTCCAGTTTTTTGCCCTGCCTGTAGAAAATCGAATATCTATTCCTTTCTGTAGCAAAAGAACATCGTGCTCAATATTTCCATCTTGGCCTACGCTAAACCTTCCCATTCCTCTAAAACTATTGCTGTAAAACCCACCCAAGGCCACATGCTGACCCAATTGAACATGGGTCCCTCCATACATGTTTGTTGTCTCTATTACTTGCAGGTCACCATCATTCTGACCATCACCCGGAATAAGATTTTGCTGCACTTTTAATTCAACATCAAACTGTGGTAATTGAAATTGGGCTTGACTCAGGCTGATAAACAAGCATGAAAGAACTCCAATTATTATGCAGACTCTAAAGAGCATATTTAAAACTAAAAGTTACTTTCTGATCGGTTGTTGTCTCTTGTGTTGAAATCGGTTGCCACCAGTCAACCATGTAAATAAATAATAATTCATCGCCCAACTCCAATTGATCTTTCACCAACATCAAGGGATGAAAGTAAAAAGTATCTATCCATTTTTTGCACTGACAGTTACCATCAACGTTGTTGCGGTCAATCATGCTCAAGGATTGCTTCTGAATATTTATCAAGTTCAAATTACCGTCATTATTTACCCCTCCACCCTGTCCATCAACACCCGTATAATACGAATTCTCAGAATAGTTTTGGAAATACCTTCCTTGAAACGTGGACTTGAATACTTTCCCGGTATTAAAGCTGCCGCTATTAAATTCAAACGTGAAGGTGCCAGTTTTAGATAGATCGGATGACCTTCGAATTATACTGGACAGTTTTCCTCCTGTATCATAGATGATGGTATCGTTTGATGTTGCGGGGCCATTTTCAACAAACGGGACATTGGTTATTATTCTGTTTAATCTGCCGTTTGCATCATACCGAAAGCGATATAATTCCGATAAAACTGAATCCTTGTCAAACAAATAGAACGTCCAAGGCTTCCCGGATTCAATGTAAGATGTATAGGACTTAAATGATGTCGTGACCCCACTTTTGAGTTTTAATTTGGAGTTCCCCAATGCTGGCCAGTCCATCCAAAGAGTTCGATTTATTGTACTGCCCGAAACAGCAATGTTTACTACGGAATCTGTGGTCACTTTGGCTACACTCGTAGTGTTCCCACTATTGGTTTCTTGTACTATTTCAATATACTTTAATTTAAGATTATCAAGTTCCGCCTTACTTGTAATGTCCATGTCCTCAATAATTGTACAAGAAATCAGCAACAGAAGCAGCCAGCAAAAGGTACGAAATCGAGAAATCAATCTGAGAAAGCCATTAAAACGACTCATAATAGGTTATCCTTTGATAAGGGCTAAGAAAGCTAAAGAAAATCAGGACTAATTGCAATAGAATTTCATTCCTCCCCTCGTCTTTTCGAGCGTACTAATTTTTTACAGCGTGATCACGAAGTTGCGAGAAATCTTTTCAGCAAATAGAACAAATCCGCTGTCAAAGTAAGATTTCTCCCTGCGGTCGAAATGACAGCGATTAGTCTTTTCGAGTGTGATAACTTTTTACAATGTGATCATGGGGTTGCGAGAAATCTTCCACTAATAAAATTTGCTTTTTCGATAAATAAGATTTCTCCCTTACGGTCGAAATGACATTGTCTACGAAGCCGGTAATAATCAATTGACAGTTTTCTCCGGTTGAAAATCACCACGCAACTGACGGTATCTTTTTCTCGCTTCTGCGGCATAAACACTCCCGGGGTATCTATTCAAAAACTCGCGGTATATCTCGCTCGCTTTGTTTTTGTCGTGGAGCTGTCGTTCATAAATTTCTCCTTCCAAAAAATACGCATCATCTGCCAGTATATCTTCCCCAAACTCGTTTATGATTTTTTTGCAAAGCGTCAGCGCTTTATCAAACTCTCCTTGCTTAAGTCTTAGTTTTGCTTCAAGCCAATACACATCATCTTTGATTGATTGAGAATAAACGCTTGAGCTATCATTAAGTTCCACTAATTTCTCATTTCCTCTGGTTTCAATTATTCTACCATTTATTCCAAACTCAAATATTTCTGTAGTACTCATCCAAACTCTCTTTTTTGGTGTAAACGTGGAGAGTCTTGCTAAAGCTTCACTTGTCTTATTTTGAACCATCAACAACTCCACAGCAGCATATTCACTAAGCGCGGTACCCAGTGTATCATAAGCTGTATTTTCTTTAATCAACATACTCAAATCAATGGCATCATTGGCAATCTCACGCGTGGTTGCTTGTTTTAAAATATCCAGATGTTCCTGTGCTAATTTAAAATCTCCGTTGTAGTAGGAAAGTTTTGCATTGCGAAGTTTTGCATCGTACCCAATTGGTGTTTCCTTCTGTGTTTTTTCTACCTGCGAATAAAGCAACGTGGCTTCCCAATATTCTTCTTTCAGCAAATAAATATCCCCCAGGTCCAGCTTAGCTTTCGACTTGTGATAAAGTGCAAGCCGCGGATTTGAAATCAGCTCATTTAATTTCGTGATAGCGATTTCCTTTTCATCAAGATAATAAGCATAAAGAAGCGCTTCATCTGCCAGGGCATCTAGCGCATTGGGGTTGTCGGGATAATTCGAAATAAACGATTCGTATTCTTTGATCAGGTAGTGTATCGAATCCTTATTCACAGGGTAATGTCCTTTTACTTTTGCTTCTCTGGCGCGGATAACACCCAGTCGGGCTGGCAAATAATTTGGGCTATTGGGAAATTCTTTGACGACATAAGAAAAGCTTTTGTCTGCATTTTCATAGTCATTGTTGCTCAGGGCAATTTGTGCAATCTCCAAAGTCTTCGATTGTTCTTTCCTGAAGCGCTTATCGTAGGCCCGCGCCTGAAGAAATGCACCATAAAAGTTCTTTTGCTGAAGATTTACCCAGATGAGCAGGTCTGCAAAAACTTCCGCATCAGGATTCTGTTGCACCCGATCAAAAAGTAATCGCTCCAGACTCTCCATCTCATCCTGCTTGGTAAGCAGGAGTTGAAGTAGATTTTTCACATATCCTGAATTACCGGGAGTCTGGGTAACATAGTTCAAATACTCGTTTACCATTTCATCCTTCTTGCCATTGAGACGGTATAGATTGGCTAGCTCTAACGTAAACAAACTTGGATTACGTCCTGACTCTCTGGCCTGTAGTAGTGCGAGGGCGGCATAGTCAACAAGGTGTTTCGTGGCGAGGTAATCAGAGATGGACTTCAACCGATAAATATCCTCTGAATTATTTTTAATGAGTGTTTTAAAATATTTATCTGCTTTCGAAATCTCTCCTGATCGAACATAAACCAATCCGAGGTCAAGTCGGTAGGTCTGCTTATCATTTGCTTTTTTTATCACCCACTCAACATAATCTTCAGCTTCTTTGTACTTCCCCATATCAAGCAAGAGCATAAGGTAGTTGTTATGAATTGAAGAAATGTTCTCCATGTTTTTTGATAAACTTTGGTAAGCCGCAAGCGCTTTATCTTTTTCACCTTTTAAAATATATTCATTCGCAATTTGAATTTCATTTTGGTCTTGCGCAAATCCTGTTTGTGATAGTAGTATTACACACATCCACAGTGTTGTATTTAAAATAGTATTATAATATTTAATGTAATTGTAATTAGCGCTGTTGAATTGTTGATAACTCGTATTCATTCTGAGGGTGTGTAAATCCTGTTGAGGGTTTCTTGGTTAACTATTGTTCCTAGGATTGTGTTTAATGACTATTTAAAGCATTGTGCTAAGTTGTCGACAATTTTTGAGTTTGTTGATATCCTTTGTCTACATTTCAACGTGATGTGTGTGGTTTTAGTTTAGATGGATTCTATCCACTTTTTTTGAGTGAAGTTTGCGGAATTTGCTTTAGAGCTCATTTTAGTACATCCCTTTTTATTTGTACACAAGTTATTCAGAACGTTAAAACCAATGGGCCTAACTCCCAGTTGGCACGGATTGGGAAAGAAAATTTCTTTTCTGGCGTTTGATAGAAAAATGTTTTTTCTGGCTCTTGACGCTTATAAATATTACCAGGATCCCACCTTCCGTTTTTGTTGGAGTCAATATATGCTCTGATTTTATATTCTTTGGGAATTAGATTTTTGAAGATGTGTTTGGACTTATTTTTAAATGATGCTATTGTTTTGTTTTCGGTATTGAGCAGCTCGACTACGTAGCTTTCAGATTTTGTCTTTATTTCTACTGATAGAATTCCTAGTTCTTCTGTGGAGTGGAGTATTAAATCGGCCTTGGCTTGTTTGCTGGAGTCCCCTTCATTTGATACTAGGAATGATTTATTATATTTTACGCCAAGTGATTTTATTCGTGATGGAATTGTTTTCTTGTCAATCTTTTTTGCTATGATGAACTTTTTGTTTACTGTGTCGTACTTGATTTCATTCTGCGTTACAGGTATGATGAAGAGCGTGTCTACATTTATTTTTAGACTATCTAAAGTAAATTGTTTAATCGGCTTGCTGGCTTTCCCTTCGATTATTATCGAGTTTGTCTCCAAATCAAATAGGGGCTCCATGATAGAAACGTTGAATTTTTCCTTGCTGTACTTGGTTTCGGATTCCTTAAGATAGATTAACGAATCGAATTTTTGATTTAGGCTATCTGTTGCAGAAAGCTGTACCGGAATACTGTCATTCTTGGATATCGGAGAATGATGATAGAATATTATCTGAGACTGATTTGTTCCGTAATAGTTGGAAGTCGGGTGTTGTTTATTGAGTTGGGCTGTATAGTTTGTTAGCGCTTTATTGAAGCTTACCGTAGTAGTTTGTTGATTTCCTCTGATGCTGTTTAGTTTTATCGGTCTTGCGTCAAGAGCAAAAAGAGCAATGGAAAGAGAGTCTTTATTGGATTGTAGATTCACGGGAGCACTCATAAACCCATATTTCTCGGTCGTGCTTTCAACTTTTAGATTTTTGTTTTTGTCTTCAAAGGCGTAGACATAATAAATTCCATGCTTGAGATTTTCTATTCTAAACTTTCCTAGTTTATTGGCTTTCGTTATGTAGCTGGGTGAATGCTTAAATATGTTGAACGTGTCGCTCTGGTAGATTGCTATCGTTATGTTTTCGGGTATTTTTTCCGACAATGCATCGGATATGGTTCCGCTGAGGCTCAGAGAGTCGATAAAGGACCCGGTGCTAAATGCTAGCTTTAGGTTGATTGCCGGGTTTGCTTCTGTAAGATCTCTAATGCTTTCTCGAAATAGGATAGAATACGTTGTGCTGTCTTTCCATTTGATTTCTGGTTCAATAATTACCGTATTCTTTTTTGCTGTGTAGGTGATCTCTTTTCCCGGGGAAGGAGTAATAATGATTTGTTCCTTTGCTTCCCGTAGTTGAATGGCTTCATTGAATACTAATTCAATTTTATTGCCTGTAAAGTTTTTTTGATTTTGAGTAGGTGTAGACCTTATTAGTTGTGGTGGTATTTTATCTTGAGGTCCGCCAGTGGGTGTTGTCTGATTGGCACAACCTAGGAGCCAGAAGGCTTGTATAATGGTGATTAGAAACTTATTCATTCTTCTGCTACACAAACGTAGATAAGACTAGAGTAGTTATTGGTGGGCTTGGCTTTTAAATTCGAATTTAATCCGTTGTATAAACCACTCAATAGCCCTTTGATACTTTGCCTTTCCTCCGACTTATACCTTTCGCTTAATATTGAGACATAGGTTGAGTCAAGTTTCATTGGTAATATCGCTTTTGTTTGGAGGCTGTGTTTCTTAAGGAGTAGCACCATGGTTTCTTTGGAAAAATGCCATAGATGCCTTGGCACATCGTACCCGGCCCAAAAGTGTTGATAGACTTTTGCATCTTCGGATTCATGATTTGGCACTGCTATAAAAGCCGTGCCATTTTTTTTGAGCGCACCTTTTAATTGTGAGACAAGCTTGTTTAAGTCATGAACATGTTCCAAGACGTGCCAGAGTGTAATTACATCGAATCTTTTGTCACCAAGATCTTCATACTTCTCCAGGATGCTGATCCCGCTTGTTTGGTTGGCAATATTTCTTGCTGATGCTGAGGGCTCAATTCCATAGCAATTCCAACCGGCTTTTTTACAGACAGTAAGAAACTGTCCTGTGCCGCATCCATAGTCAAGAAGTAACCCGGTACCATTGTATTTTTGGATCAGTTTCTTTTTCCATTGCAGTGTAAGCTTTCGGGCTATAAAGTAAACTGAGTCTAATAAATTTTTAGACTTAGTATTATGAGATATATAGGAATTGGAGGCGTAATATTTTCCAATAGTGAATTCATCTGGACGTGGATTGGTCAGTACAAATGAACAAGATGAACATTTTTGTATCTCAAAAGTTTCTTCAGAGGTAGTATAGTCCTTGCAAATCAGAAATGGAATCAATTGTAAACCTCCGCAGATTGGGCAAGCATTGACTTTTTCGAGTGCCATTCTTTATTTGCCCATGTAGATTGTTAGCACGGATACATCGGCTGGTGAGACTCCACTTATTCTTGTTACCTGACCGATTGTTTCCGGTCTGATTTTCTTCAGCTTCTCTCTTGCTTCAGAAGAAAGTGCTTTTACCCGATCATAATCAAAGTCAGTTTGGATTTTGTAATGTTCAAGGCTTTCAATTTTTTCGGCTAACTTTTGTTCACGGTCAATGTAACTGTCGTACTTCACCAGAATTTCTGCTTGTTGTTGAACTTCTTTTGAATAGAGATTGAGTTTAACAGCGATGGCTGGATCGATATCCTTTACACTCTCTATGTTGAGTTCTGGTCTTTTTAGAATTTGAGCGACCGAAACCTTTTCATGAATAGCCGCTGTGGCTAAAGCGGTCAATCCGCTATTGATTATTTCGGGTTCTACTTTTAGTGTCTTTAGCTCAGCCATAAGCCTTTGAAGATCATTCTTTTTGTCAAGGACTTTCTCCAAACGATCATCACTCGCGAGTCCTATTTTATGACCAAGTTCCGTGAGTCTGAGGTCCGCGTTATCTTGCCGGAGTAATATTCGATATTCAGCACGAGAGGTGAACATGCGATAAGGTTCTTGTGTGCCTTTGTTAACGAGGTCATCAATCAATACGCCAATGTAAGCCTGAGATCTTTTAAGAATGAAGGGCTCCTCATCATGGACCTTATTGTGTGCGTTAATACCAGCCATTAAGCCCTGACATGCCGCTTCCTCATAGCCTGTGGTTCCGTTGATTTGACCTGCAAAGTACAGATTATCAATTAGTTGAGTTTCAAGCGTTGTGTTTAACTGAGTTGGTGGAAAGTAGTCGTACTCGATGGCATATCCCGGCCGAAACATTCGTGCATTCTCAAAGCCAACTATTTTTCTTAGTGCGCTGAACTGAATTTCTTCTGGTAATGAAGTTGAGAATCCATTGACATAGATCTCAATTGTGTTCCATCCTTCCGGCTCAACAAAAATCTGATGACGATCACGCTCAGCAAACCGATTGATTTTGTCTTCGATGGAAGGACAATATCGTGGCCCAATTCCTTTTATCCTTCCTTGAAACATGGGGGATTTATCAAATCCTTTTTCCAGCTCTTTGTGGACGGAATCATTGGTATAGGTTATCCAACAACTTAGCTGATTGGCAAGAGGTGTTGTGTCTGAAAAGGAGAATTTGCCTGGAATAGAATCTCCTTTTTGTTCCTCCATCTTTGAGTAGTCAAGTGACCTGCCGTCCAATCTTGGCGGGGTACCGGTTTTCATTCTACCGGATTCAAATCCAAGTTCGATTAATTGCTCTGTTATGCCACTAGAAGACTTCTCGGCTGCCCTTCCTCCTCCGAAATTCTTTTCACCGATATGTATTTTGCCATTGAGAAAGGTTCCATTAGTTAGGACAACAGATTTGGAATAGATATTCAATCCAAGTCCGGTTTTTACTCCTATAGCTCTCCTGTTCTTTACGATCAGTCCAGCAACCATTTCTTGCCAGAAGTCTACATTTGGAGTCTTTTCTAACGCCAGCCTCCACTCTTCAGCAAATCTCATTCTGTCATTTTGGGTCCTTGGGCTCCACATTGCTGGTCCTTTCGATAGGTTGAGCATACGAAATTGCAACATTGATTTATCTGAGATAATCCCAGAATATCCGCCAAGAGCATCAATTTCTCTAACAATTTGTCCCTTTGCAACACCTCCCATTGCGGGATTGCAAGACATTTGGGCAATGGTGTTCATGTTCATTGTTATGAGAAGAACCTTTGATCCCATATTGGCAGCGGCAGCAGCAGCCTCACAGCCCGCATGCCCTGCCCCAACCACGATTACGTCATATTCAGGAAACATTATCTTCAGTTTTTAATTGTTCCACGTGAAACCTCTAGTTGAGCTTGTTTTACAGATGGTGTTTCACGTGGAACTTTACTTACGCAAAGATAGGCAAGCTTCTTCTTTCTTTCTCATTAAGGCTCTTTCTGACGGCTTTTTATCGCTATATCCAAGTAAATGTAAAACACCATGGATGATGACCCGATGCAATTCTTCATCAAATTCGACTTTGTATAAGGAACTGTTTTCCCTTACTCTGGGGATACTTATATAGACCTCACCTTCGATAGAGTCTTTTTCTACTGAATAATTGAAGGTAATAATATCAGTAAGCGTACTGTGATTTAGATAATCTTGATTGAGCTTGGACAGAAATTCATCTGAGCAAAATATGTAAGAGAGGGAAGAGAGCTTTTGGTTTTCCTTTCGGATAACCCGTTGAATCCAGCTTTTGGTTGCCAGGGGCCGCGGTATCTTGAAATCAATTCCTTCTGAAAAAAAGGTAATAGACCCCATTAATTCATATAAAAACTCAATTCTACGATTCTGCCGCCTTCTTTGAAGTCCACTTCATCAGATAGGTGTTTCATTAAAAAAATGCCCCTTCCTCCTGGTTTTTCAATGTTTTCGGGCGCAGTGGGGTCCGGGAGATTCTCATAATCAAAACCATTGCCCTCATCTTCGATCTTAAATTTGATAAGTTTATCATTTAGGGCAAGTGTCAATAAGACATTCTTTGAAGAGTCTCCCTTATTGCCATGTTTAATTGCATTATTGACGGCCTCAGTTACAGCAATCATAATGTTTCCATAGATATCATCATCCAGGTGAAACTTCTCCCGAGCATTGTCAATAAAACTTTCAATCATCCGGACGTTCTCTGAAAGCGATGGAATTTGAATTCGGATGTTTTTCATATTAGAGCCCAACTAATTCGGATTTTCAATTCTCTTAAAATATTCATTGACCTCTTTCTTATAATAGGGATAGAGCTTCAGAGGCACTGTTTTTAACAATTCTACTTCTTTTTCCTTTAATCTTAAATACTCCTCAAATACACGCGGTATTTCTTTGTCATAATCTTTAGCGGTCTCTCCTTTACGTTCCTCATCAAGGTTTTGTTCACGCATTGATTTCTCTGTCTCCAATAAGCGGGTTAGTATTTCTTTTTGTCTGCGGAGAGTTTGTTCTGTTATCTGCTTATTAACCAGGTCCATTTCTGTCTGCTCCATTTTTCCTGGAAGATCACTACCAGGGGTTTTACCACCCTCTTTTTTTAATTTTTCCTGCATTTCTTGCAGTGCTCTCCTAATGCGTTCCTGTTCTGCCGCCATTTTTGCCAACTCCTCGGAATATTGCCGGCCTTCTTTACTACCATTTTTTAGCTCCTGAATTTTTTCGTTAATCCTTTGCTGCATCTGACTGAGAGATGGCTGATTGCCCTTATTCTTCTTTTTAGATTTTCCTGGCTTTGCATTTGCCATCGCATCCATCATCATATCAAAATGATCATTGAGTAGAAGTGCTAGGTTATTAATACTCGTCATAGAGAGTTGCATCTCTGTGGAGGCATTTGGCTTTCTACGCTCTCGTATATGTTCCGTTGTTTTATCCAAATGGCTATTCAACTCTCCTACTTCACGAGTGACTACAGAACCCATAAATGGATCACGCTTGGCTAGTGCTAACAAGCTGTCTTCCAATACTTTAGAGTCATCTTTTACCTTTAATTGATTTTGAGAAAGCTGAATGTATTTGGGATCGATTTGCTGAACCTGATTGAAATCTTTCATTAATGATTCCTGATCATAGGATAACTTTATAAGCCCGTGAATCACCTGCCGCAATGCTTCAAGATTCTCCATATTCATTTCCATCTCCATGGAATTCTCCATCCCCTCCAACTGCTGCTTCATTTGCTTCATCTTGGAGATTGATTTCTTTTGAGGTTCAACAGACTTCTTTGGTCTCCCCTCTTTGAGTGACTCTTTACTTTCCTTTTGAGATTCCTTCACTTGATTCTTGTCATCCTCGGAGGGCGTGTCGGCAGGTTTGTCCAGATCTTCGGCCATCTTTTCGAGCTCTTCCAGGGTCTCTTCAAATTTGCCCAATTCTTTGCTCAACTTCTCCTGTTCTTCCGCAAGTTTCTGACTTTCAGTTTCTTCTGTAGACTTTGAGCTTTCTACATTGTCCCCTGTCTTTTCAGGAGACTTAGCGATTTCGTTTTTCTTCTCCCCTCCTTCTTTCCCTTTATTGCCATAGTCTTTTTTATCGCTGGCCAGCTCTTCTGTTTTTTTCAGGAGTTCCTCTTGTTTTTCGGTCTGCTCTTTGATCTGCTGAATGGCCTGATCAAGTTTGTAATCGTATTGAAGTTCTTTAAACAACTGCAATGTTCTCTCCAGTTCTTTTTCAAGATTGATTTCCTTGCGATTCATCTTATCCAACATCTTTTGCATTTGGGATATGTCAGAATTTTCTTTTAAGAGTTTCTCTAATTCCTGAAATAGTTTTTTGGTTTCGTCATCCAATAGCTCGTCCATCAATTTTTGAATCTGCTCAGATTTCTCACGAATCTTTTCATCCTGTTCAGACAGTGCTTCCTTCTTTTGTTCAAGCAGTGCATTTTGCTTTTGAATTTCATTGATCATCTGATCGAGGTTCTGTTTTTGGTTGATCAGATCTTCCAGCATTTTTTTATCTTGCCAGTCCAGGGTTTGCTTGCCTTTTAGTTTTTGTTGGGCTTCATCGATTGTCTCACGAAGTTCTTTTGCTTTTTTTAAACTTTGATCAATTTTATTTTCAGCGGAGATTTGAGATTTTGTAATCCCCTCTTTCATTTTCTCCTCACCCGGTAAATCAAAATTGTAAGTTGCTGATTTGGTCGATTTGCGTCCGTTAACACCATCATTGTCCCACACCTGTAGATAGTAATTTAGTTTGTCTCCCGGTTTAAGATCAAGAGAATCAAGATGCCATTGATAAAAGAAATTTTGACGAACCTGATTAGAGCTAAGTGGGATCGTAATTTTTTTATTGTCAGCCTTTCCATCAATGACGGTTTGATAATTTAATACCAGCTGGGTTACTCCATAGTCATCTGCGATCTGACCGCCCAAATAAAGGGTCGTAAAAAGAATAGAATCTTTAAAGTGATCTACACTGATTTGAGGGAACCGATCTTTAACGACTTCAATTCCATAGGTGATCTTATCCTTATTTTTGCTTTCCTCATTTTCCAGATCAATCCAGTATTGATCGGGGTTATTGAAACCCTTACTAAATGTAAATATCTGATCATCAGATGTTTCCATTGAATTTGGAACCTTTGAGGATGAGAATAGTAACGAGGCCCTGGCGGTATTTATAGTCGTGATGTGCCAGGTAATTTGAGTGCCTTCAGGAACTTCCAGATTGCCTGCATTTACCAACTCTTCACCTCTTCTTCCCAAGTAGCGAGGAAAATCTAGCTTCATTTTTAACTGCATAAGTTCTGGCCGGTTAACAATTCTTATTGTATAGGCATCTGAATAAAACCCTGAAGCTTCCAGTTGAAAGGGGACTTCATTTTGAACCTTTTCAAAAGTGTAAGAAAATTCGCCAGAGTTTGTATTGGTTAGCTTCAGTCGTAAAGCATTCGACTTAAGGTAGACGGCTTCTGGTAGAGCTTCTCCTGTAAGGTAGACGACCAACGTAAAATCTTCATTAAAAAATGCACTGAGGCTTTTGTTTATAATGTTGAACTTAAATGGAGCTTGTGGAGAAAACTCACGGTTGAACTGAACGATGCGCTGTGTGCTTTGTGTAAGAATGCCCCGGTTTATAATCAAGATCAACAGAATCAGGATTAGGGGTATTGAAAAATATTTAATTAGTTTTCGATTCTCTTTTAGATCGATGGCGCTTTCAAAGGAGACATTTTCAAATAGCCTTGATTTCTGATTAATTCCCGCTTCAAGCAATGGTGTCTGTGAACTACTTCCAGAAAGCTGTATAACATTTAGTAAGCGATCTTTGATCGTAGGAAAATATGAGCCAATGATTTTGGCACTTTCTTCCTGGCCTATCCCACGTCTGTACAACCACCAGGCTAGCGGGTTTTTTAGAAAACGAAAAATACAAAATGCAACAAGAGCGAAAAAAAGGAAGAAAATAGTAAACCGTGCCCAACCACTCAGCCAAAGATTATATTCCAGCAATGCAGCAATAAGAAAATAAAATAAAGTGAGTAATAAAGTAAGTAGCACCCCACGCAGCGAAAGGTTCACGTAGTGTCTCGTCTTGAAGGCAGAAAGCTTCTTGTTAATTATACTTATCCCATCCCCCATGGCCAGTCTTTAATTATCAAAACGAATTGAGTCCATACATAGTTTTATAATCTACTAAGATAAGAAGGAGTAGCCAAGGATTTCAAACCCTGGGCAATTTCGAGAAGAATAGGGCAGTGGTCTGAGTGAAATGTCGGGTAAGGATAGCAGAGATTCCCTTCTGAACGGTAGACGGGATGCCATTAACTTTATAAGGGCTGATTTTCATTTCAGCTCTCCTCCGGAATTGAAAAGCATGTCATATTCCTTTTCGAAATACTCCAGAACATGCATTTTTAAAAGCTTCTCCTGTTCCAGTAAATCAAAATGGGGAAGTTTTTTAATCAATTTCCAGTGAGGCCAGCCTTCTTTATCCAAGCCCTCGAGTTCATAATACCCAGAGAGACTTAACACTTTACAGATGGCAATGTGCATGAGGTCCTGCTTCTCCTCCTTGGAGAAGCGCTTAGCACCCATGCCTAGTTCCTGCATTCCAATGACAAATAGAACAGCATTAAGGTCCTTGGGCTTTTTACCAATGGAACCTTCCAGGTAGGTGATCAGCACATGCCAGTTGCGCTCAAGATCGAGATCTCGCTTAAACACGCTGAAGCTCCTCCCAATATTCAAAGGCACGCCTCAAATGTGGCACAACAATGGTTCCTCCGATTAGTGTGGCCACCCCCATCGCTTCATGGACCTCAGCAGTATTAAATCCAACCTCCTTGCATTTCTCCAAATGGTATTTTACACAGTCATCGCATCGCAAAACCAGTGAGCAGGTGAGCCCAATGAGTTCCTTTGATTTCACATCAAGTGCTCCTTCCTGGTATGCGTTAGTGTCCAGGTTGAAAATACGTTTGATAATCAGATTATCCGAAGCAAGAATTTTTTCATTCATCTTGGTTCGGTATTCATTAAATTGCTTTACGAGACTCATAACATGATTTTTAATGATCCTACAAATATGGTTATAAGTTTTAATTCAGCGATCGGGTATGGGTATACTGACTGATTTCATTTCATTATTCTTTCCACGCTATTGTCTGGCATGTTCAGAATCGCTGGTAAAAGGTGAAGATATTCTCTGCACCTCGTGCTTACTCGAACTACCAAAAACGAATTATCACTTACAAGAGGGAAATCCAATAGAAGAAAAATTGTTTGGAAGGATACCCATTAAGCATGCCTGGGCATTTTTAAAATTCAGGAAGAGAGGTACCGTTCAACACTTGCTGCATCAGTTAAAATACAACAACCATCCGGAGATTGGGATTGCGCTTGGCAAAGTATTTGGCAGGGTTTTGTCAGATTCCGGATTTGATCAATCGTTTGACCTGATTGTGCCAGTCCCCCTTCATAAATCGCGATTGCTAAAAAGAGGATACAACCAGAGTTCAAAATTTGCCGAAGGCTTAAGCAGTTCATTAAAAATCCCATGGGATGAATCCATCACTATTCGCAAAGGCAAGACAGCAACTCAAACAAAAAAGAGCAGAATGCAACGTTGGGAAAATGTGAAAGACGTCTTCACTGTTTCTCAAAATTCTAAAATTTCCGGAAAGCGAGTTCTATTGGTAGATGACATAATTACCACCGGGGCAACGTTAGAAGCCTGCGGCCAGCACTTGATTGCGGCTGGTTGTGCTCAGTTAAGTATTGCTGTCATTGCGGAGGCACAATAAAAAAAGCCACCCGACATGTCGAGTGGCTTATATTGACTTTATTTTGAATTAGTAATTAGAACCAGCTCTGATCATGGCACAACGGAAACCAACCGTAGCTGTAGCAGAGTCTTCATCTAAAAATCTGCGCGTACCAGGAGACATCCAATAAGCAACATCTTTCCATGATCCGCCTTTATAGACACGCACTTTATCAGAGACAAGAGACAAGAATCCATCAGGTCTTTTATCATAGCTAAAGCTCTTGGTTGAATCATTCTTGTTTTTCGTATACCGGTTTCTATAAGAACTGTGATCATCCAAAAAGTCATCCCTTCTTATAGGGTTAAGGTCATCAAAGTCCTGATAGGAGAGAGGACGATAAACATCCATCACCCACTCGCTCACATTACCCGCCATGTTGTACAATCCATAATCATTGGGAGGGAATTCATAGATATAAGAAGTGATTAATGCACCATCATTTAGTCTTCCAGCAATACCAGCATAGTCACCCCGGCCACGCTTAAAGTTGGCGAGGAAATAGCCCATTTGTTTTCCATAAGGATTACGAAGTGCATGACCATCCCAAGGATAGATTCTCTGGTGGGTTTGCATCTCTTCCAACCATTGAGTTCCTATCAAAGCTTGTGCGGCATACTCCCACTCCGCTTCTGTTGGGAGACGATAATCTGGAACAACAACTCCTGATTCAATAGGGATTCTTCCTCCGGCTGTAGGTTTTAAATCCTCACGTCCGGATTGGATAGCAAGTTCATTATTTACTTTAGAGGTTCTCCATTTAGAATATTCGTTCGCTTGTTTCCAGGTAATTCCTACTACCGGAAAATACCGGAATCCGGGATATCTTAAATAATGTTCTACATAAGGGTCGTTGAATGCGAGTTTGCTAACCCATACGGTTGTATCGGGAAGGGCTCTTGCATAAGCATCCTTAACGCTAGGGTCAGATGAACGGGGAGAGTCAATGGTCATATAATGCAGGTATTCCAACCAGTGGATGTTGGCAATCTCCGTCTCATCCATATAAAAGGAAGCAAGAGAGACAGTACGTTCCACGTTATCACGATATGACATAATATCCTCTTCAAAGGAGCCCATTACGGCACGACCGCCTTCGATAAATACCATGTTTGGCGCATCTGGCTGATTGTCGAAAGGATTTACCGCAAAACCACCTCCATCAGCTTCATTATACTTTAACCCGGTAGCAGTACTGAGCTGCCCTGGATTCTGAGCGGTGGGCTTACCCCCCTTTTTTCCAAATAAGGAACAGGAGGAGATTAAAAAAGAGACGCCAACCAAAAGCAATAGACCCTTAATGCACTTCATTTTATTCATAGGATGATTTAACGTAACCGCTAATATAAAGAGATAATTATATGTTTTCCAAAGAGAAGCAATTTTATTGATAAATCATTACTGTAAAGACTACTAGCTAACGCACCTTCAAGAGCTTTATTGCCAAAGAAAGTGCCTCCAATTTTGGGACATGATCTGTTCAATTTGAAACCAAATAGCAAGACAAATACTAAAATTCAGGTGATTTAAGACATGGTATGATTTTCTCATTGTGACGAGAAAAAACAGCCCTTGCTATGATTTCTATCGAAAATTTCGCAAACGCCTCCTTTGAAAAAAAATGTGATGTTGTCACCGGATACTCCAATTATATCACCCTGCGGAGGGTGGGTGATTGTAAGGTATATCTTTATCATACTGGAATTTTTTTTATAGAGGTATACTATTCGCCTGTCTATCAGAAAGTGTTAATGATTCACCCTTTTAACGATTCGGCAGGTCTTGCACCCTATGTAGAAATGGTTTCTTTAGCTGATCTTAATTTGTGATCCAGCATCTTGTCGAGTATTTCTATGGCGGAGTTCACAGAAGTAATTTGATCTATCGTAAGGATCAACTTGCCTGCGGTGTCTTTCATGCGGCACTGTCGGGCATGAGATTGAACAAATGTTAAGATATTCCCAAACGTATCCGACTTATAATAATCGGGTTTATCAGAAATAAAATAAGCCTTTAGTTTGTCGTTTTTAAGATTGATCTTTTCAAAGCCCAGCTCCTCACCCATCCATCGGAGTTTTACGGAGTTAATCAATTGAACAACCGCTTCAGGTAGGGGTCCGAACCGATCCTTCAAGGAATCATTAAATCGTATAAGTGCAGCTTCATCTTTAATCCCATCGAGACTTGAATACAGCTGCAATCGTTCACTCGTGTTATTGATATATGTATCCGGAATGAGGATCTCAAGGTCAGTCTCAATTACACAATCCTGAACAATGAGTTTTATTTTTTCAGCAAGCTCTTCGGCAAAGAGTTCTTTAAATTCAGTCTCTTTTAATTCCTGAATAGCGTCATCAAGAATTTTATGATAGGTGTCAAAACCAAGATCACTGATGAATCCACTTTGTTCAGCACCCAATAAATTACCGGCTCCCCGAATATCAAGATCACGCATAGCTACTTTGAAGCCATCACCCAGTTCTGAAAATTCTTCCAATGCAGCCAACCGCTTTCGAGAATCAGAACTAAGCACAGAAGTAGGTGGCGTAAGTAGATAGCAGAATGCTTTTTTGTTTGAGCGGCCAACGCGACCTCGCATCTGATGCAAATCGCTCAGACCAAAAAGATGTGCATGATTGATCATAATGGTATTCGCATTGGGGATATCCAAACCGGATTCAATAATATTCGTAGATACAAGAATATCATATTCACCCTCAATAAACTTGAGCATGACTTTTTCCAATTGATCACCCTCCATCTGCCCATGGGCAATACCAATACGTGAATCAGGGACTAATTTAAAAATAACATTCGCCACCTGTTCAATATCACTCACGCGATTGTGGACAAAGAAAACCTGACCGCTTCTTCTTAACTCTGTGCTTATGGCATCGCGGATAATATCTTCATTGTAAGTATGCAACTCTGTAGTAACGGGTTGTCGGTTGGGCGGAGCGGTAGCAATGATGCTGAGATCCCTGGCCCCCATCAGTGAAAAATGAAGCGTACGCGGAATAGGAGTTGCTGTTAATGTAAGCACATCCACATTAACTTTTAATTCTTTTAAGCGATCCTTTACCTTCACCCCAAACTTTTGCTCTTCATCAATAACCAGTAATCCAAGATTTTTGAACAACACATCTTTGCTCACTACACGGTGAGTCCCGATGATAATATTCACCGTTCCTTCTGCCACTTCTTTAAGGATTTGTTTGATTTCTTTCTCCGATTTAAAGCGAGATACATATTCGATTTTGACCGGAAAGCCGCGGAGGCGTTCTGAAAAAGTTCGGTAGTGCTGCATCGCCAGAATGGTTGTTGGCACCAGCACGGCAACTTGTTTACCTTCCGTTGCCGTTTTGAATGCAGCCCGAATGGCTACTTCTGTCTTTCCAAATCCAACATCGCCACACACAAGCCGATCCATCGGATGAGGCATCTGCATATCTTTTTTTACATCGTCAGTAGCCTTGGCCTGATCGGGAGTATCTTCATAAATGAAAGAAGACTCCAACTCTGCCTGAAGAAATCCATCGGGAGCAAATGCATATCCGGGAGCTTGCTTACGTTTAGCATAAAGTTCGATAAGTTCTTTAGCAATGTCTTTGACCTGCTTCTTGACTTTGGCTTTTTTATTACCCCATTCAGCCGATCCTAACTTACTGATGAGAGGAGGCGTTCCTTCTTTTCCTGAGTACTTCGAAATCTTATGAAGCGAGTGAATATTAACGTATAGTAAATCGTTGTCGCGGAAGACAAGTCGGATGGCCTCTTGTTCTTTGCCATTAACTTCTTTTTTTTCAAGACCGGCAAATTTTCCGATACCATGATCAATATGTGTAACAAAGTCTCCCGGTGTCAACGCCTGAAGCTCGCGGAACGTCATCGCCTTGGACTTAGAAAACTTTTCCTTCGCACGATAGCGATGGTATCGTTCAAAAATCTGATGATCGGTGTAGCAGATAATTTTTAGAACATGGTCAACGAAACCTTCCCGGACGGCAAACTCTAAAGGTTGAAATTGGGCTAGCGGATTTATCTCTTCGAAAATTTCCTGAAGTCGTTCAAGCTGCCTGGGTTGTTCTGCAGCAATAAAATTGGAGTAACCTTGCACCTGATGGTCGACTAAATCGGCAGCAAGCAATTCAAAATTTTTATTAAAAGAAGTTTGTGCCGCAGATTTGAAATCATAGGTAGTGCTGGCCGGGAAATAAAATCGTTGCCCAAATTCGAGTCTTACAAAGCCGTTTATTTTTTCAATAAAACTATTTGGGGTTTCAAATAATTGCTCCGGCTGCAGCGCAATCTTAGGGCTTCCGCTATCACGTAAGATTTTATCAAAACTAAAACTGGCCTTATCAAAACTCTTTTGTAAGACATCAACGACAAGCTGAACATCTTTTATCCAGATCCGGGAATTAGCAGGAATAAATTCAAAAAACGATTGACGTTCTTCCTGAACAAGCCGGGTCTGCACGTTGGGCATAAGGCTCACTTTTTCTAAACTATCTACCGAAAGCTGTGAGCCGGGATCAAAGCTTCGAATACTCTCCACCTCATCACCAAAGAGTTCGATACGATAGGGTAGGTCATGCGCGAACGAGAACACATCAATGATGCCGCCTCGTATGGCAAACTGCCCCGGTTCATAAACAAAATCAGTTTTTTCGAAATCATAGGAATGGAGGAATTCTTCCAGAAAATCAATATCCAATTTTTCGCCCTTGTTGACCACAAACGTGTTAGAGGCCAACGATTTCTTGTTAATCACTTTCTCCGACAGCGCTTCCGGGTAGGTGATGATAATCTGTGAATCGGGATGATTGCCAACCTGATTGAGGACCTCGGCTCGCATGAGAATATTGGCGTTTTCTGTCTCGTCATATTCATAAGGTCGCTTATAGGACATGGGGAAAAACAGAACTTCTTTAGATCCAAGAAGATTCTGCAAATCATTGAAGACATAAGCCGCCTCTTCTTTATCATGAAGAATAATAACGTGCGTTGCGCGCGTGCTTTTGTAGACGGAGGCAAATAAAACGGAATCAAGGCTGCCCGTCAGTCCTTTTATGCGAAGTGTTGTTGGTTTGGACGTACGAATCCCTTCTGCCAGGGTTTGCACCAGGCCATCTGCTCGATAAATACTTAAGAAATCAATCGCCCTCAATCCAAAAAGCTGACTAGCAGCAAGCCGCAAAAGTATTGATTTCATTGAAGATAACCTCTTACCTTTGAGAGATTATGAGTAATGTGAGGTTATTGCTTTTGTTTCTTGGGTTGGCCAGTACTTTGTTTCTAACCATTGGATTGTATAAACCTTGGGTGATGCTTTGGTGGGAAGATGTGCAAAACCGTAAGAAAGTAATTCTGATTTATGGGTTTTTAGCTGTCCTTTTTTTTACTTCTTATTTCGTACTACGATTTTTTTAAGAAGTCGCTTTAACTCTACTTGCCGCGACTAAACACTTTTGCTTCAACCCCGAAAATCCAATTAAAAATTTTTCGCCACCATCTCTTAATTTTAATTTCTTCTTCAACTCATCCGGAGTTAATGAATAATTGCGGGTAATTACATTTGCCTGATTTCCATCGAAAATAGTTTTAAGTTGATCTGCTTTTGGATTGATAGCTATTACTTTGAATATTCGACCTGGAAAATCGGGCACCAATTTATCGGAAGTATATAAATGGGTATTGATTTGGATTTTGCTAAGATCAAATTGTTGGCCGATAGACTTAAAAGCTCCTGATTTTAAAATAGACGCATTGGGCTCATAAAGATAGGCGAGTGGATTGGAGAAAACAGATACTGCTTTTGTTTCTTCAGAAAGGGTAAGCGAAAATACTTCACCCCCTCTTCCAATTACTGAAGATAGATTGACGCAGTGAATTTCTGGTTCTGTTATAACACCTTTTTGCAAGAGAAACAGAAGCTCTTTACATTCATTGTCAACAGCGACAACGAATACCTTAGTTACATTAATCAGTTCGCGCAATCCTTGTTGGATATCCAGTAGGGGTGAGGCTTTTATGAGAAGAACATCTGTTTTAGTAAAGATCAATGGTAAAAGCTCAATAACATTTGGCTCACCATCTGCGAGTTTAACTACTTTTTGAGATTTATTTCTCCGGGAAGGATCAATAAACACAAAATCAAAAAATGTAGTATTGGATTTTAAAAAATCTTCAGCCGAATTGTGGTGATAATTAATATTTGTGACCTTCAGAACATTGTGATTATGGCTTGCAAGCTGCAGCAACTCGGAATTCGACTCAACATAGTAGAGGTTTTCACATATTGAACTTAATAAATAGGAGTCAACGCCAAAACCTCCAGTTAAATCAGCTCCGTATTTTTTTTTAAGAGGGATGGTGGATTGAATCAGATCACTTTTGAATTGGGCCGTCAGTTCAGAAGAGGTTTGTTCCAGATTAAGTGAAGGTGGATAAACGATTCCTTTCGTTTTATAGAATGAAGGAAGTTTGTATTTGGCCTTGCGTCTTCCTGCAAATTGATCTGCAATGATTGGAGTAGATATCCCCAGGGTAGTCTTTTGTTTAAGTACAAGAAGCTTTTCATCAAGGCCTTCATTTTTGAAAATGAAATCCTGAACAGACTCTTGAATTAAAGATGATAGATAACTTTGTGACATCACCACAAAGTTGCAAATTCGCCCGCGATTAATTCAAGCATGAGAAAATCACCCCTTTTTGTTCTCTTCATTACCATCTTCATCGATATGCTTGGGTTTGGAATCATTATTCCCATCCTTCCCATTTTTACGAAAGAACTCGGAGCACAGGATTATCAGATTGGATTGATCGCCATGATTTATCCGATCATGAATTTCTTTTTTGCTCCGCTTTGGGGAACATTGAGTGATCGGTACGGGCGAAGACCTATTATATTGATCAGTGTCTTTATTACGGGCTTGGCCTATCTTGTCTTTGCTCAGGTGAGTGGCTTGGCAATCTTGTTCTTCTCAAGGATGCTTTCCGGAATAGGATCAGCAAATATCTCAGTAGCACAAGCGTACATTAGCGATGTTACTTCTGTGAAAGAGCGCACAAAATCACTAGGTTTTTTAGGAGCTGCCTTTGGAATAGGTTTTATCATCGGCCCTACAATTGGTGGTTATCTTAAAAGTATTTCCGCTCCGGGCCAGGTAGATTGGGTAGGGTACGTAGCAGCAGGCATGTCTTTCATTAACCTGATCATGGCCTATTTTATGTTGCCCGAATCAATGAAGGAAAGGCAATCTAATGCCAAATTCAATTTCAAAGTGGTTACCGGAATTATTACGGAATTAAGAAAACCTTCCATTCGGGAGTTATTGCTCATTAATTTTATTTTTATTTCGGCCTTTATGCTGATGCAAATGGCATGCTCACTGATGTGGAAGGAAATCGATAGACTTACCGATCAGCAAATAGGTTATGTATTTGCTTTTATTGGCCTGGCTACCGCCATCATACAGGGAACGTTGGTGGGGAGAATGGTAAAGTGGCTTGGGGAACAAAAGCTTATAACCTATGGAATTTTCTTTATGATAGCAGGCCTTATAATGTTACCACTCGTTGGTAAATCTTATTTTATTCCGTTTGAACTTTTTGGATTGACCTTAGTTGCGATGGCCAATGGATGTCTCACACCAGGGATTACTTCCTTGCTATCAAAATATGCTAATCCTCGCGAAGTTGGTCAAGTGCTCGGAGTGAACCAGTCCTTTGGCTCATTAGCAAGGGCTGCCGGCATGGGCTTTAGCGGATTTTTATATGGCATGAATTTTCATGTTCCCTTTTTCGTAGGTGCCATGATGATGGGTGTGTGTTTCATTCTGGTGAACAGCTTCTCAAAAATTCCTGCGCCAGAACAAATAAGCAACCCGGAACTTAAGAATTAGTTCTGCGGATAAAGCAGAGATAAATATTTCTGCTATACGCTACGAAGCCCATCGATTGTGATACGAGTAATACGGGATCGAGACGCTGCAAAGCATAAAATACCACCAGCACAGACGCCACAGCGCTAATCAACCAAAAGCCAAGTGGAAGTAATGATTCATTGGCCTTCTCAGAGTAATACCATTGGTACAAGTAGCGAAAATTGAGAAGCAATTGTCCTATGCTACCGATAACAATAATTCGATCTGTAAAATCACTTTTGTCTAAAATAGTTTGAAAGGATTGCGGATCGATTAAGCCAATCCAGAGAAACAAAACAAATGGAAGTGGAGTAATCAACCATCTCAGAAAAATTGGAATGTTTTTCCAAAAACCCTTAAGCTGAAGATTGCGGATGTAGATGTAAAATGAAATGGTTTGTCCGAAAAGAATGACAATATCATGTCGGAGCAGACCGTATATCAAAAACAAGAACGAAGCCATTAGACTAAGTATCCAGAAAATCGTGGGGGAGACGACTCTGCCTTCCCGTTCAGATTTTATCCATTGGACCAATATCCGCGCGCCAAAAAGTGACTGAGCAAAAAAGCCAAGTCCGTAGAGAAGTAAGTCACGTAAAGAAAGGTTGGAGATGGTTTCCAAATGTTACTGTGTCAACGCCACGCAAAAAGCACGAAATAGAGTTATCATAATCTCGATCCTAAAAATAGGTGAAATGGAGCAGTATCAATTGGTTTTCGATGGCACCACTTTCGTATTAAAATTTCATCCTTTGAATTCTCACCGCATTTAGAATAGCCAGCAGAGCAACACCTACATCGGCAAACACAGCCTCCCACATGGTAGCCAGCCCTCCGGCTCCGAGAATGAGTACAATTGCCTTTACTGTAAAGGCCAGACTTATGTTTTGCCATACAATCCGTTTGGTTTTCTTGCCGATGTTAATCGCCATTGGGATTTTTGAAGGTTTATCGTCCTGTATAACCACATCCGCAGTTTCGATGGTGGCATCACTACCCAGGCCGCCCATTGCAATACCAACATCACTAAGTGCGACAACGGGTGCATCGTTTACGCCATCGCCTGTAAAGGCCACGCTACCACCTGTAGCTTTTATCTCTTTTACTTTGTTCACTTTATCTTCGGGCAGTAAATCGCCAAAGGCATTATCAATACCCAGTTTTTCTGCCACAAGCTTTACGACAGAACTTTTGTCGCCACTGAGCATGGTGATTTTTACATTAAGTTGATGCAGCGCTTTTATAGCAGATGCTGCATCTTCTTTTATTTCATCGGCAATAGTAATGTAGCCTGCAAATTTCTTGTCATAGCCAACGGCAATAACAGTGTAAACAACAGAAGCAGGATCTATATCATACGCGATGGAGAATTTATCCATCAGCTTAAAATTGCCTGCCAATATTTCTTTGCCACCGATTATGGCGCGTAATCCATGACCTGAAATTTCTTCCACGTTGGTTATTTCTATTGAACTGTCTACTGCGCCTACATATTCATGTATAGCCGTTGCCACAGGATGCGTGCTCTTACTTTCGAGCGCATTTACCTGGCGAAGTACCTCGGCTTTATCGAAATTTTGTTTGATCACCACCTCTTGCACTTTAAAAACACCTTTGGTTAGTGTTCCGGTTTTATCCATCACTACGTTTTGAATACCCGCCATGATATCAAGAAAATTACTTCCCTTAAATAAGATTCCATTTTTGGAGGCTGCACCAATACCACCGAAGTAGCCAAGCGGAATGGAGATGACTAACGCACACGGACAAGAGATAACTAAAAATATCAAGGCACGATACAGCCAATCACGAAATACATAGTCGTTGACTGAGAAGTAAGGAATAAGAATGATGAGCACGGCTAATGCTACTACTGCGGGAGTATAGTATCGTGCAAATTTACGGATGAACAATTCGGTAGGTGCTTTTTGCGAAGCAGCATTCTGCACCATGTCCAGGATTTTGGAAAGCTTACTGTCCGTATAAGCTGTAGTTACTTTCACTAAGGCCACCGTGTTTATGTTGAGCATACCCGCTAACACAGTATCGCCCTTGGTTTTTGTATCGGGTGTGCTTTCCCCGTTAAGGGCAGCGGTGTTGAACGATGCGGTTTCAGAAAGCAGTTCGCCATCAAGTCCCAACTTTTCGCCAGGTTTTAATTGGATCACCGAGCCGATAGCAGCTTCTTGTGCTTTGATTGTTTTGGTTTGATTGTTCTCTACAACAGTTACTTCATCGGGTCGCTGGTCAAGTAGGCTTTTGATATTCAATTTTGCACGTTTGACAGCAAGTGTTTGAAATACCTCACCAACAGCATAGAACAGCATTACTGCTACTCCTTCCGGAAATTCACCAATTGAAAACGCACCTACTGTAGCAATGCTCATCAATAAAAACTCAGTAAAGAACTCACCTTTTACAATAGCTTTGAGCGCATCCTTCAATACGGGCAACCCGACAGGAAGGTATGCTGCTACATACCACAACGTTCGTACCCAAGCCTTGAAGAACGACAACGGAACGTAATTGTCAATGATGATGGCTGATCCCATCAACACTAAGCTTATCATTGCAGGTAAAAACATTTTGAACGTGCTTTCTGAAGTGCCATGATCATGGCCGTCATCATCACTATGTGTATCGGCTGCCTTGTTTATTTTTTCCTCCAGTGTGCAGCAGGTCATCTTGCCTTGCGCATCATATGTATGCTTATGATCTGTAGTAGTCATGGGGATTTCAGTTTAGTGAGTTACTCTTCTTCTTCGGTGTTTTTCATTTTTGAAAGAATGGCATACGCATTCTTAACAACTATCTGAGCCGTTTCCATTTTAAAATCAGTGGGAAGCATAACCTCGGTATAGCCGATCTCGCTGTTGCCAGTTTGAACTTCAAACATGGTGAAGTGATACTCGGCATCATGTCGTTCTTTATTTTCATTATCTAATGCAGCATGAGGTTGTTCCGTTAGTTGATAGAAAATATACTTCTTCCCCTGGTAGTCAATGATGGCCTTATCAGGAAGTGCAGTAACTTCGACACCACCTGTTTCAACCACTGCCTTCAGGTACATGCCTGGCAGCATATTGGTATCTTCTTTATCGATGTGACAGTGAATCCGTATCGTGCGGTCAGCGCTAATCTCGCGACCAAGCAAATAAACGGTGGCCATCCTTTCCTTCGTTTCGTTGGCGAGAGTGAATCGAACCTTTTGACCGATCTTGAGTTTGGGTACATCTTTTTCGAATACCGTAAGTTCAGCGTGTAGATGTTCCGTATCAACAATCTCAAAGAGGATGTCACTTGGGGTTACAAATTTTCCGATGTTTACATTCACTTCGGTTACGTAACCATTGATGGGCGAGTAAAGATTGATAGTGCTTCTGATGTTGCCGGCTTCCACAGAAGCAAGGTCGATGTTTAACACTTTTAGTTTTTCGCGAAGGCCATTGGCTTTTGTCTCCCAACTCGAATAGGTCGTTTTGGCTTGCTGTAATGTCTTTTGGGCATTTACATTCTCTTTGGCCAAATCCTGTTGTCGATCAAAATCCAATTTTGAGAACTCCAATTGATTCTTAGCTTCTATGTAATCCTGCTGGAGTTGTATGAAGTCAAGATTTTCCATCGTGGCGATTACTTGCCCCTTTTTTACTTTTGATCCTTGCAACAGAGATGTGTTTTTTAAGAACCCACCGAGCGGAACGGAGATACTTACCATCTGCTGAGGTGGCACATCGAGCATACCATTTACTTTTATGGTGCCACTGATTTGCTTGCTCTCAACTTTACCTAATTCAATGTCGGCTGTTTTATACTGGGCGGCTGTGAACTCCACGGTGTTCTCCTCTTCCTCGTGGTGATCGGCTGAAATTACTTCTTCCGCACTCTTGCTTCTGCATGACGTGATTAGTACAAGGCCAATACAAATGGCGAGTATAGAATTTAATTTATTTGTATTCATAGTTTAACTCTTATTTAGTGCCTGATAAAAATTCGATGTAAATAACACTTTGATTGTAGTCATTTAATGTCTGCAAGTGACTCTCTTTGATGCTAATGGCATTGCGAACGCCAAGCAGATATTCAGCATATCCTATTTCACCTCCTTTAAAGGCGATCTGTGATTGCTTTAATATTAGCTCTGCATTTGGTAAAGCCGATGTGCTATAATATTCAAGACTGTTCTTGTTCTTTGCATACAGTTGAGCAGCTTGTTGCCATTGACCTTGCATGCTATTCTGTTGGTGAGTATAATTACTTTCGGCAGCCTTGCGGTTAAACTCAGCAGCCTTAACCCTTCCCTGATGAGCAATGAACCATAGCGGTATGGAGACACCCACCTGAAGCCCCGTGAACCGATCTTTGTTGTTTGCAACTGTGCCATTCTCTGAGTTCACCACATCAATCAAGGTTTGATTGAAATATCCAATTAATAAATCAGGGGCAAATTTCGCAGCTTCAACTTTCTTCTCACTCTTTGCCACCTCAACTTGTTGACGCACATAAGACAAAAATGGGTTTGCAGAGAGTGTAGTGTCTTGTGAAGCATCAAATGAAATCTCAGTCAATTCATTCTCAGAAATTTCAGGGAGTGCTTCGCTATTAAGTAACGTCTTTAATTGTGTGCGTAAAATGGTTACCCCTGATTCATTTTGACGAAGTTGGTTTTTCACTTCATTTCGTTGTGTTTCGGCAGTGGCCTGTTCCAATAAGTTGGTTTCTCCGGTTTTATAGCGAAGCGAAGCCGACTTTAAGAATCCTTCGTAGATGGTGTCTTGCTGAAGTAAAAGTTTCTGACGCGTCATAACAAAGGCTAACTGATAGTAAACTTGTTTTACCTGGTAAACTAATTCATTTTCTGTGTAAGCCTTTTTTAATTCAGAAGAGGCAAGCCGTGACCTGTTCAGGGATGCCTGACTGCCCAATGCTGCAAAGGGAATACTCTGCGTAACGGTAATGTTATTATCGTTTTTAGGAAAGCCATTGTATTGGCCATAGAGCAATGAGACGTTTGTCTTGGGCAGATCAAAACCTGTTTTTTTCAATTGCTTCTGAGACTCAATTTCATAATCCGCACTCTTAATGCTCATATTATTTTTTAAGGCAACATCAATGGCTTGCTGAACGGTCAATTTATCCGACTGCGCAAGCCCGACAAGCGATGCAAGACTAAATGTGATGATGATTAATATTCTCATAACGAAGAGATGTTTATTTTCTTAGAACCAATTTTCTCAAAGTAGATGAACAAACAAGGCAGAACGATCAGTGTAAGCAGGGTTGAACTGATCAAACCTCCGATCACAACAGTGGCCAACGGTTTTTGAACTTCTGCCCCTGCACTGGTTGCCAATGCCATCGGCAAAAATCCAAGAGACGCCACGGTAGCTGTCATTAACACGGGTCGAAGTCGTACAGAAGTTGCCTTCAATACAATGTCACGCAAATCGGTCATGCCTTCTTTCTTCAGGCGGTTGAATTCAGCGATGAGTACAATTCCATTCAACACGGCTACTCCAAAAAGTGCGATAAAGCCGATGCCGGCAGAAATACTGAACGGCATGCCTCGCAACATCAAAGCAAAAACGCCCCCAATGGCAGACATTGGAATAGCCGTAAAGATGAGTGTTGATTCCTTAACTGAGTTGAATGAAAAAAAGAGCAAAAGAAAAATAAGCAACAACGCCACCGGTACCGCAATTGACAAGCGCGCCTTTGCTTTTTCCAGATTTTCAAACTGGCCTCCATACGTTGGGTAATACCCCGGAGGGAAGTCAACCTGATCAACCTTCTGCTGAATTTCTTTCACCACGCTGGCAATGTCCCTTCCGGCAACATTAAAGCCAACGATAATCCTTCGCTTGGCTTCCTCTCGTTGTATCTGGTTGGGTCCAATCTTGAAGTCAACATCGGCTAGTTGCTTTAGAGGGATTTGATCTCCTTTCGGTGAAGTAATGAAAAGATTGCGGACATCTTCAATGCTCTGTCGATTTTGAATTCCTAATCTCACGGTAAGATCATAGCGTCTTTCCCCTTCGTAAACCACCCCGGCAGACTGCCCGGCAAAAGCTGTGTTAATGGCCTGGTTCACGGTTTCGATATTCAGCCCATACTTGGCCACTTCATCGCGGTTAATAGTGACTACAATCTGCGGAAGCCCTGTAACTTCTTCGATGTATAAATCACGGGAACCTTCCACCGTGCTCACAATTTTCCCGATCTGTTGTGATAGCCCGGTCAGTACATCGAGATCTTCGCCAAATATTTTGATCGCTACATCTTGCCGCACACCCGTCATCAACTCATTGAATCGCATTTGAATGGGTTGCTGAAACCCAAATGTTACGCCCGGAACAGATTCAAGGGCTCTGCTCATCTCTTCCATCAGCTCTTCGCGACCGCTGGCTTTCTTCCATTCACTCCTTTCTTTTAAAATTACCATCAGGTCGCATGCTTCAATCGGCATCGGATCGGTTGGTATTTCAGAAGACCCGATCTTGGCTACTACTTCAATTACTTCATCTGGAAATTCCCGTAGAATTACATCTGCTCCTTTCTGTGCGACTTCGATGGTGTAGGATAAACTACTTCCGGTAAGTACACGTGTCTCCACCGCAAAATCACCTTCTTCCAGCGTGGGCAAAAATTCGCCACCCATGTTCAGGAAGGCAATGATACTAACACCGAATAAAACAGTTGCAGACACGATCACAATGACCTTATGTTTCAATGCACCGTTGATTACCGGTTCATACAAGCGATGAAAGAAGTCCATCATCTTGTCGGAGAAGTTTCCTTTATGCTTGGTGTTTTTGTCAAGAAATAATGCCGACATCATCGGTACATAGGTAAGGGAAAGAATAAAGGCGCCCAGAATCGCAAAGCTTACCGTCTGCGCCATCGGTTTGAACATTTTTCCTTCAACACCCATAAGGGCAAGTATAGGTAAGTACACAATTAAGATTACGATCTGGCCAAAGGCCGCGCTGTTCATCATGCGTGAAGCTGACAGTTTCACTTCATCGTCCATCTGGTCCTGATTCATGCGCGTGGACGTACTCATTCCTAAATGGTGCATGGTTGCCTCCACGATAATAACTGCTCCATCTACGATCAGACCAAAGTCTATAGCTCCAAGACTCATGAGGTTGCCCGAGACACCAAATGCTTGCATAAGTGAAATGGCAAACAACATGGCTAGTGGAATAACAGAAGCTACCAATAATCCCGCGCGTATGTTGCCGAGGAACAATACCAACACGAAGATTACGATCAACGCCCCTTCGATCAGGTTCTTCTCTACGGTTCCTATGGCACGGCTAACCAATTTACTACGGTCAAGAAATGCATCAATCTCAAGTCCTTCGGGCAGCGTCTTTTCAATTTGACTGATCCGTTCTTTCACACGGTTAACAACTGCACTCGAATTTTCTCCCTTCAACATCAAGGCGACCGCGCCTACGACTTCACCTTTGTTGTTGTAGGTCATGGCACCGAACCGATTGGCATAGCCGAAGCCGACACTGGCTATATCGCGAATAAGCACAGGAATTCCTGTGCTTGTATTTTTAACTACTATTTTCCTGATATCTTCCAGTGAACTGACAAGCCCTTCGCTGCGAATGAACCACGCATTTGGCTTCTTGTCGATGTATGCCCCACCTGTGTTCTGATTATTTTTTTCCAATGCCGAAAAGACTTCTCCAATACTCAGGTTATAACTGCGCAGCTTATCTGGGTCAAGGGCTATCTCATACTGTTTTAAGTAGCCGCCAAAACTGGCGATGTCTGCAACACCGGGTGTACCCAACAGTTGTCTTCGCACAATCCAATCCTGGATGCTGCGCAGCTCCATTGGATTGAACTTATCTTCAAAACCTTTCTTGGGCCGTATGATATATTGATAAATTTCTCCAAGCCCTGTTGTCACAGGAGCAAGTTCGGGAGAACCTACACCCGGAGGAATTTGCTTAGCGGCAAGTGTTAACCTTTCGCTTACTTGCTGACGTGCCCAGTAAACATCCACGTTATCGTGGAAAACAATAGTAACTACAGAAAGCCCGAAGCGTGAAAAACTTCGTATCTCTTCAATGTTCGGGATAGTGGCCATCGTCTGTTCCACAGGAAAGGTTACCAGTCGTTCGATATCAAGAGCTGATTGTGATGGCGCAACCGTGATAATCTGTACCTGGTTGTTGGTGATGTCAGGCACCGCATCAATGGGAAGTTGGGTTACTGAATAACTTCCCCACACAATTAATCCGAGTGTTAAAAGCCCGATGATTAATTTATTCTTTATGGAGTAATGAATGATCTTTTCTAGCATATTCTGTTTATTATTTTTTATGGCAAGCCGAAAGCCTCATTGTTCTTAGTACAATGAATTGCCTTGGGAAATAGCGTCAGGAGGACGCCACAAATTTTGAAGTGTTTAAATCTTTGGCGGTTGCCAGATATGATTATAGTCAGACAAAGCCTGCTTTTCTATATAGGGTATTGTCTGTTTGGTGTTATGGATAACACCGTTAAAGTCTAAATCAGATACCGAAGAAAGTTTGACGTGCGCTGCGCAGCAAGAACAAATGCAGAAAGGTGTGCACACATCCAGCCCATCATCTGAATGCTCGTGATCAGAAACATTAATTACCTGTTCACCTTTTTGAACTTCATCTATGCAGGTATATGGGTCACTACATGGATAAACCGAAAGGGCAACTATATAGATGGCTAATATGAACCAGAGGACTTTCACAATTACAAATGTAAACGAAAAAGTTGTACGATAGGGTTAAAAATGAATTGAGGGCTAAAGGAATTGTTCTAATTCTGTAAATTAGTACGGTTTTTTTGCTCCTTACTTTAGCATTCGAGACTTATTTTCATTCAACAATAAGTTTAAAATAAGCTGAGGTTCCCTCCCTTTCGGAATTTTGTAAGATCATACGGAGGCAGCTGTTTGTCCCCGAAATATTTCTTTTTGGATACTTTATAGAGTTGATGGATTGAATCGGCTATATTTCCGTCTCCGGCCATTCGCCTGCCAAATTGTGAATCGTTTACATCTCCGCCATGTAGTGAACAGATTTGATTCCATACTTTATCAAAGCGATCGGGAAAGTTCTTGCGCAGCCAGTCTTCAAAAAGTTTTCCAATAGAACCATTTAGCCTTACCACGGTCATTCCCGCAGTAAGAGCGCCATGCTCAGCAGCAGCTTTTAGTATACTCGGAATTTCATGATGGTTCAATCCCGGGATGATGGGGGCATTCATGATTCCGACAGGAATTCCTGCTTTTGAAAGCTCTTCTACTGTTTTCAATCGCTTGATGGCACTGGCAGTGCGTGGTTCCATGAGCCTTCGCAGCTCTTCATTCAATGTGGTGATTGAAATCATGACGTGAACAAGATTGTCTTTAGCCAGATCCTTCAACAGGTCAATATCCCTTAGGATTAAACTATTCTTGGTGATTAACCCTACCGGATGGCGATAGTTGGCGAGCACCTTGAGCATGTTGCGGGTGATCTGAAATTTCTTTTCCTGTGGTTGATAGCAGTCCGTGTTGCCACTGAGCATGATCGCTGTGGCGTTCCAGTTTTTGCTCAGCAGATGTTGCTCCAGCAGCGAAGCCGCATTCTTCTTAACAATAATCTTGCTTTCAAAATCCAGTCCGGCACTAAAGCCATAATATTCATGGGTATTTCGTGCGTAGCAATAAATGCATCCATGCTCACACCCCTGATAGGGATTCATGGAGTAGCCAAAACCCAGGTCAGGACTATCTACTCTATTAACAATCTTTTTCGGACTTTCGTGAAAGATCTTGGTTTCAGGATTTTCTAATAAGGGCTCATCAAGGCCCTCAATATGTTCGGTCACATATTCATTTTTGAGAAACCGGTTACTTGATTTGAATTGAGCCCCGCGGCCTTTGAAATAGCTTTCGTCCACATAGCAATAATACTAAATAATTTAGTATGAAAAACTTTGAAATTTGATAAATTACAAAAAACCTCACCTAATCGATTTTAAAAGCCAATTATTTGAGCAAAATGAATTAAAGGTATTACTCAGACCCGAATACCAGAATCATCCTTATGTATCCGGCAATAAATGGTGGAAACTCAAATACAACCTGGAGGAGGCCGTACAAAATGGATACACTACACTGCTCACGTTTGGAGGAGCTTATTCGAATCACATTTATTCAGCAGCGGCAGCAGCAAGAGAACTTGGATTGAATTCCATCGGTATCATTCGTGGGGAGGAGACTCTTCCACTCAATTACACGCTGGCTTTCGTTAAAAAATGTGGTATGCAATTGCATTATATCTCCAGAGAGGATTATCGTAAAAAAAGTGAACCGGAATTTATCCAAGAGCTTATTGACAAATTTGGCAGCTTCTATTTAATTCCCGAGGGGGGTACCAATGAATTGGCAGTAAAAGGTTGTGCGGAGTTTGCGCATCAACTAAGTCAGGAAGTTAGTTTTGATTATTTGTGTTTACCAGTTGGTACCGGAGGTACGATGGCAGGTATGATTGAAGGGTTGGATCAGTTAAAACAAATCATTGGATTTCCAGTATTGAAGGGTGGAGAATTTTTGGAGGAGGAGATCAAAAGATTTACCAGGAGAGAAGGGAATTGGCAACTCATGCCTGATTATCATTTTGGGGGCTATGCCAAGACAACCATTCAACTACAACAATTCAGCCGGCAAATTGAAAACGAATTCGATGTCCCGTTCGATCCTGTCTATACTTCAAAAATGATGTTTGGTGTTTTTGATTTAGCGAAGAAAGGGTTTTTCAAAAAAGGAGCAACGATTCTTGTGCTTCATACGGGAGGGCTTCAGGGGAAAATTTAATTCCTAGCCATCCCCCGAAGCCAGGCAATCATTCCCCATCGTCCTTGCTCTTCAGGTAGTACACCACCCTCTCCGGCAGCTTTAACTTTTTCGATGGTATAAAAGGCCGTTGGTAAAATCTCCTTAAGTTTATTCAGAAGATCATCCAAATGTTCCCGTTCGAGTACTGTGAAAACCAGATTCTCATTGCCATCCGGACCTTCCGCGTTTACTCTTGTGAAGCGGAACTTATTAGCATTTAAGAAGGATAATAATTCGGTCACATCTTTGCGGGTGATAATCCTTACAATGACTTTACCATAGGCGATTCTCTCTTCGATCAAAAGCCCCACAAAAATTCCAGATGCAAAACCGGCAGGATACGCCACATAACAGACCCAATTATCGAGATGCTGAAAAATCTGACGAATGGCCATTAACCAGATGAAGGCTTCAAAGAATCCGAGAAGGGTAGAAGCATACCGCCTTCCACCCAACATATAAATGATACGGATGGTGCTGATGGAAACATCACAGATGCGGGCGAGAAAAATTAATAATGGAAGAATCAGGTAACTGAAAATTTCATCAGAGAATCCAAGGGTTTCGGTAAAAAAGGAATCCATTAAAGGAGCATTAAAGCGGAGTGAAAGAAATTTTTTGTTGCAAAACTATCCTAACAAATTCTGAAATACCTCTGTCAGTTTACCAAACGCCTTAACCACAATTTTGGTTTTCTTGAGGTCGACAGACTTTTGACTGAACTTTGAAATATAGATTTCTTTAAAGCCCAGCTTCTCTGCTTCTGAAATGCGTTGATCGATTCTGTTGACAGCTCGCAGTTCTCCGCCCAAGCCGATCTCTGCGGCAAAACATATTTTATCGGAAACCGGAATTTCTTCCATAGAAGAAATAAGGGAGACACAAATGGCTAGATCAATAGCCGGATCCTCGACCGTAATTCCTCCTGCCATATTCAGAAAGACATCCTGAGTTCCCATGCGGAAACCGCAACGCTTTTCCAATACGGCCAATAACATATTTAACCTTTTCTGATCAAAACCTGTAGGAGTGCGCTGAGGCGTGCCATACGATGCAGGACTCACCAATGATTGTATTTCAATCAACAACGGACGATTGCCTTCAATAGTAGCACCAATGGTAACACCACTGAGGTTGCCATCTTTCTGTGAGATCAAAATTTCGGAAGGATTTGAGACTTCGCGTAAGCCGGAACCGAGCATCTCATAAATTCCAATTTCTGAAGTTGAACCAAAGCGATTTTTAGTAGTTCGTAAAATACGATAGGCAAGATGCCGATCTCCTTCAAACTGAAGAACCGTATCTACCATGTGTTCCAACACTTTTGGTCCGGCCAACATACCATCTTTGGTAATGTGACCCACCAGAAAGACAGGGGTATTCGTTTCTTTTGCATACTTCATCAACTCCGCAGCGCATTGTCTTACCTGGCCAATGCTACCGGCCGCAGAATCCAGCATATGAGAGTGAAGAGTTTGAATCGAATCAATGATTACTAACTGTGGCTCCAGAGATTCAATCGCTAAGAAGATGCTTTTAGTATTTGTTTCGGGTAGCGTATAAAAATTTTCATTTACTTTTTTAGAGGGCGTGGCGAAGGCCTGAAGGCGGTCCGCCCGCATCTTAATTTGTTGCTCACTTTCTTCACCGGAGACATACAAAACTTTTTGGTGCTGAAGAGCAAGCCCGATCTGAAGCATTAAGGTGGATTTGCCAATGCCCGGCTCACCACCAATAAGAATAAGTGAGCCCGGAACAATGCCACCTCCCAATACCCGATTGAGTTCCTGATCCGGTGTGATGAGTCGGGTTTCGCTAGCCGACTCGATTTCATTTAGCGTTTTTGGCTTTGCTTGTTTGTTTTTACTTGCTTCTTGTCGCCACTCATTTTTATTGACGTCCTCTTTAACAACAATCTCCTCCACAAAAATATTCCACGCATCGCAGGAAGGACATTTGCCCAACCACTTGGCAGATTCATAGCCACAGCTTTGACAAAAGAATAAAGTTTTGGATTTGGACACTTACTTAAACCTCGAATTGGGTTCCTTAGCCATTACGTAATAGATAATTTTATCCATCATCGCTGGGAAGAATTTATTAAGAACAACCGCAAACTTTCCCTGTAGGGTGAGAATAATATCTCGCTTTCTATTGACCGTAGCGCGATAAACATGCCTGGCAACTTCTTCAGCACTCATCATCTTTTTCTCATCGCGGGGAGATTCGCCCTGCTCAGTGCCATCGGAAGTTAAAGCGGCATTACGAATATTGGACGCTGTAAAGCCAGGGCAAACACAGAGTACATGAACACCCCGTTTCATCACTTCGGTTCTTAGTGCTTCAAGAAATCCTTCCATTGCATACTTGGAAGCGGAATAAGCAGTACGAGCGGGTGAAGCCCGTCTTCCATTAACAGAAGAAATTCCTAAAATACTCCCTTTGCTTTCAAGAATGTGGGGCAATGCATATTTGGTGGCATAAACAGTTCCATAGAAATTGGTGTCCATGAGCTGACGAAAAACATCCATCTGCAAGTCTTCAAATAAAACCCGCATGGAGACACCTGCATTATTGATTAAAATATCGATTTTTCCATAAAGGCGAAGTGCCTCCTCCACCAGCTTCTTGTTATCTTCCTCACGTCCTGCATCAGCTACTATTGAGGAAATGGTTATTCCTTTTTTTTGAAACTCCTGGGTTACGAGGTTAAGCTGCTCTTGCTTACGGCCAGTGATTAAAATCTTTGCACCATGCCTGCCAAACTCTTCTGCGAGCGCTTTGCCTATACCTGATGACCCTCCCGTAATGATGACAACTTTATCGTTCATGCTCTTCGTATCCTCAAAAGTAATCAAATGTAACTATGGATGCCATGTTCATAGAATCTTAAAAGCAATGGACTTTCAAAAATACTGATGCCCAGATCAGTTAGGCTAAAGCCCATTACTCTGGTTGTTGTTGCCACGGCCTTAAGTGACAACAAGCCTTCACAATATGGACTTTAGTCCAACTACAATATTTGCACTCAACATTATAGGCTGGTTAAACGTTCTTAGTAATTTTGATCGATATGATTATTTTGAGCTGGATTTCTAAGTTGCCACTTTCCCTTCTCTACTACTTATCGGATTTTCTTTTTTTTGTCGGCTACCGACTTATTAAATATCGCAGAGCGGTTGTATGGCGAAATCTTGTTAACTCTTTTCCTGAAAAATCCATTGATGAGCTACGTCAAATTGAAAAAGACTTCTATCGGAATTTATGCGATTATGCTATAGAGACGCTGAAGCTGTTAACTATTTCAGAAGAAGAGCTAAGGAGAAGAATGGTTTACAAAAACCTTGAGTTGGTAAGGGGATATGTTCAAAAAAATCAGTCCGTAATTTATTTGGCTTCACATCAGTTTAACTGGGAGTGGTTGCTGGCAGCCGGACCGTTTTATCTTCATCCAGCCATTGATTTCGTCTATCAACCTCAGAGCAGTGATTTTTTTAATCAGTTCTCATTGATTACACGTACCCGGTTTGGCACCTATCCTATAAAAAGAGCTCAGGTAGCAAGGGAAGCAATAAAGCGCAGGGGGTTAATCAGAGGAGTTGCCATTGTATGTGATCAGTTTCCTGGTGTAGACCATGACAAACGGTTTTGGACTAAGTTTCTAAATCAGGACACGGCTTTTTTTCAGGCGATTAATCAGCTAGGAGTATTAACGCAATACCCTGTGATGTTTGGTGCAGTGAGAAAAATAAAACGAGGGTACTATGAGACTGAAATGATGTTACTATCCAGTCCGCCTTATTCAAAGGAAGACACCTCCATTATTGAAAACTATATCAAAACGACAGAGAAAATCATTAGAGAACAGCCTGAAGGATGGCTTTGGTCACACGAGCGATGGAAAAAATCAAGACCATTAGGTGAGTAGTTGTTCTATATCAGCGCGTGACAGAGATTTAATAATACTTTCCTCTGTGCTAATCAGATTCTCCGCCAACTTAAGTTTATGTTTTTGAAGTGTAAGTATCTTCTCTTCTACCGTATTGCGGGTAATAAACTTGTAGGTAAATACTTTTCGTTTTTGCCCAATACGATGTGCCCGATCAATTGCCTGCGCTTCAACAGCAGGATTCCACCAGGGGTCAAGAATAAATACGTAATCCGCTTCTGTTAAATTCAGACCAAGTCCTCCGGCTTTTATGGAGATCAGAAAAACTTTAAGTTCTGGGTCTTTATTAAATTTCTCAACTTGCTCTTTGCGGTCATTACTTGAGCCATCAAGATAGGCGAATGCAATCTTCTGGTTTTTCAGATACTCTTTAACAATCTCCAGGTGCTTGACAAATTGACTAAACACCAAAAGTTTGTGACCTTCAAGGATAGCGCTCTCCAGCATGTGAGAGATGTCTTCCATTTTTCCAGACTCTCCGGTATAAGTTGGGTCAACCATTCTTGGATGATTTGAAAGTTGACGAAGCCGGGTAAGCCCTTCCAAAATCATAAAGCGTGTGTTATTGATACCATCTTTATCGATCAGATCAAGAATTTTGTGCCGATAGAATGATTTCGCCTCTTCGTACTTTTCCTCTTGTTCCGCGGTCATATTCGTGTAGTGAATATTCTCCACTTTCTCAGGAAGTTCCGTGGCGACTTGCGACTTCAACCTGCGCAAGAGAAAAGGCTTGATCACCGCATTAAGTTTCTTCGTCTTCGCCTCGTCATGTTTTTTCTCAATGGGAATCTGATACTCGTTTTTAAAAAATGTTTGACCACCAAGTAATCCGGGATTAATAAATGTCATCTGTGACCACAAATCGAGGGTAGTATTTTCAAGTGGTGTGCCGGTCAATGTCAACTTATAACGAGATTTAAGTTGTAAAACGGCTTTGGCAATATTCGAAGTTGGATTTTTGATGACTTGCGACTCATCGAGAATGATGTAGTTAAAATTGAAATTTTGCAATAACTCACTATCCAATCGAGTGATGCCGTAAGACGTAAGAACGACATCGTATTTACTAAATCTGGAAGTATCTTTATTACGTTGAGTACCGGTGTACGTTAAAATTTTTATATCGGGGGTAAATTTTGCCGCTTCCATCTCCCAGTTATATACCAGCGAGGTCGGCATAATGAGAAGCGAAGTTCCACTCTTCGCTTTTTCTTTTTCCGACTGAAGTAATGCCAGCGTTTGCACTGTCTTTCCTAGTCCCATATCATCGGCCAGGCAGCCTCCTAAATGGAATTCATTTAAGAACCGAAGCCAATTATATCCCGCTTTTTGGTAGGGGCGAAGTTTGCCGACAAACCCCGGAGGTAATCCATACTCTTTAATGCCAGTAAACGATTCGAGATGGCGAAGGCGATCGCTCATGTGAACTTTCGCGAGATTGCCTTCCTGAAGTTCCTTCAATAAGTTGAGATGGTATTTTTTTAGAACAGGCTTTTCATGCTCACCGTGAGTTTCGCTCATCGAGAATAAGTCACCGTATTTAATCAGCCAAGCCTCAGGAATAATAGCAATCTCTCCGTTGGGCAATTTGAACTCTACTTTCTTTCGCATGATCAGCTTGCGCAGCTCTTTGAAAGAAATTTCATACTCACCGAACCGGATTTTTGCGTGAATGTCAAACCAGTCGATGTTTTCCTTTACCTCCAACTCAATAACCGCCTTCCCAACAAAGTACTTCTTGTCGCGATTTTCGGGCTGACTCACCTCAAAGCCGAGGTTAAGTAAATTGACCCGATTTTCATTTAACCAGGAGAAAGCATGCGCTTTCTCTACCGCGGTCCTAAATCCTTTTAAGGGAAGGCCTAACTTAATAAGTGTTTGTGCAAATTTTTTCTCTGCTTCCAGGTTGCGTTTTACGCGATGGAAGACATAATCATTGTCTTTTTTTTCCAACGTAACACTTACCGAACCGAATGCATCTCCCCGAAAGCGGTGCTTCCCATACTTAAATGAAAGATCGAAAACAATTTTTCCTGCCTCATCATCATTTTGTTGAGGAGGAGTTTGGCCATCGATAAAAAGGGCGGGAGTCTCTTTTATATTGGTAGAAGGAAGTTCTGAAATAGAGAGAAGGGGATGAGGATCATAATCACTTTTATTTATTTCAAAACCCTGGACCTCGATATCGTCAAAGGAGGCGATCAGTGGAGCGACAAAACGATTATAATAAGTCTCCTCAAGATTCTTGGGAATGACCACAAACTTTTTACTCAGGAAGGGGAGAAGTTTTTTGCCGTCCACTACTTTATCAAATCCATACAATTTCCCATTCATCACCATCCAGGCCGGACTCTTGCAAACGAGGTAAGCCGAGGGGTTCGGGATATCTAACTTTTTAGAATTATACGTTATTGTGGGATAGTAATTTGTACTCTCTTCACTTCGCATAAAATGGAATTGGATACTTGCTCTGGTTTCTACGACTTCCAATTTTCTCCACGTTGGCTCTCCATCATTGCCCATTTCAAAGAGAGTCTTGCTTTTTAACTTTTCAAGAACAAGCGCCCTTCTTTTTTCCATATAATGCTCAATCTGCTCCTGAAGCAGTTCATCTCCTTTTGTTTTGCTAAAAATCTTGCTGAAATACTCATCGGGCTTCATTATTTTTTTGGAAAAATGCTTGAGCACCGAGTCCTGACTCATGCTATCCATGATCTCAATCAACTCGAAATCGCGATCATCAAGTCCTTTAGAAAATTCGCGCGCATTCTTAGACGATATATTCTGATGCTGGTAGGTGAGTTTACCTTTTTCATCAAGGTGGACGATGAAAGATTCGAAAATATAGCCGAGGTATTCGTGTTGATACAGCGAATAAATGATCTGAAAAGGTTGGGCCGCAGATACCTTCATGGCATTAAACCAAGTCTATTTTCAATGTTTTCTTATGACCAAAAGACACCTAAAGAGGCATCAGCGTCTCATTTTGGTGCTTTTCAGTATAAGCCGAATTGCAAAATAGGAATTTTGCCCCGATTAATTTGTTGAATATGGGCCAAGAACATACATCAACATTACAGGCCTAAAACAGCCTATAGTTATTGGGTAGTTAAAGTTGGTCGGTAGTGTTGAATTTAGCAGCGCGTGATGCAGGGTAGATGGAAACAAGAAAAGTCACCACCAAAATCACTCCAGAAGTAAAAGCGAAATCAAGAAACCGCAGCTTAACAGGGTAAGCAGAAACTACAGCATTCTCCATTCCCATGCTCACAATTCCAAAATGATCTTGTAACCAACAAATAAGTCCACCAATAATAAGGCCAGTGCCTGCTCCTACGAAAGAAATCAACGCACCTTCTGTCAGAAAGACTCTCCGTATCAAGGATTGACTTGCGCCTACGGCAGACAGAATGGAAATATCTTTTTTCTTATCCAACGCCAGCATCATGAGGGAAAAGAAAATATTAATTGATCCGATAATGATCAGTAAGGAGAGTGCGAGAAACGTGAATAATTTTTCAATCTTGAGCAAGCGATAAAGATCTTTATGCTGCTCTTCATTGGTAAGTACCTGATAAGAATTACCGAGCCGTTTTTTAATTTCTTCTTGAACGGCCTCTACATCTGCATCCGCCCGGGTCTTAACTTCAAGTGCTGTTCTTCGATCTCCGTAGTCCATCAAATCCTGGACAAATGTCAATGGGAGAAAAATGTAATTCTCATCATAGTTTTTCTCTATTGAAAACACGGAACTGACGCGAATGCTTCTTCGAGAATATAGTTTAGACGGATCTATGGAAGAAGACTTGAGATTTTTGATATAGAAAACCTGCAGCGCATTAACATCATCCTCTACCGCCACAGAAAGAGAGTATTTTATTCCTCGTCCAATGATGGCAAAGTCTACTCCATTTTCTTTTAACTTTAATTGACCTTCATCAATACGATCGTCTAATCGGTGCTGATCAACAAAATTATCACTCACTCCCTTCATGGTCACTACCATGTCGGCATCGCGGTATCGTACATAGGCAAAATCTTCAATCACTTCGGTGACGATCTCAACACCGTTTATAGATTTAATTTTGGAGGTCAGGTCAGTCGAAATTTCAAAAGATTTTCCCTCCGCTGCTTCAATTTTAATTTCTGGATCAAAGGAGGCATATAACGATCGAAGAAGATCTTCTAAACCATTAAAAACGGATAGCACAATGATCAGTGCTGCCGTTGAAAAGGCAATGCCCACCATGGATAGGATGGAGATGATGTTAATAAAATTTTTCTTTCGCTTAGAAAGAAAATAACGCCTGGCTATAAAAAGAGAGATGTTCAATCGATGGTCTGATTATTCTTCTTCGGTCTTTCCACTACCTGGTAGAGGAGGAATTTTTAGACTATCAATGAGTGCGTCCATCTTAGTAGCAGACTCATCTATTTCATCGATAAAAAATACGAGGTGGGGGATTATCCTCGCCTGATTCCTGATTTTATCACCTAAGGCTTTTCGGATTTCGTTTTTTCGAAGGTTGATTTTCTCCAGCAGCCCGTTTTTATCTTTGGCCAGCGTCATACTTAGATAGACCTTGGCCACGCTAAGGTCCGGACTTACGCGTACCTCGGTGACAGTAAGAAAAGCGTTTTCTAAAATTCCGCGTCTGTCTCGCTGAAAAACATCACTCAGCTCCTTTTGAATCAGCCTGTTAAACTTTTGTTGTCGCACCGTTCCACTCATGGAGTAAAGGTAGTAAAAGTCAATTGCCTACTCACAAAGTAATTCATCTTGATTTTAATGACCGAGCCAACGACTATGAACTTTTTTATTTTACTTGCGCCATTAAGTTAAAATAAGAGTGCTCTTACGTTTCTTTCGAATTAACGATCCATACCGGTTATTAGGGTTACTCCTGTTGGTAGGCGTTTTGAGCCTCCCCTTCTTTATTAATCCGGCCGAGGTCATGCAGCAGGAATTAAAGAATATGTTGGTTGGCAATGCCCTTCGTTCTGGAAATTTGCCATATGTTGAGCTTTTTGATTCTACACCCCCAATTGCTTCAGTCTTTTTTGCCATTGTGGGAGGTGCATTTGGAAAATCGTTGGGGGCTTATCACACCTTAGCACTGATCATCCTGTTCTTTCAGGCTTCTTTTTTTGCCATTCTACTAATCAATAACAAAGCGTATACTGATAGTACTTATGTTCCGGCTCTTGTATTTGGGTTATTATGTTTTTTTTCTTTCGATATGCTGTCGCTGTCAGCGGAGCTGTTGGCTTCCACCATTTTACTTTTAGGACTGAACAATCTTTTTAAAGAGATTGAATTTAAGATCCAGCGCGATGAGATTATCCTTAACCTCGGAGTTTATGTAGGCGTGGCCACGCTTCTGGTTTTCTCCTACGTAATTTTCTTTTTTGCTACCGTTCTCATTCTAATCATTTTTACCCGCATGGGTATCCGTAAGTTTCTTCTTCTCTTTTTGGGCTTTTCACTCCCCCATTTGCTTCTATGGGGATTCTATTTTTATAAAGGAGAAGCAGGCATGCTTTGGCAGAATTTTTATGCACCGAATTTAACACTCAATGGAGAATCTGTACTCACGACTAAAACCCTGTTTTACCTAAGCCTTATCCCAATCATTTATTTTGTTTTTTCATTATTCATGCTCAACCGAGAAGCCCGGTTCACTAAATATCAATCTCAGCTCTTTCAGGTCATGTTTTTCTGGATGCTGTGTTCATTCGTACACTTATTTATTACACGGGAACTTACTCCCCATAGCTTCATTATTTTTATTCCATCTCTTGCTTACTTTATTAGCCACTACTTGTTATTGATCAGAAGAAAATGGATTGCCGAGACGATGCTTTGGCTTTTTATTATAGGACTACTTAGTGTGAATTTGTTATCGAGACATGGAAGGCTGACAAACATTAACTATACGGCATTATTTCCCAAAGAATCGAAATACCCTTTAGAAATTAAGAACAAAAACGTAATGATGCTGACGGATGATTTGTCTCTCTTCAAGGAGAATAAATTGGCAGGATATTTTTTGGATTGGAGATTATCTGAAGATGTCTTTAAACAACCTGATGCCTATGAGAATGTGATATTGGTAGCAAAGGCTTTTCAAAGAAACCTCCCGGATATTATTGTTGATCCGCAGGATCTGATGAAAAACTATTTCGAACGCATCCCTGCGTTAAAGGCTAAGTATAAAAAGGAGGGTGAGTTTTATCTGCTCCGGGCGAGTGGCAATTAGCAACTCATTTTATTTACCCTGCGCTCATGCCGTCCACCCTCAAAGCTGGAGTGAAGAAAACGGTCAAGAATTTTTTCAGCTAATTGGATATTAATAAATCGTGCTGGTAGACAAAGCACATTGGCATTATTGTGCTGACGGGCTAAGGAGGCTAACTCTTCGTTCCAACAGATGGCAGCTCGAATGCCTTGGTGTTTGTTGGCGGTGATGGCGACTCCATTTGCGCTTCCGCAAATTAGAACACCCAAATCAGATTCTTTTTTCTCAACGGCAGCAGAAACGGGATGGGCAAAGTCCGGATAGTCTGCAGATTCAGCGCTGTACGTTCCAAAATCTTTTACAGCGTAGCCGTTTTGTTCCAGCCATTTTCGCAGGAGCTCTTTGTATTCAAACCCTGCGTGGTCGGCACCTATTGCAATCTTTTCCATCATAAGTTTATTGATGTTGTTGATCTGCTTTTAGTTCTAATTCTTCTTGTTTTTGTTTGCGTTTCACCACAATCGTGGAGATAATGATGCTGATTTCAAACAAGAAATATAAAGGTAATGAGATTACCGTTAAACTAAAGGGGTCTCCAGAAGGTGTAATAATGGCACCCAATACTAAAATGACGACAATTGAATGCTTCCGATATCTTCTCATCAGTTGCGGAGTTACAATCCCAACCTTGGAAAGGAAATAGATAACGACCGGAAATTGAAAGAGAAGACCGCAACCGAGTATAAGACTTGTAATTGTTGAAACGTAAGACGTAATGTCAAACTCGTTGACGATCATACTACTGATGGAATAGGTTGACAAGAACCAAATCGTCATCGGACAGAGGATGTAGTAGCCAAAAAGAATCCCAAGAAGGAAAAGAAAAGATATAGCAAAAACTGCTCCTTTGGAGAATTTTCGCTCTTTCGTCTGAAGACCTGGTTTTACAAAGCTCCAGGCTTCCCATACCACATAAGGGAAAGCAACGATCAAACCGATAACGAATGCGGCCGTGAGCGACATCATAAACTGGCCTGTCATCATGCGACTCTGAATTTTAAAAGGCAATTCAGTTACACAGAGTGTTTCTTGCATTCCTGTTAATTGACCCAATTGACACATGTACTTAAATGCCGGGAAGTCTATTTTGGCAGGAGCAAAGATAATGTTATCGAAAATCCAGGGGACATAGATAAAGGCAAGAATCATAAAAACAAAAATGACCGACACAGACCTTACTACGTGCCAGCGCAATTCTTCCAGGTGATCCAGAAAGGACATCTCTTTTTCTTCACTCATCGCATCATGGGTTTCCTGCCTTGTCGAACATTACACATCAACTGCGCGAAAGTCATTCTAATCCGCAAGAAATAAAAATTACTATTTATAGAGGGGAAACTTTTGAACGAAACGATTCACTTTCTTTTTCACCGCTTTTAAATGCTTTTGATCTTCCGGTTTGCGCAATGACTCATCCATCAGCTCAACTACTTTTGCCACATCTTTCTCCTTCATTCCCCGTGAGGTGATAGCCGGTGTGCCGATGCGCATTCCTGAGGTAACAAAAGGTGACTGCGTATCAAACGGAACCATGTTCTTGTTGATCGTAATGTCAGCCTGAATCAAAGCATCTTCGGCTTGCTTTCCCGTAAGGTTTTTAGATCGGAGGTCAATCAACATTAAATGATTATCAGTACCATTTGAAATAATTTTATAACCTCGTTCGACAAATGCCGCGGCCATGGCTTTGGCATTTTTGGCTACCTGAACAATATATTCCAGATACTCATCGGTCAGGGCTTCTGCAAAAGCAATCGCTTTCGCGGCAATGACATGTTCCAATGGTCCGCCCTGAGTGCCCGGGAATACGCCAGAGTCAAGCACAGAAGAAATTTTTCTAATCTCTCCTTTCGGTGTCTTCAGTCCCCACGGATTGTCTATGTTTTTACCTACCATAATCAGGCCTCCGCGTGGGCCACGTAATGTTTTATGCGTAGTGGTAGTTACAATGTGGCAATGATCAAGAGGATCATTTAAAAGACCCCTGGCAATGAGCCCAGCAGGGTGAGAGATATCAGCAAGTAAGACGGCTCCGACTGCATCGGCAGCTTCACGTAATTTTTTATAATCCCAATCGCGACTGTAAGCAGAGGCACCGCAAATAATCATTTTAGGTTTTTCACGTTGTGCGGTTTCGATTACTTTATTGAAATCAATGAGACCTGTTTCTTTTTCGACACCATAGAATGTAGGCTGGTAAAGTTTTCCTGAGAAATTAACAGAAGAACCGTGCGTTAAATGACCACCGTGAGAAAGATCAAATCCTAGAATTTTGTCTCCTGGCTTTAAGGCGGCCAGCATGACGGCAGCATTGGCTTGTGCTCCCGAATGAGGTTGAACATTAGCCCAGCTCGCTCCAAATAATTCCTTTACACGATCAATAGCCAACTGCTCAATTTCATCCACCACCTCGCATCCCCCATAATAGCGCTTGCCGGGTAAGCCCTCTGCATATTTATTGGTCAATACGGTACCTTGAGCTTTCATCACCTGGGGTGAAACAAAATTTTCGGAGGCAATGAGTTCAATGCCGTTTTGCTGACGGTGTTTTTCTTTTTCAATAAGGTCGAAGATGATTTTATCGCGCTTCATAGGGATTGTAATTGAAGCGTCAAAAATATGGATTCTCAACTATATTATGAGTGTCCTATGCCTCAAAGGTGTAGGACACTTTACTATTTACCAACTCCCACTACTGCCACCGCCACCAAAACTGCCGCCACCGCCTGAGAAGCCACCTCCTCCGGAAGACCAACCACCTGAAGAAAGGCCTCCACTGCTCCACCAGCTAGAGCTTGAACTTCCATCCTTCCCTTTTTTCTTCTTCCCTTTGCTGGCCGGTGTCGAATTGCGCATTAGTTTGAGAATGGGTACTGCGATGGCATAAGCACCCATAGCGATGTAGCCACCTGTTTGTCCCAAGAATCCACCCGGAAAGATGGCATAGAAAGGAAGGAGAAAAGCGTAAATGATCCAACTGGCACAGCCTTCAGAGATAATTGTTATATAGGTGAACACCCCCAGCACCAGAGAAGAGATCAAGCCAAAAATTATTCGTCCTGCTAAAGTGTTCTCCTCCACCGGATCTTCAGCACTATATTCTCCACCAATTGCCTTAATCATGGAATTGACGGCAGCATTAACTCCTGCATCATAATCACCTCTTCGAAAATTAGGCGCCATTTCATTGCGAATAATTCTATTGCTATGAGCATCTGTCAACACACCTTCGAGACCTTGTCCGACTTCAATGCGCATTTTATGATCATCAACGGCAATGAGCAGAAGCACGCCATTATCATTTTTCTTACTGCCCAATTGCCACTTCTCCGCGACTCGTAAGGAATAATCTTCCAGGACATCACCCTCCAATGAAGATATAATTAGAATTGCAATTTGATTGGAAGTGGAGTCTTCGTACTCTTTAAGTTGTAGCTCAAGCTGATCAACTACTGAAGCAGAGAGTACCTTGGCTTCGTCATGGACACGCTGGCTCCAAAGCTCGGGAACTGCTTTTTGAGCAAAAGTTAAATGAAATGAAGAAAGTAATAATACAAGACAAATGGCACGACTCAACGATGGACAATTGTCTATTATCCATCGTCCATTGAGCATTTTAAACGGGGTAATAACCATAGCCAAAGAATAACCTACCAAGAATCACTTGAGCCTCCACCACCAAAGCCCCCTCCACCGCCAAAATCTGAACCTCCTGAATCCCACGACCCTGAGCTGCGCCCCAATGCCGACCCTAACATACTGCCTACCAAAAAGCCACCCATTCCACCGCCACCACCGCCTTTGTTTCTTCGCGACATTATAATGATCATAATGATGACGAAGATAAGCGTGCTCCAGGGAGAACGTGAACCTTTCCTGCGTGGAGAATCATTGTTTACATACTGTCCCTTTATTGCTTGAATAATGGAGAGTACACCTGCTCGTACTCCACCATCGTTATCACCCTGACGAAAATGGGGAGCTATTTCATTTCTAATAATCCTACTGGAAAGCGCGTCTGTTAAAACACCTTCAAGGCCAAGACCAACTTCAATTCTCACTTTGCGATCTTGAACAGCTATCAGCAGAAGTACGCCATTATCAGTATCTTTTTTTCCAAGTTTCCACTCATCTGTTACACGAATAGAATAGCCATCAATATCTTCTCCTTCCAATGAAGGTACCGTGAGAATGGCAATCTGGTTAGAGGTAGAATCACGCTCAGCTTTAAGAATGGATTCAAGTTCTGCCCGTGCTCCGTCTGACAAAATCCCAGCTTCATCATGCACCCAAACTCCTCCATGGGGAGGGACGGCCCTTTGGCCAAAAACAAAAGAGGGGAGTATCAGTAAAAGATAACAGAGCTGATGTTTCATCGTAGAAATTAGAATTAGGCGAGGGTCATAGGTAAAAAAATCGGTTACTCTATTCGAAGATCATCGCGAAGTTCGTTTACATCATCCGGTGTTTGAACAAATCCTTTTTCAAGAAGTAATTCTCCACAGCGCTGAATGGCGGCCACAATGCCATCAGCTACTTTACCCATTCTTACATTCTGTATAATTCCGGCCACCACTTTATCCCATTCTTTTTGGTCCACCACTTTACTAATTCCTCGGTCAGCCATGACAATTACTTCATGCTCAAAGAAAGAAACAAAGATCATAATGCCTGTGCGATGGCGTGTATTAAAAACCTCTTCTTCCAAAAAAGCATTCTCTGCTCTTTTTTTGGTAGCCTGGTCAAGATGAGACTGATTGAGCATCCATTTTTTTATGGGGTCAACAAAGTTTGTAATCATTCCCCCTATGATGCCTCCCAAAACTACCGTCAGGAATATGAATAATGGATCATATACTGCTAATGAGGGGACGTAACGGTCAAAAACAATAACCAGCAGAAAGACACTGGCCGCGCCCATCATGGCAGCACGATAGTTGGCAATGGTATAAAACTCACTTTTCTCTACGAAGACAGGCACAATCTCACCGGAAATTTTGCTTTCGGCTTCTTTCACTGCGGCTTTGATTTTTTCTAAATCCTGGTCGCTAAATCGTTTTGCTATACTCATGATTGGTTAGTTCAAGTCTTGATGGATAAAAATTAAATTAAGAAATCAAATTTAATGAATAATCTACTCTTGCCAGTTTATAAAAGTTGGAAAGCAAATCAGGCATTTAATGGTTGTCGATTATCAAATATTCTTCCCTTTCCATTTCCCTGATCTCATATAAATAAATGCCATCGTGAACATGGAAATCCAATATACCCATTCTGAAACCCAGCCCCAGGTAATGGGTAAATTCCAATACTCCAGCACGAGATAAACGTAAATACTGTAAATTCCAATGGTAATCAATTCGATAGCAAGGTTGACATTCGTATTACCCGTACCCGTCACGGCATTGAGCCAAATCGTTCCAAACGACATCATTAACAGCGCCACAGAGACAATTCTCAAGACAGGAATCGCTTCGGCAATAAACCCTTCACCTTGTCCATAGAAGGAAAGGAACAGCACAGGGAAAAGATTCAGCAACAAAAATAAGATCGCAGAAATTCCAACGCTCAACTTCACAATCCTTCTGATCAAAGGCATCACCTCTTCTGATTTACCCTGTCCGATGATGTTACTTACCATTGTGTTGGTAGTGGAGGCAAATGACCAGCAAAAAATTCCGAATAATCCAAAAATATTTCTCATGGTATTGGATATGGCCAGAGCCCGTTCGCCATGGTGCTCTACCAGAATATAGAAATACTCCCAGGTAATAATGCTAATTGCATACTGGGCAATAAGGGGTGCAGATTGCACTAGAATAAGTTTGGTTGTGATGGAGTCCCATTTAATCTCTTCGAAGAATGAAAATGATTTGTGAATCCCTTTTAGATGGATAACAATATAGATAACGATCAGGCCCGTAGCTTCTGCTATTATGGACGCGTAAGCTGCGCCATTGAAACCAATTTCAGGTAATCCAAAATGACCATAGATCAGCCCATAGTCTAAGAAAATATTGGCGACCGCCTCCGACAAAGTACCCCATACCAGAAAGCGTGTTTGGTTGGTGCCGACCAATAGCGCATTTCTCATTACGTAGAGATATAGAAAGGGGAGACCCCAGATGCGGATCAACAAGAAGTCGATGACTTGTTCTGCCACTGCGGGATTATGGATGGTCGCCCGAAGAATAAGAGGAGCAAAAGCATAGGTTATAATTATGCCCAGAAAAGCAATCACAAGAGCGATCCACACTCCATGAAAAAATATTCTTCCGATCTCTTTGGGTAGATTTTGACCTGCCCTTCGGGCAATGAGTGACTGCAATCCGTTATTCAGTCCAAGCCCAATAACAGCGAAGATCATGTAGAACACGCCTGTAATTCCTGCACTGGCTAATTCTTGTTCACCTAATCCACCCAGGAAAATATTATTGGTGATAAAATTAATTTGAGGAACAAGCATTGCCAGAGAGATAGGCAATGCCATCGACAAGATTTGACGGTAACCGGTTTGAAGCCGAAAGTCCATGAATTATAAAAAGAAAAGCCCCGAAGTTAACACCCGGGGCCAGATTTCACACAAAATATTTCTCTACGGATTATATATTTCTATCCGTATTGAGGGCAACAAAAAATAAGTTGAGAACTAGGCTGCCTTCGACAGCTTATCTTCTTTTACTTTGTTTGTTCGCACTTCTTTTGAAGCAAGGTCAAACCACTTCACTTCTACCAGGTTTGACTTTAAGTACTTGAGCACTTCCATCACTTTCCCATCCAATTTGCTCCGTACACGTTCACCTTTTCTAAACAATCTTCTCATCTTCTATAGTTAAATTACATTCTTATTGCATAGATATATTCCCGGGGATAGTCTTCATAGATACCTGAAAATGTTACTAAGTCACCGGGCTTCTTTTTCCTTAACAGTTCATTCAATTCTTTTGCTGATTTTATCTCTGCATCGTTGACGTGGGTGATAATAAAACCTTCACGCATCTCTGTATAGCGGGCAATCTTACCATTTTCCAATGACTTGACTTTTACCCCAGCATTAAGTTCAAGTTTTTTTAGCGTTTTTGTGTCCAGATCTTCCAGTTCTAATCCCAATGCAGCTACTGCATCTTTTTCTTCCCGTTTAACAGTGCCCGTTTTACCCTCGCGATTTTTAAGGGTAACGGGAATAACTACAATTTTTCCCTTCCGGTTAACAGTTACATTTACTTTGTCCCCCGGGCGTTTGCGTCCAATGTACTCAATCAATGAAGTACTTGATTTAACTGTAGCATCGTCCAGCTTAATTACAACATCACCTTTCTGAAGCCCAGCCGCTTTGGCAGAACTGTTTTCGGCAAAGTCAGCGATAAAGGCTCCTTCATTGAGATCAAGATCTTCGGTTTTTGCTAATTCACTGTCTACGTTGATCACTTGAACCCCAAGCCAACCTCGTTGTACCGCACCAAAGGCAATTAAATCTTCCACCACTTTACTTACAATGTTGGCCGGCACGGCAAAGCCATATCCTGAATAAGAACCCGTTGGACTCGCAATGGCAGTATTGATTCCCAAAAGCCCACCATTAAGATTTACTAATGCGCCACCGCTATTACCGGGGTTAATAGCCGCATCGGTTTGAATAAAAGATTCAATGGCCGTATTTCCGGTCTGCTGATTTTCCCGATTGTTGGTATTAATGATATTTATGTTCCTTCCTTTTGCACTGATGATACCCGCTGTGACAGTTGAGTTAAGATTAAAAGGATTACCCACGGCCAAAACCCATTCACCCACTTTTGATTCGTCAGAATTAACAAAGGATAAATAGGGCAATACCTTTTGATTGATTTTTACGAGTGCCAAATCTGTATCAGGATCTGTTCCCACAACCTCCGCTTTGAAAGTACGATTATCGGATAAGGTCACCTCGACTATATCGGCTCCCTGCACTACGTGATTGTTGGTAACAATGTATCCATTTTCATTGATGATTACTCCCGAACCGCTGCTTTGGCTCGGTCCGCGGGGCGATTGATTAGGGCCAAAAAAGAATTGGAAAGGATCTTCTGAATCACGCTGAACAGCACTCGTTTCGGAGGTTGATTTAATGTGTACCACTGCCTTGGTAACGCGTTCTGCTGTGGCGGTAAAATCCAAAGGAACAGCTTGTCCATTTTCATTAACCGTATACCCAACAGAACTTGCCGGGACACCATTAACGTGTTCTATTTTTACCCCTGAATCTTTTTCTTTAACCCATTGATAGGCGGTGAGTGTACAGATACTTCCCAACACCGCAGCTAATAAAAGTTGACTGAACTGCTTCATAGTTTTTCTTTATTTTCGTTTTGTGTTAATTTTCTGGATGCAGGATGCTTCCATGACTAAAAAAGTTCTACCGTAAAGTAATTTCAACATCGCTTCTCTCAACGCCTGCCTTCTTACATTTAATCAGGTATGCTAAATACGAAAAAACAAGTGGTTTGGTTCAAAATACCCTCTTTTGATATTAAAAACAGGCATGTTTGAATTTGTAGCGTATTCTAAGTTTACTTCTTTACCAATGCCCCGTTCTTGTATTCGTACTCAATGGTCATCTTTCCCTCTTGATCATACCAGCGGGAGAGACCATCGCGGGTTCCATTTTTGTAACTCCCCTCTTCCATCATTTTTCCATTGTCGTAATAGATTTTAACACTTCCTTCCAGTTTATCGTTTTGATAGAAGCGTTCTTCCTTTAGAGTGGAATAATTGTACTCTCTATACTCACCGTGCTTCCTATTGTTATGATATAAAATTCGTTTGGTGAATTGTCCATTAGTATTGAGTTCAACATACCATCCTTCTTTCAGACCATTAACATAAGGTGTGGTACTTTTTATGGTTCCATTGGGGTTCAGCTCTGTCCATGCTCCTTCTTTCTTGCCATCGACCAAAGTTCCTTGGGCGGATAATTGTCCTGAGGCATCCTTAATGGTAACTTTTTCCATAGCTGCATTGTCTTCATACACTTCCCTGATAGCGCCAGCAGGAATATCAGCTGCAACCTGTCGGGTATCTTCAACAACAGGCGTACTTTGTTTTGTTTCAGGAGTTGGTTGCGAGCAACTAATAAGGCAGCAAACGATAGCGGTCCAGTGAATAATCTTCATGTCGTCATTGAATTTAAGGCGATAAATATATTAACTAACTTTGTTTAAAATCAAGAGGACAAGGTGTCTTTTTTTTATTCGATATAGAATACGCTGTACGCCACTATTCTCTCTATAAATTCTCTCTTCCATGAAAATCTCGGGTGTTGTTAGTTTAAAAAAGGGGAGAGAAGGATCCATAAAACGTTTCCATCCATGGATTTTCTCAGGAGCGATTCAATCCGTAGAAGGAAATCCTGAAGAGGGAGATTGGGTAAAGCTGATTGACAGTTGGGGAAAAGTTTTAGGATACGGCCATTATCAGAAAGGGACGATTAGTGTAAGGGTTATTTCGTTCTTACAGGAAGAACCAACCGTAGAAATTTGGACGGCTAAAATTTCCAATGCCGTTGACCAGCGAATTCGTTCGGGTGTGACAACCGACTTTACCAATACGTATCGTCTTATTCATGGAGAAGGTGATGGCTTGCCGGGCCTCATTGTCGATTTTTATAATGGCATTGCTGTGGTGCAAGCCCATTCCATTGGGATGCATCATGATCGGCATGTGATAGCGAAAGCTTTAAAAGAGATGTTGGGTGAATTATTGAAAGCCGTGTATTACAAAAGTCAATCAACACTACCGGGGAAAAATGCGAATGAATATCTGCTTGGTATGGCGGTAGTTCCCCATGTCGTGCATGAACATGGGCATAAATTTTATGTTGATTGGGAAGAAGGACAGAAGACAGGGTTCTTTCTTGATCAACGTGAAAACCGAAGACTTTTGGGGCAATTGGCTAAGGATAAATCAGTGCTCAATACATTTTGCTATACCGGTGGATTTTCTGTTTATGCCCTTCAGGGAGGTGCAAACCTGGTTCATTCGGTGGACGCATCAGAACGGGCCGTTGATTTGACGAATAAAAATTTGGAGTTAAATAGCTTCAGCTCCCGCGAGAATCCAAGTTTCGCTCAGGACACTTTTGATTACCTGAAGGACAAGAAAGATGTTTACGATTTAATCATCCTTGACCCCCCTGCATTTGCAAAACATAAAGACGCGAAGCATCAGGCCATGAAGGGCTACCAGCGATTGAATGCCGAAGCCATGCGTATAATTAAGTCGGGAGGGATAATTTTTACTTTCTCCTGTTCACAAGTGATTGACCGCCAACTTTTCTATGACACGGTAGTATCTGCAGCTATTCAGGCGGGGAGAGAAATTAAAGTACTACACCATTTATCGCAACCGGCCGACCATCCTGTTTCAATTTATCATCCGGAAGGAGAGTATTTGAAAGGACTAGTGCTTTATGTGAATTGAAAGCAATTCAACGAAAGAATAAATCAATTATACCCCATGGGAAAAGAATCCAAATCGATAGCCATTATAGGCGGAGGGAATTTAGGTGCTGCCATTGCAGAGGGACTTATCAAAAGCAAATTCATTGCTCCCCAACAACTTTATGTTACGCGAAGAAATACCGATCCGCTCAAACACTTGAAGGATTTAGGCATTAACATAACGAGTAGCAATGAGGAAGCTATTCAAAAGAGTGAGGTGATCATTGTTGCGTTAAAACCTTATAATGTTAAGGATGTAATGGGAGCTTTGAAGGATAGAATTTCATCCAAGCAAATTCTTATCAGCGTAATTACCGGTGTAGATTTGAAAGAATTGAATTCAATTTTTAATGAAGGGAATGTGATTTTTCGAGCAATGCCCAATACGGCCATTGCCATTCAACAATCCGTCACCTGCCTCTGCCATCATGGAGCTGACGATTCACAAGTCAAGTACGTGACCGACTTATTTGACAATCTAGGCATCACCGTGGCCATTGATGAGAAGTTGATGGATGCGGCCACGGTCTTGGGCGCGTGTGGCATTGCCTATGCTTTGCGTTTTATTCGTGCTGCCACCCAAGGGGGAATTGAAATAGGATTTGATGCAAAGACCGCCAGCCTTATTGCAGCACAAACCGTAAACGGAGCAGCGGAGTTATTATTGAAAGGCAACCGTCATCCGGAAGAAGAGATTGATAAGGTGACAACACCAAAGGGTTGTACGATTGCCGGATTAAATGAAATGGAGCATCGCGGTTTTAGCTCTTCTCTGATAAAAGGGATAAGCGCTTCATATAATAAGATTGTACATTAATTAACTGATGTTACACAAAACTAATAATCATACGTTTTCGCGAGTACCTGCAGAGGAGGCGGGAGGCACGAAGCGATCCCCAAAATTATGGGATTGCTTCGCGCCAGCGCACATCCAGCGTGGGAACTCGCAATTGACGTATAGTTATTATGCATAAGGCCAGTTAATTAAGTTTCGCTTTCAAAAACCCTGCCGTATACCCTTTTGTTTGCTTAGCCATATCTTCCGGAGTGCCTTCAAACAGAAGGTTGCCACCATTTTTTTCTCCACCTTCCGGACCAAGGTCAATGATCCAGTCGGCACACTTGATCACCTCAAGATTGTGTTCGATAACAATAACGGTATGGCCTTCATCGACAAGGGCATTGATTGCTTTTAATAATTTCGAGATATCATGAAAATGCAATCCGGTGGTGGGCTCATCAAAAATGAACAGAATATGTTCATTATTATCGCTTGATTTTTTTCCAAGGAAGGAGGCCAGCTTCACCCGTTGCGCTTCACCACCACTCAATGAATTGGACGATTGCCCAAGTTTCACATACCCCAAACCGACTTCGAATAACGGAAGAATCTTTTCGTAGACCGGTTTTTTATCGCGGAAGAACTCGAGACCTTCCTCCACCGTCATATCAAGAACATCCGCTATGTTCTTTCCTTTGTGTTCAATTTCCAGCACTTCATACTTAAATCTTTTTCCATAACAGCTTTCGCACGTTAGAAAAATGTCTGCCATGAATTGCATTTCAACTTTAATTTCTCCTTCTCCCTCACACGTTTCGCAGCGGCCCCCCTCCACATTAAATGAAAAATGAGAAGGCTTGTATCCTCTTTGCTTTGAAAGCGGTTGATCGGCATACAGTTGACGAATGGCGTCATAGGCTTTTACATAGCTGATCGGGTTAGACCGTGAAGACTTACCAATCGGATTTTGATCAATAAACTCAACCTGCGTAATTTTTGTCATGTCACCT
>JANMYO010000009.1:0-163999 GCA_031382175.1 Bacteroidia bacterium | reverse complement strand
GTTCAAAATCTTGATCATTCTTTTGACGAAGCCGAGAAATCCTTTCACTCAGCTCAGACGGTTTGTGAAAATGCCGAAGGAAATAATATTGGCTATTATAATGAAATTGTTACCTGCCGTGCTGTCAATTTTCAGCAACTTGGGAAATTCTCCAATGCGGAAGCGATTCTAAAGAAAATTTCATCACATCAGGAAAGTAAATTACCGGACTTACCCCTTCTTGACTCAGCCCAGGCGTATCAGGCTTCGGGCGATTATGATAGTTCGGAGGCACTTTATCAAAAGGCACTCAGTCGTTATAAAAGTGATGACAAAGAATCATTGATGGCCTATGCTGAGATTAATTATAATCTCGCTGTGATATATTTAGAGAAAGGTGATTTTCCGGCAGCACTCACTCAGTTTGCCGAAACGCGTGAGTTGATTGAAATGCTTTATGGATATTATCACCTAAAGTATGTGAATGTTTTAAACACCATGGGATTTGTGTATATAAAGATGGAAAGTTGGGTGGAAGCGGAGGCCTCTTTTCGCCAATCATTTCAACTAATGAATAGAATGCTGGGCAAGTCAGATGCAGAGAGGATGGCAGCCATGGCAGGTATGGCTGAGGTTGAAAAGGGCAAGGGGAGCCTGGCAAAGGCCGATTCCATAGCCACCATCGCAGTTAAAACTAAGTTGGCGATTTTGAAACAAGTGCAACTCCTTCCCAGGCAAAACTTATCAATAGCAACACATCGTGGCATTGAATAATCGTTTAGCCAGTCCCTGAGCCATATCAATCGTTTGCATAATCCATTCCCAATATTTTAAAACTCAATTCAATTTGATTTGTTAGTTTCGCGACCCTATACCTAACAGAGAATTAACGAAAAGGACATGTTTAAACTTTCTGAGCTATTTCCGTATCAGTTTGATAAAAAATATTCCAAGCCCGTCACATACTTCTCCATGGAGTTTGCGATTGACCAGCCCCTGAAGATTTACAGTGGAGGGTTGGGTTTTCTGGCGGGCTCTCATATGCGTAGTGCATTTGAGCTGAAGCAGAATCTTATTGGTGTTGGTATTTTATGGAAATACGGCTACTATGATCAGGATAGAAATATTGATGGAACGCTTAAGGTAAATTATACTGAGAAGAATTATTCATTTTTAACCGACACGGGGATTCAATTCCCAATTACTATTCATAATCACACTGTGATCGTAAAAGCATGGTTATTGAAACCTGAGGTCTTTAATACGGTTCCGATGTTTTTCCTTTCAACGGATATCGAAGACAATGATCATCTGGCGCAGACGATTTGTCATCGGTTGTATGATTCCCATGAAAGTGCCCGGATAGCACAATCCATTTTGTTGGGCGTTGGCGGTGCCAAATTATTGGATGAGTTGGGACGTACTACAGAAGTGTATCATATGAACGAGGGGCATGCATTACCTCTTTGTTTTTATTTATTGGATAAACATAAGACAATAGAGGAAGTAAAAAAACGTGTTGTCTTTACTACGCACACGCCAGAGATGGCAGGCAATGAAGAACATCCGATTAAAACATTAGAGGTATTAAGTTTTTTCCAGGGTGCAAACTCAGAAACGGTGAAACTGCTCGCTGCTCCTGATGAAATTAATCTAAGCTATACGCTGGCGGCTTTGCGAATGGCTCGCATTGCAAACGGAGTATCGTATATGCATGGGGCGGTTTCCCGGAAAATGTGGGGCAATCACGAAAATATTTGCCCAATCGGGGAAGTCACCAATGCTCAAAATAAAACGTATTGGATGGATTCTGCATTGAGTGATTTTCATAAACATGGAGATGACAAAGGACTGGAAGCTAGAAAGAAAGAAATGAAGCGTGAGCTTTTCAAAACAGTTGCTAATCAAACCGGAAAGATATTTAAGGAAGACGTTATCACTATTGTTTGGGCCAGGAGGTTTGCCGGTTACAAGAGAGCTAATTTAATTCTTAGGGACTTTGAGCGCTTTGAGAAACTAGTTAGTAATGAAAAATATCCTGTTCAGGTAATTTGGGCTGGCAAGCCTTATCCTGAAGATTACGGTGCGATTCATATTTTTAATGATATTCATTTCAAAATAAAATCGCTTCCCAATTGTGCCATTCTGACGGGTTATGAGATGAGACTTTCTGGCTTACTTAAAAGAGGTTCAGATGCCTGGCTGAATACGCCAAGAATTACACGCGAAGCATCGGGCACCTCTGGGATGACCGCTGCTATGAATGGAAGTATTAATATTTCTATTCCTGATGGCTGGATTCCTGAATTTTCAAAAGACAAAAAGAATTGTTTTATCATACCACCTGCCGAAGTTGAAGATCAGGAGGAACAAGACAGAATAGAAAGTGAAACCTTACTTGATTTGCTTGAAAATGAAATCGTGCCTCTGTACTACGATAAGCCAAAAAACTGGTCGAAGCTTGTGAAGCAAAGTATGGAAGATATCCTTCCTTATTTCGATTCCTCCAGAATGGCGCGTGAGTATTATGAAAAAATGTACCTGGCTGAAAACGAATTGAAGGATGATAATGGGAAGAAGAAAAGGAAGGAATTGGAAATCCTGTAGCTATTTTTTCCTGTCTCAAAAAATATCAGTCAATCCGAAAATTCGAAATCCAGAGGAAGCTCTTTTCACGTATTTTAATAACTGATGTTACGCAAAATGACCATACGTCAATTGCGAGTTCCTACGCTGGATGTGTATTGGCGCGAAGCAATCCCATAATTTTGGGGATCGCTTCGTACCTCCCGCCTCCTCCGCAGATACTCGCGAAAACGTTTGATTATTAGTTTTTGCGTAACACCAGCAATAAGAAAGTAAGTTCTTATTGCTACCTTACTTTGTCAATCAACTGACATACTGATTTCATCTAAAGATTAATTTTGAGCTCCATGAAAAGAGTAGTCATTATTGGAAATGGAATTTCTGGCATCACAGCAGCCAGGAATATTCGCAAGCAGTCCGATTACTCCGTCACCGTGATTTCTGGAGAGACCGATCATTTCTTCTCCCGCACAGCCCTGATGTATATCTACATGGGCCACATGAAGTATGAAAATACCAAGCCTTATGAAGATTGGTTTTGGAAGAAGAATAAGATTGAACTGGTGCGGGATTTTGTAGAGAAGATCGATACGAATTCAAAACGGTTGCAATTTAAGAGTGGTGGACAACTTCAGTATGATATTCTCATCATCGCTTCTGGCTCTAAGTCAAATAAATTCGGTTGGCTCGGACAGAATTTGAAAGGAGTGCAAGGCCTTTACAGTTATCAAGATCTTGAATTGATGGAAGAAAGTTCCAAAAATACCAAGCATGCAGTAATCGTAGGAGGAGGATTGATTGGAATTGAAATGGCAGAAATGCTATTGACCCGAAAGATTAATGTATCGATGCTGGTGCGTGAAAGCGAATTTTGGAGTAATGTTCTTCCGCAACAAGAAGCGAGTATGATAAGTCGTCATGTGCGTTCTCATCACATTGATTTACAACTTGGAACTGAGTTAAAGGAAATTCAAGGAGACTCCCATGGTCGGGTAAAGGCGGTCGTGACGAGTAAAGGCGAAACAATTGAATGTCAGTTTGTGGGGTTAACCGTTGGTGTTTCTCCGAATATTGATTTTCTGAAAGGTTCTGCCATTGAAACCAAGCGAGGAATTTTGGTGAACGAGTTCCTTGAAACAAACATTCCGGATGTCTATGCACTCGGTGACTGCGTTGAGCGCAAATATGATTTACCGGGCAGAAAAAATATTGAACAAGTGTGGTATACGGGCCGCATGATGGGCGAAGTAGTAGCGCAAACGATTTGTGGCGAGAAGACCAGCTACCAGCCTGGCCCTTGGTTTAACTCCGCTAAATTTTTTGATATTGAATATCAAGCGTATGGAAACGTCTGGAATGAGTTGAAACTCAATGAATCAGAATTTTACTGGGAGCATCCCAGCGGAATGAAATGCGTGCATGTAGTATGGGATAAAGCCACGAATCGATTTTTAGGTCTGAATACTTTTGGGATCCGCATGCGACATGAGTGTTTCGATCGGTGGCTGCGCGAAAAAAGAAACGTTGACTTTGTTATGGGACATTTGGCTGAAGCGAATTTTGACCCTGAGTTTTTCAAAAGATATGAGGGGGAAATACTTTCTACATTCAAAGAACAAGTAATGGAAATTAGCTAATGAATATGAAACTAGTTAAAACAATTGGTCTCGTTCTCTTTATCGTTGGTTTTGCCATTTTTAATCTTTCTTTCTTTTCGTCAAACTATAAGCTCACACCAACCGTTATCAAAAACATGGTGAGTGATGAGAAGAAAGCCAGTTCATTAATTGAAGAAACGTCTTCTATTCTGGAAAATGAAGTCTCTTCTAATTTTAAGTTTGTTGCTGAACTATCGTCTGCGATCGATCGTGTAAATGAAAAGCAGCTAACCGCTTTTGGATTTTCGGATACGGAATTGAATCAACTTGCCACGTTCAATAAAAATAAATTTCTATTGACTTCGGTTGACTCCCTTTTTAAAGGGGAGGATGAACGGAATACATTTAAGCGTAAAGCCTTTCGGGATTATGGAAGTTGGCTCGAAGGTCAGCCCGCATCGCGCGAGCAACTTCAGAGTGTTGCTGATAATATTAAAAAGTACGGCATTGTAAGTCAGTTTGGATTTGACCGCTATGCGATTAAAGATTTGAAGTACTCGTTGACCAAAGCTTCGGCTATTGGTCCGGTAAAGAATAATTCATTTCTCTATTTGTTATTGACCTTTGGGCTTTGCATTGCAGGCGCTCTATTGTACATCTTGCCCAAACTAAAATTACCGCCCGGCATCAAGAACAATGGTATATTTTTCAACGCGATGAAAAATGTGCAATGGCTTGGCATTCTTACCGGAGGGTGGCTCATTGCTTTTTATGTTTTCCTGTACTTCTATCCTGAATACATGACCAATTGGGTGATCATGGTAGACCCGGTAAGCAAGATGTTGAGTGGCAATGAAGCGGGCCGTTTTTTCCTCTACGGTTTTTTGTATACACTCTGCATTCTAGTCATGGGTATTCGCATGATGATCACCCATCGCCATAGCAAATACCAAATCCTGCGTACTTGTTCCGTCATGTTTTTTCAAACTGCCTTTGCGTTTTTGATCCCCGAGATTATGATTCGCCTGAATCAACCTTACTTTGATTTTAAAAATATCTGGCCGCTCGATTATTCTTTCTTTTTTAATAACCGCCTTGATACGTTATTGGCAAATGGTGGTTTTGGAGTCTTTATGTTGGTATGGGGCATTGCACTTATTATTATTGGCGTGCCTGTATTAGTATATTTTTTTGGTAAGCGTTGGTATTGTTCCTGGGTGTGCGGGTGTGGCGGCTTAGCCGAAACATTGGGTGATCCGTATCGGCAGCTTTCCAGTAAGAAATTAAGTGCATGGAAGATTGAGCGCTGGATGATTCATGCTGTATTAGTATTTGCTGTTGTCATGACATCGGGAGTTTTGTACACTTACTTTACAGATGCTTCCTGGTTTTTATTTTTTGATAGTTATAAACTGCGCGAAGTATACGGTGCATTCATCGGTGCCGGCTTTGCAGGAGTGGTGGGTACAGGTTTTTATCCATTAATGGGCAATCGAACGTGGTGCAGATTTGGATGTCCGTTGGCAGCCTATCTGGGAATCATTCAGCGATTTAAATCCCGATTTAGAATTACCACGAATGGAGGGCAATGTATTTCATGTGGCAATTGTTCAACCTATTGCGAAATGGGTATCGATGTTCGCTGGTATGCTCAGCGAGGGCAAAATATTGTGCGTTCATCTTGTGTAGGATGTGGTATTTGCTCTTCCGTTTGTCCACGAGGGGTGTTGAACCTGGAGGTAAAAGAAGAAGATGGAAGGTTTGGTAAGCCAATTCTGATTGGCAACAACCACATCAAATTAGTTGAATAATTTGTAATAAATAGAGTTGCCTATTTCAAAATAGCCCAACTTTGTGATTCTAATAGTAAAACGTTGCCACCTGTTATTAAAGTCATCATACCTGCCTTCAATGAAGAAAATGGCGTGGGCCAGGTAATTCAGGAAATTCCTAAAGATGTTGCTGAAGAGATTATCGTTATCAATAATGCTTCTACCGATGATACAGAAAAGATAGCACGGGAAGCGGGCGCTACTGTTCTTAGGGAATTAATCCCGGGCTATGGTCGCGCTTGTCTGAAAGGAATTGATTACCTGACTAAGTCAACGAGCAAACCGGATATCGTGGTTTTTTTAGATGCGGATCATTCTGATTATCCAGAAGAAATTTATTTGTTAATCAAGCCAATTCTGGAGAATAGGGCAGACTTGGTGATTGGCTCCCGGGCTTTAGGGGGTAAGGAAAAGGGATCAATGACGCCACCACAAATTTTTGGCAATTGGTTAGCTACACGACTTTTGAAATGGATTTATAAGGTGAAGTTTACCGATCTTGGGCCCTTTCGGGCGATCAGGTTCTCAACTCTTCTGGAACTTAAGATGGAAGATAAAACCTATGGCTGGACAGTGGAGATGCAACTCAAAGCCGCAAAAATGGGTTATCGTTGCGTTGAAGTGCCCGTGCGTTACCGAAAGCGAATCGGGTTTTCAAAAATTTCAGGAACAGTGAAGGGAACAGTGATGGCAGGGTATAAGATTTTGTATACCCTATTTAAGTATGTTTAATCGCATTGGTTTTCACGGCTAGCAACAAAATGGAAATAGCAATCACCCTTTTATATTCACTTTCACTCCTCTACATTTTCCTGTTTAGTCTGGGCCAGCTTCACCTTACACGAATTTACCAGCGGACCAGAAAGCAAAAAATGGAAACTAAGACCGATACACTTTCTATATTTCCTAAAGTAACAATCCAGCTTCCCATTTATAATGAAAAATATGTAGTGGAACGTCTTATTGATTCCATCAGTAAATTGAATTATCCTAAGGATCAATTTGAAATCCAAATCCTGGACGATTCTACCGATGAGACGACTGAGATTCTGCTTCGAAAAATAGAATCCCTGCGACCGCTTGAACTGGACATCAAACTCCTCCATCGCGAGAATCGGATTGGATATAAAGCAGGCGCTTTGGATCATGGCTTGCATTCGGCCACAGGTGAGTTCATTGCCATCTTTGATGCTGATTTTATTCCCTCTAAAGATTTTTTAATGAAGACTATTTCCCATTTTGCAAACGAGAGTATTGGTGTTGTCCAGACACGATGGGGCCATTTGAACAAAGACTATTCATTGCTCACGCAACTTCAGGCTTTTGGTTTAGATGCCCATTTTTCAATTGAACAAAATGCACGCAGCGCTGCCGGAAGTTTTATCAACTTCAACGGTACCGGTGGAGTTTGGCGGAAAAAATGCATAGATGATGCCGGGGGATGGAGCCACGATACGTTGACAGAAGATCTTGATCTCAGTTACCGCGCTCAATTAAAAAATTGGAAGTTTGTTTACCTGGAGGATGTTGAAACTCCGGGCGAGCTTCCGATAATTATGCCCGCCATTAAATCGCAGCAGTATCGTTGGAACAAGGGTGCGGCAGAAACAGCAAGAAAGAATTTTGGAAATGTATTGCGATCTGATTTTTCTGTTAAAAATAAAATGCATGCCTTCTTTCATCTTTTTAACAGCTCGGTTTTTGTATGTCTTTTAGTGGCGGCCATATTGAGTATACCCATGCTTTATATTAAGCACAATCATCCAGAAATTGAATGGCTCTTTAATCTTGGAATTATTTTTCTTTGTGGCTTTTTATCCATCACACTATTTTATTGGGTAGCCACTAAACGATTTTACCCTACAGGAACGGGAAAAATTTTTCTATACCTCTATCCTCGGTTTATCATTGTTTCCATGGGGTTGTCTCTTCATAATGGCCTTGCCGTAATGGAAGGCCTGTTAGGGCGGAAGACACCGTTCATACGCACACCTAAATTCAACCTTTCGGAAAAACAAAAAACCTGGAAGGGAAATGTTTATGTCAAGACAACGATCAACCCTCAGACTATCTTGGAAGGTTTCTTGTGTCTTTATTTTCTAGGTGGAATAGCTTCAGGCATAATGCTTCGCGATGGAGGTCTTCTGATTTTTCATGCTATGCTCGCGTTGGGCTTTGGCGCTGTCTTTTATTATTCAGTGAAGCCTTCTTTTAATGCCTAGGCAGAAACTTATTAGTTACTTCGTGGCAGTCATTTCGTTGCTGGCCTATATTTATATGGGCTTTGGTATAGATAGACATGAGACCGTACCACTTTTCTTAATCTATGGCATTCTCTTTTTAATCTACCTGTGGATTATTAAAGAAGTATCAGACACGCAAGTCCAATTTTGGATTATAGCAGCCTTTGTTTTTAGAATTAGCTTGATGGTGGCCGTTCCCAGTCTATCAGATGATGTTTATCGTTTTATTTGGGATGGTCGCTTACTGGCTTCCGGATATCATCCCTTCCTAGAGTTACCTGCTTATTATCTTCAGCCGGGTAGTAGCGTACCCGGAATTGATAAAGCTTTGTTCGACAAACTTAACAGTCAGGAATATTTTACAATTTATCCGTCCTTTGCTCAATTTATATTTTGGTTATCTGTCAAGTTATCTCCCCATTCGATTCTCGGTAGTATTGTTGTTATGAGAAGCTTGCTGATAGCGGCTGAGATAGGAAGTATTTTTATCCTGTGCTCACTTTTAAAAAGGTTTAATCTGCCTGTAAAAGATGTTCTTGTCTACGCACTCAATCCTCTTGTAATTTTAGAGCTTACCGGAAATCTGCACTTTGAGGCATTTGTAATTTTCTTCCTGTTACTAAGTATTGTTTTTATTGTTGACAAAAGAGTCATCAAAGCGGCCTTGAGTTTTGGTGTGGCTATTTGCGCTAAGCTACTGCCCCTGATTTTTATTCCTTTGTTAGTGCTCCGGCTTGGTTGGAGAAGAGCTTTCGGCTTTTGTGTCATTATACTTCTCTGTGGTATTTTCCTATTCCTTCCCTTGTGGGATAGTGAAATCATAACAGGATTCGGTCAAAGCCTTGGTCTTTATTTTAAGAAATTTGAATTTAATGCAAGCTTCTATTATCTCGTTCGTGAATACGGATTTTGGTACAAAGGCTTTAACATTATTCAATCAACAGGATGGAAGTTGGGATTGGTGGCGGGTATTCTGATCGTTTCATTTGCTATCGCTTCATCAATAGTTGCCAGATCTCGATCGATCGATTCGGTCAAAACCCCGTTGACTATTGACTATCAATTAGTCACGTTGCCTTTGGCCATGATGTGGACCCTCTGGGTCTACTTTCTGTTTACCACTACGCTTCACCCCTGGTACATAACGACTTTGCTTGCCCTATCGGTTTTTACCCGGTTTAAGTTTCCCATGGTGTGGACCGGATTAATTTTTCTTACTTATGTTGGCTATAGGCAGGAAGAATTTTCAGAAAACCTGGGGATTACGTTAGTGGAATATTCACTCGTTTTTGGGTATCTTGTGTATGAACTGCTATGGAAAAAAGAACAACAGCCTGCATAGCCCTATTATTTGCCACCTTTTTGTTTGCCGAGGCTCAAACCGCTTTCGACAAGAAGTTAAAATCATTGTACCGGAATTCGGTGGTTACCATTACGCCAAATGAACTTTTGACATTAATGGATTCAGGTACGTCAGTGGTTCTGCTTGATATTCGTTCCCCTGAAGAATATGGAATTAGCCACATTCGCACAGCCAATTTTTTGGATTACGGTTCGTTTACTACAAGAATGGTAGACAAGTTTAATAAGGATTCTGCTATCATTGTTTATTGTTCGGTCGGGTATCGAAGTGAAAGAGTGGGGGAAAAATTAAAATCGGCCGGATTTAAAAATGTTAAAAATTTGTACGGAGGGATTTTTCAATGGGTAAATGAAGGCCATCCGGTGGTTAATAAAATTGACCACCTGACGGACAGCGTTCATACCTACAATGAAAACTGGTCACAATGGCTCACCAAAGGAATTAAAGTATACAAGTGAATAAAGAACTGCTCATCATTTTTTATCGCAATCCCGAATTGGGTAAAGTAAAAACACGATTGGCTGCCTCCATCGGAGATGAGAAAGCCCTCGCTATCTATTTGAGACTCTCGGCCCAAACAAGAGAAGTAACTGAAAATCTTGTGATGGACAAATCATTATATTATTCAGACTTTGTAGACCGGGAAGACAATTGGCCATTGGCCAAATACAAAAAGGAAATTCAGACCGGACGTGACCTGGGGGAGCGAATGAAGAACGCATTCGCTTCCGGGTTTGAACAGGGCTATCAAAAGATTGTCATTATTGGGACCGATTGTTTTGAGCTTACTCCGGAAATTATCACACAATCTTTCGAGCGGCTAGACCATCATGATGCAGTCATTGGTCCTGCTTTGGATGGGGGATATTATTTATTGGGTATGAAGAAACTTATACTGGAGATATTCAAAAATAAAGCCTGGAGCACCGAATCCGTATGTACGGAAACCATGAAGGATTTTGAAAGGCTAAATCTGGGCTATTCACTTTCTCCTCCGTTGCGGGATGTTGACGAGGTAAAAGATTTACCTGAAGAGCTTGCCCATTTGTTGAATCCCCGGTAAGCATTCCTGATGGATGAATTTCTTATGGGCACATCTCTTCTTCGGTCGTGCCTCCCTCAGAATGACGATCACTCTGGGTTTTTAGAGATGTCCTTATTTTAAGTTGTTCAGGTCTCGTATCAGAATTTTCCTTCTGTCGAAGTTAATCAGGTTCTGATCTTTAAGTTCGTTGAGAATAGTGGTAACCGTTTGGCGCGATGTTCCTGTTAGCGCAGCGATGTCCTTATGCGTCAGCTTGGTGGGAATCATGGTTTCAAATCCAACTTTCTTACCTTTCCACGAAGCTGAGTCTTTAAGAAATTCGATGATGCGCGTTCGTGCATCTTTAAAGACAAGCAGTTCCACTTTACGCTCCAGCTTCATCAGGCGAAGGCCCATGAGTTTTATCATTTTAAAACTTAACTCCCGGTTATCCAGCATCAGCGCTTTTAAGTCTTCAATGCTCATCGGGCAAACGGTGGTATTGTCATCCATGGCCTGTGCAAAATCTTTTCGGATGAGTTCACCCGCCAGGGCCAGTTCACCAAATATTTCTCCCCTGCCAAGAATGGTATTCACTACCTCTCTTCCATCCTCCAGATAGTGCCCTATCCGTATCCGGCCCTCCGCAATCATATAAATATTGGTGGCCGTCTCCTCGGGGAAATAAACAAACTGATCCTTCTTAAAGTAATTAAACGAATGACGTTCAGCCATCGATTTTACTTTGTGGGGACAAAGTATGTCATACAAGTCAACGCTTTCAAGATACCAAAGTGCAGACTCAGTGGCCATAGTTATTTTTTTTCAAGATAATGGTTAAACACCTAAGCTGTAACATAGTTCATACAAATTGATTATTTGCCTAGGATTAACCACAGTATTACTAAATTTGAGATTAGATTTTTAGAGCCAACTGCTTTAGACATGTATAAACGTATTCTAAGCGAAATTTGGATTTACCCGGTTAAGTCATTGGGCGGCATTCGGCTAAAGTCAGCCCAGGTATTGGAAAAGGGCCTTCAGTATGACAGACGCTGGATGCTGATAGATGATGCCGGTGTATTTATGACACAACGTGTGTATCCTAAAATGGCTTTGTTTAAGGTGGCCTTGGAGGTGACAGCAAAGCAACTCATGATTACTTTCCATCAAGATCAGCTTGCCATTCCATTTCATCAAACGACTTCTATTACTTTGATTTCTAAAATTTGGGACGATGTCGTAGAGGTGAGGGAAGTGAGCGAGACATGCAGCAGCTGGTTTTCTGAACGATTGGGCTTGAAATGCAAGTTGGTTTCTTTCCCGGAAGAAAACCTCCGGCCGGTTGATCCTTTATATAAAGTGAATGATGAACAAGTGGGTCTGGCCGATGGTTATCCTTTTCTTATTATTGGTGAGCAATCTCTCGCTGATTTAAATGCCAGGCTTCAGCAGCCTGTTCCGATGAATCGGTTCAGACCCAACCTGGTATTCAACGGTGGGGTGCCCTACGAAGAAGATACCTGGAAACATTTTACCATAGGCCGTAATCGTTTTGTGGGTGTAAAGACATGCGGCCGATGCATTTTAACTACGGTGAATCAGGATACCGGAGAAAAGGGAATAGAACCCTTGTACACGCTCGCTCAATACCGAAAACAGAATAACAAAATATGTTTTGGACAAAATGTAGTAGCAACAGATCACTTGGAAATAATGGAAGGAGATGAAATTACTGTACAATAGAATACCGGATTCAGGAGATAGAATGACGATCACTCTGATTTTTAGAGATGCGCTTAAGAATAAATTCAAGGCAGCTGCTTGCCTGCTGCTTACCACCTTCTGCTTATATTTAACTTCGTGCAGTCCAAAAGAAGAGAAGCTCCCCATCTTTGGACAGCGTGAAGTGGTTGGCACGGATACAGTTTATCATACCATTGCACCATTTTCATTCGTGGATCAGGACAGTTCAGAAATCACCAAGGCTACCTTCAACGATAAGATTTATGTAGCTGATTTTTTCTTTACCTCTTGTCGCACCATCTGCCCCATTATGAAATCGCAGATGCTCAGGGTATATGAGGTTACAAGGGATATGCCTGACGTACTGCTGCTCTCACACACCATTGACCCCGAGTATGACACCGTGGCATTACTTCATGATTTTGCCGAGCGACTGGAGGTGGAAAGTAAAAAATGGCATTTCGTGACAGGTGTGAAAGACTCTATCTATAAGATTGCTCAGACTTCTTACTTTGCCACTGCTATGGAAGATAAATCAGAGCCGGATGGGTTTATTCATAGTGGCGCCTTTTTGCTCATCGATAAACTGGGAAGAATTCGCGGAAAATATGATGGAACGAAAGAAGTGGATGTTAATCGATTGATTGTAGATATCAAAAGGCTAAGACGGGAAATATGAATAGAGCATCGGGAGCAGCTGTATTTTTTGTTTTTTTGACTCCCTTCTTTTTGGCGTGTAGTAGAAATTCCAACTCCCAATCCGTAAAAACACAACAGTATTTTGTAGAGGGCGAACTACTTTACGTAAAGCATTGCACGAATTGTCATCAATCTTCAGGGAAAGGCCTGGGCCGGGTTTATCCTCCGTTGGCATCGGACTACATGAACAATAATTTTGAAGAAGTTATTTGCCTGATGAAATATGGTAAAGAAGGCGAGATTATTGTCAACGGAAAGAGTTTCAATAAGTCCATGCCAGGGATTCCTTTCTTAACCGAGTTGGAGATTGCCGAGATAGCTACCTATATTTATGGCAACTGGGGCAATACCCAGCGGTTGATTGAAACTCAGGAAGTAGGAAAGATTTTGGAAAAGTGCAATGAGTAATTCCTTTTCCGTATTTTTTGAACAAAAGCTATAGTAATCAGTGCCTAAATCTAAGTTCAGGAGGAAAAAATCCAGAAAAACACTTATTACCGTTTTGGCGGTGACCTTTGTATATGCGTGCCTGATTGCGCTGCTAATGGATCTGGAGGAGGGCGCACCTCTGGCTACGGTGAATAGTCTGCAAGATGCCTTGTGGTATGTGGTAGCCACGCTAACCACCGTAGGTTACGGTGATATCTATCCGGTCACCTATTGGGGACGCATGATCGGTTTTTTCTTTTTAGTTTCAAGCCTTGGAGTTTATGGTTTTATCATTGGACAGATTGCAAATTTTATGACAACACTTAAAGAAGAGAAAATTTTAGGCCTGAATGGCACCACGTTTAGGAATCATGTCGTCATCATTGGATGGAATGATTTTTCAAATTCGGTAATTACTCACCTGCTCGCAGCGGGCAAGCAAGTGGCTATCATTACTAAAGACAGACCAAGTATTGATATTATCCGTGAGTATTACAATACCGATCAGGTTTATACCCTTTTCTCGGACTACAATAATTTTGATTTGCTGGAAAAAGCCAACTTAAAAGAAGCTTCTATTGTTTTTATTAACCTGGATGATGACACGGAGAAACTCGTTTACATCATCAATATCAAAAAACATTATGCTAATTTAAATTATGTTGTTACCCTGGACAATGGAAATCTGAAATCAACTTTCCAGAGTGCAGGAGTTACGTATGCGATTTCTAAGAATGAGATTTCTTCAAAATTATTAGCAAGCTATATCTACGAACCCGATGTAGCCATTTTCAGTGAAGAGATTATTGCATACGCTCATGAAGACCATGAATATGATATGAAGCAAATTTCGGTGAAGGAAGGCAATCCCTTTGCCGGAGTTTTTTATGAAAAAGTTTTTTTCGATTTAAAGAAGGCGTGCAATGTTATCTTAATCGGAGTGGTGAAAGTTGAAAATGGGGTGCGTAAACTGATGAAGAATCCCGAAGGCTCCATTAAAGTTGAGATTGGAGATTACCTTGTATTATTGATGGATCGCAAAGGAGAAGATCGATTGAAAAAACATTTTCATATTGAGGAGGGGGTTTAGACTTCGAGATCGTATTGCGGCATTTTTTTAACACATGAAATTTTCGGAAGACAACCTTCGTAATTTTCTTAAAGAGCGATACGGGGTGGAAGCTGAACTCTCTGCGCTAGCAGGTGAACTTGATCTCAACTTTTTTGTAAGATCAACTGATGGATCGTGTTTCATTCTAAAAATCGCAAACCAAAAAGAACAAAGAGCAAATCTGGATCTTCAAAATGCGGTAATCCACCATTTATCCGGAAAGCCAGTCGGCCTTCAGGTTTCCAAAGTTGTAAAGGCAATAGACGGGAAGGAAATACTGGAGCTTATAGATGAAGAATCAAAGCTAAGAATGGTGCGCTTGCTGACGTGGGTAGAGGGTCGTGTTTTCGCAAAAGTTAATCCTCAAACGCCAATCCTTTATGAACGTCTGGGAGAATTGTGCGGAAAATTATGTCAATCATTATCAGACTTCAAACACCCGGGGGCTCACCGTTTTATAAAATGGGATTTAGCTCAAGCGGGTTGGATTAAATCCCACCTTGAGAATTTTAAAGGTGAAAGATTAAAGTTGGTAAATTATTTCTACTCTTTATTTGAAGATCGGGCTATCCCCGCCTTTCCGCGGTTGCGTCAGAGTGTTATCTACAATGATGCAAATGATTATAACGTATTGGTTAGTCATGATCTCACCGATCCTCATGTTCCTGGGGTAATTGATTTTGGTGATGTTGTTCATACACACACCATAAATGAATTAGCCATCGCTATCGCCTATGCAATAATGGATAAGCCGGGCCCATTGGAAACGGCATGCGATGTAGTGAGGGGATTTAACAGCGTATTTAAAATTACTGAAGAGGAGCTCAATGTTCTGTTTTCGTTGGTAACCACGCGCCTGTTAATTAGTGTTACCTGTTCGGAGATGAACCGAATTGAGCATCCCGAAAATAATTATCTTCAAATTAGCGCAAAGTCTGCATGGGATCTGTTAACAAAACTTCGGGCGCTTTCCCCTGAACTGGTTCACTATGCATTCAGGAATGCATGTGGTTTAGAAGCATGTCCTAAACTTAAGAATTTTGGATTGTGGTCAGCCTCAAATTATAAACTCACGGCATTTCCTGTAAAAAATACTGAGAATTTAATTTGGCTTGACTTAAGTGTAGGAAGTCTTGATACGGGTAACACCCAAAATTTGACGGACGCCAAACTGCTTGATCGTAAAATCACTCGCTTAATGGATGACGCAGGTGCCTCATTAGCCATTGGTCGATACGATGAGGCAAGAGCTTTTTATACTACCGATGCCTTTGCTGCCCGTGGCAATGATGCATTTACCTGGAGAACAATTCATACCGGTCTGGATTTCTTTACAAAAGAGGGTTCATCAGTATTTGCAGTGTTGAATGGGACGGTTCACAGTTTTGCCAACAATACCGGAGATCGGGATTATGGCCCAGCCATTATTTTGCAGCATCAGGTTTCAGCAGATCTTATTTTCTATACCCTTTATGGTCACCTGACAAAAGACTCACTCACTTCATTAAAAACTGGTCAGGTTATAAAGAAAGGAGAAACGATTGGTCGGGTAGGATCGAGTTATGAAAATGGAAACTGGCCACCGCATCTTCACTTTCAGGTTATACTAGACATGCTTGGCATGCGGGGAGATTTTCCCGGAGTAGCGTTTGCTTCACAACGCGAACTATGGAAAAGCATTTCTCCTGATCCCTGGTTATTATTAACAGGAAAAACGTCAAGTCCGAAACCAACGCTTGCCAAAGAGGAAATTGTTGATTATCGAAAGCAGCATCTTGGTAAGAACATGAGTATTTCTTATCGTGATCCTATCAAAATGGTAAGAGGGTTTGGTACTTATTTGTTGGATGATACCGGACGCAGGTATTTAGACACCGTAAATAATGTGGCGCATGTAGGTCATGAACATCCGCGCGTAGTAGCTGCCGGCCAGCGGCAAATGGCTGTCCTTAATACGAACACACGATACTTGCACGAAAACCTTGTAAAGTTTGTCGAGGAGTTATTGACTACTATGCCACCACCACTCAACGTAGCTTTTTTGGTAAACTCTGGGAGTGAAGCGAATGAGTTAGCACTGCGACTTGCTAAAAATTACACGAACCAAAAAGATATTATCGTTTCTGAAGTGGGTTATCATGGCAACACGAACGGTTGTGTAGAAATCAGTTCTTATAAATTTGATGGACGGGGAGGAACAGGTGCTGCTTCTCATATTCATGTGGTACCTATTCCTGATGTCTATCGTGGATTGTATCGTTCAGAAGATCCAAAGGCCGGAAGTAAGTATGCTGCTCATGTGCAGGAATCAATCAATAGTATGGCAAAGCTGGGTCGCAAGCCAGCGGCATTAATTTTTGAATCTGTAATAAGTTGTGGCGGACAAGTTGAGTTGCCGGGAAATTTTTTGAAAGAGGCATACCATTATGTGCATAGTGCTGGAGGTATCTGTGTGGCCGATGAAGTACAAACTGGTTGTGGCCGATGCGGTGATCACTTCTGGGCTTTTCAAGAACATGACGTGGTGCCAGATATTGTTACAATTGGCAAACCCATTGGCAATGGTCATCCCTTGGGCGTAGTGGTAACAACACAAGCTATAGCCGATGCTTTTAAAAATGGAATGGAATACTTCAATACATTTGGGGGCAATCCGGTGTCTTGTGCCATCGGTTTAGAAGTATTGAAAGTGATTAAGGATGAAGGCTTGCAACAAAACTCAAAGGTAATTGGCGATTACCTGAAAGCAGGCTTGAAAAATTTAATGAAAGAATTTGAAATCATTGGCGATGTCCGTGGCCCCGGTTTATTTATTGGTTTTGAGTTGGTAAAAGACAGGCTGACAAAGGAGCCTGCCACGGAACAAGCTTCCTATTTTGCCAACCGTATGCGTGATAAAGGCATATTGATGAGCACAGATGGACCATTCAACAATGTCTTGAAAATTAAGCCACCCGTTGTCTTCTCAAAAACAAATTCAGATTTTTTACTTGAATCCATTGGAGTAGTACTGAAGGAGGATTTTTTGAAGAGATAAGTATCAAATGCAGGCCATTAACTAAATTCAACAAAGAATGAGATCCTTTGTAATAGCTACACTTTTGATTGGCATAGCTTTAAGTTCATGCAAACAAAAAACAAAAACCGACTTAATCATTCATAATGGATTACTCTATACGGTGGATAGTCTGTTTTCTATCAAGCAGGCCATGGCTATTAAAGAGGGACGAATTATTTCCACAGGCTCAGATAAAGACATTCTCGATTCGTATTCAGCAAACGAAATAGTTGATGCCAAAGGCCAGGTTATTTTTCCAGGATTTATTGATGCCCATGTTCATTTCTTCTGGTATGGTGAATCACTCTTCACGGTTGACTTGAATGGTAGCAAAAGCTTTGAGGAGGTAATTGCTCGGGTTCAGACATTTTCAGAACAGCATCCGGGTGAAAAATGGATAAAAGGCAGGGGATGGGATCAAAATGAATTTTCGGATAAGTCTTTTCCAACAAACACAAAACTTAATGAGTTATTTCCAAAAACTCCGGTTGCTTTGTACCGAGTGGATGGTCACACCGTATTGGCGAATAAAGTAGCGCTTGAATTGTCCGGCATTAAACCAAGTCAGAAAGTAAGCGGAGGTGAAATCATCACTGAAAAAGGTACGCTAACGGGTATCCTGATCGACAATGCCATGCACTTGTTTAATGCATCTTTGCCAAGACCTTCTAAAGAAGAGGTTGCCAAATGGCTTACCGCTGCCCAGACAAAATGTTTTGAGCTTGGCTTAACTACACTTACTGATTGCGGATTGGATTACGAAGAGGTTGATCTTCTGGATTCACTTCAACGAGCAGGTGCGGTCGATATGCCGATGTATGTGATGCTCTCCGATAAAAAGAAAAATTACGATAAGTTTATTTCACGGGGACCATATAAGACCGATAAACTTTATGTAAAGGGATTTAAGGTTTTTGCCGATGGAGCACTCGGTAGTCGTGGTGCTTGTTTGTTAGCACCTTATCAGGATAAGCCGGGCTACAGTGGTTTTCTCTTGAACACCTATAGTCATTTTGATTCGGTGGCTTCTGTTCTTTCCAAAACGGATTTCCAGATGTGCACTCATGCCATTGGTGATTCAGCCAATCGGATTATAGCAGAGATTTACAATAAACATTTGCAAGGTAAAAATGATAAGCGCTGGAGAATAGAACATGCGCAGATCGTCAACGAAAACGATTTTGATTTATTTGGAGCGGCATCTATCATTCCCTCTGTTCAACCAACGGCTACCATAAGTGATATGGATTGGGCAGACGAGCGATTAGGATTGGATAGATTGAAGGGTGGTTATGCCTTTCAGCAGCTTCTGCAGCAGAATGGTTGGATTGCATTAGGGACAGATTTTCCCATTGATGACATGAATCCTATTAAAACATTTTACTCGGCAGTTGTGAGGAGAGACAGCGAAGGCCTTCCCACAGAAGGCTTTCAAGTTGAAAATGCTTTAACCAGAGAGCAAGCCTTAAGAGGGATTACATTTTGGGCCGCCAAGGCTGGATTTATGGAAAAAGAAATTGGAAGTTTAGAAGTTGGTAAGAAGGCGAATTTTATTTTTCTCGATCAGGACCTAATGAAAGCAAAGGAAATGGACATTTTGAATACAAAGATTGTAGCTACGTACCTCGAAGGAAAGAAAATCTTTTCAATATCTGGTCAGAACTAATCAGGCTTTTCTTTCAAAAAAAAGAAGGGCGTGCTCCTCAGCACGCCCTAACCCCAAAAACCTGTCCCGATGTGAAATCGGAACTACCTCACCAAACATCCCCGGTGAATCCGGGGCCTCACACTCTTTATAGCTCTTCTACTACTTCTGCTTTGTCGAGATTGATAAACTCAAATTCAACCTCGTTTTTCATGTCAACAAAAATTACCGAGTCTTTGTTTACTTTTCCGGATAAAATTTGTTTCGAAAGCTCATTTAAAATTTCGCGCTGTAATACCCTTTTCAGTGGCCTGGCCCCAAACTGCGGGTCATACCCCAATTTGGCCAACCTGTCTAACGCCTTTTCAGCGATATCCAGTTTAACCCCACTATCCCCTAAACGCTTTTTGATGAGCTCAAATTGTATTTCTACGATTTTTCTTATGTCGCCTTTGCTCAAAGGACGGAACATAATAATTTCATCGATCCGGTTGATAAATTCCGGTCGCACCGACTTCTTCAGTAGATCCAAAACCTGATCTTTGGTCTCCTCAATGACTTCAAAATAATTACTGTTGGTTATTTTTTCAAAGCTTTCCTGAATAATGGCCGAACCGATGTTCGTGGTCATGATAATAATGGTATTCTTAAAATTGGCGATGCGCCCTTTATTGTCTGTTAGCCGACCATCGTCTAAAACCTGAAGCAAAATATTAAACACATCGGGATGGGCCTTCTCAATTTCATCCAAAAGAATAACAGAATAAGGTTTTCTCCGGACCGCTTCTGTTAATTGCCCTCCTTCATCATATCCTACATAACCAGGAGGTGCACCTATCAATCGGCTTACAGAATGGCGTTCCTGATATTCGCTCATATCAATACGCACCATGGCATTATCATCGTTGAAAAGATAATCGGCCAAAGCTTTTGATAATTCTGTTTTGCCCACGCCCGTGGTGCCCATGAAAATGAAGGAGCCAATTGGTCTTTTTGGATCTTGCAACCCAGCCCTGCTTCTGCGAACTGCATCACTCAAGGCCCGAATAGCTTCTTCCTGACCGGCTACACGTTTGCTCAACTCTTCTTCCAGTGTCAAAAGTTTTTCACGTTCACTTTGAAGCATTTTTGAAACGGGAATACCGGTCCATTTAGCGACTACTTCGGCAATATCTTCGCTGTCTACTTCTTCTTTCAGTAAGGAATGTTCGCCATGCATTTCTTTCATTTTATGCTGATGATCTTTAAGACGTTTTTCAGCTTCCGTTATTTTACCATAACGAATCTCCGCTACCTTTCCATAGTCACCTGCCTTCTCGGCTTGTTCGGCTTCGTATTTTAGTTTGTCAATATTTTCTTTTTCCTTTTGAAGGTTGTGAACAATAGCCTTTTCATTTTCCCATTGGGCTTTGAGTTCGTTTCGTTCTCCGCTGAGCTCCGCTATCTCTTTACTTAAGATTACCTCTTTGTCTTTGTCTTTTTCCCTTCGAATGGCTTCCCGCTCAATTTCCAATTGCATGATCTTACGATTCAATTCATCCAGTTCTTCGGGAAGCGAGTCCATTTCCAGTCTTAGCTTTGCTGCTGCTTCGTCCATCAGGTCAATGGCCTTGTCGGGAAGAAAGCGATCAGTGATATAGCGACTGGATAATTCCACAGCAGAAATCACCGCATCATCTTTGATCCGAACGCCATGGTGTAATTCGTACTTATCTTTGATACCCCGAAGAATTGAAATAGAATCTTCCACAGAAGGTTCATCAACGGTCACCGTCTGAAATCTTCGTTCTAGCGCCTTGTCTTTCTCAATGTACTTTTGATATTCTTTTAATGTAGTGGCGCCAATAGCATGGAGTTCTCCTCTGGCCAAAGCAGGTTTTAGCAAATTGGCTGCATCCATGGCTCCTTCTCCACCACCGGCACCGATGAGCGTATGAATTTCATCGATGAAGAGAACAATCTCGCCATTGGAATCAGTAACTTCTTTGATGACCGCTTTCAATCTTTCTTCAAACTCTCCTTTATATTTTGCACCGGCTACCAATAGACCCATGTCTAATGACACCAGTATTTTACTTTTTAGATTTTCAGGCACATCGCCATTGACAATACGTTGTGCCATACCTTCTACAATTGCCGTTTTTCCAACACCAGGCTCACCGATGAGCATTGGATTGTTCTTCGTTCTTCGTGAAAGAATCTGTAAGACGCGCCTTATCTCTTCATCGCGTCCAATTACCGGATCGATCTTTCCTTTTTTGGCGAGATCATTTAAATTTTTGGAGTAGCGCTCCAAGGATTTGTATTTCGCCTCGGCATTTTGATCGGTTACTTTAGCACCACCCCGAAGTTCTTTAATCGCTTTGATCAATGCAGTTTTTTCAAAGCCTGCATCTTTCATGATGGACGCTACTTTATCCTTGGTAGAAAATAGCGCGAGCAGCAAGTGTTCCACGGCAATGTATTCATCCTTAAATTCACGCAATTCCTTCTCCGCATTTTGTAATACGGTATTCGAAGCAGTTGATAAGTAGGGTTGCTGTCCTGAGGCTTTGGGATAGGAATCCAGTACCTCCTCCAACTTCGTATCAAGTATGGTGGCATTGATATTAAGTTTCTTGAATAAATAATTGGACACGTTCTCATCCGTTTCAAGAATTGCTTTTAGCAGATGCCCCGGTTCAATGGCCTGTTGCTGTTTGGCTGCAGCAATTTCAGCTGCCTTTTGCAGTGATTCCTGAGATTTTATAGTGAATTTTTCAAAGTTCATAACAATGATAATAAGTAGACACCTGTTTTATATTCCTATTCCCTTCGATCAAATTAGAATCCATGTCTTGGAAATAGTGTTTTTCAGAAAATTTGACATTAAATTGAAGCTAATTCATCCTCTTTCAGTCAAATTGACTTAACCTATGCCAAAACGTGTTGAAAAAAAACAAGCCCTTGAGAAGAATGAACTTCTTGTAGAAGTTGCATGGGAAGTATGCAATCAAGTAGGAGGGATCTATACCGTAATTCGGTCAAAAGCTCCCGCCATGATGGCAAATCGCAGTGGTCGGTTTTGTATGATTGGCCCCTTTCTTAATAAAAGCATTTTGGCCGAGCTCGAGCCCATTGATGATTCAGCCGATATTTTTGGATTGGCCGCAGCCAATCTTAGTAAAAAGGGATACGATGTAACCTATGCCGAGTGGTTGATCACAGGCAAGCCCAGAGTGTTGCTCCTCAATCCGAATGTGATTGAGGATAAGGTCATGAATGTGATTAAGTATTTGCTCTGGAAGAATCATCATATTGCTATACCTGCCGGTAATGCTTTAGTGGATCAGGTAATTGCATTCGCCTATCTCACGAAACTATTTTTTGATGAATTGGTCAAGTTGGTGGGAGAAGATCAAAAATTAGTCGGTCATTTTCATGAGTGGATGGCTGGCCTCCCCATTTTGGATATGAAGCGTGAAAGGATGCGAGTGAAGACCGTGTTTACTACCCATGCCACGCAATTGGGGCGCCACCTGGCAATCAACTCACCTTTATTTTATGCGCACCTTCCTTTTTTCCGGTGGGAAGACGAAGCCAAAAAATTTGGAGTTGAAACAGAAGCCGCCATTGAATACGGTTGTGCACAAAGTTGTGATGTAATGACTACGGTGAGCGATGTTACCGCGCGTGAATGCAAACATATTCTAAGACGCCAACCAGAAGTCATTCTCCCCAATGGACTTAACATTGAGCGCTTTGAAGCCCTACATGAATTTCAAAACCTTCATGCTAACTACAAGGAACAGATCCATCAGTTTGTGATGGGACATTTCTTTAGCTCCTACTCCTTTGATTTGGATAAGACCATGTATTTTTTTACATCCGGTCGTTATGAATATAAGAATAAAGGATTTGATTTAACTCTTGAAGCATTGGTTCATCTCAATAATCAATTGAGGCAGGAAAAATCCGATATAACGGTAGTCATGTTCTTTGTCACCAAACGCGAGTTCTATAGTATCAAACCGGAAGTATTGCAATCAAGAGCAGTAATGGAGGAGATGCGACAAACCTGTGAAGCCATACAGCGCCAGGTGGGTAAGCGATTGTTTTTTGAAAGTACCATCCGCAAGGACCATCGCCTTCCTCAGCTTAATGATTTTGTGGACGAATATTGGAAGCTGCGTTATCGGAGAACAATACAATCCTGGAAGAGTAATAAGATGCCATTGCCCGTGACCCACAAGTTGGTGAATGAAGACTCAGATGACATCCTGCAATTTTTGGTTCGCAGAAATATGCTTAACCGGGAAGAAGACAAAGTCAAGATTGTTTATCATCCCGACTTTATTAACTCTACGAATCCGCTTTTTGGCATGGACTACAGTCAGTTTGTGCGCGGGTGTCACCTTGGAATTTTTCCAAGTTATTATGAGCCTTGGGGTTATACTCCGCTGGAATGTATGGCAAGTGGAGTACCTGCCGTAACAAGCGATCTGAGTGGGTTCGGAGATTACTTATTGCAAAATATGCCGGATCATGAAAAAGGTGGCATGTTTGTCGTAGAGCGTGGCAAGCGGACATTTGACTGGAGTGCTAAACAATTGGCTACTTTTCTTTACAAGTTCCTCATCCAAGACCGGAGAAGCCGCATCATGCAGCGCAACAACGTTGAGAATTACTCATCCGCTTTTGATTGGAAGAATTTAATAACCCACTATGAGGAGGCTTATGGATTATTGGATGAGAAATAAGACTATCTTGAACAGAATGAATCAGCATGTCCTCTGAAAAGCAAGGAGAATTAGTTCGTTCACTGGGACTATTCTCTGTGTTCATGCTGACGGTAAGTTCCATTATAGGATCTGGTATTTATAAAAAGGTAGCTCCCATGTCAGCGGCATTGGGCTCGGCTGATTTGGTACTCTGGTGTCTTGTAGCTGCCGGTTTGATTTCCTTGTTTGGTGCGCTGAGCAATGCAGAGATTGCCGGTATGCTGGCCGACTCCGGTGGCGAATATGTTTATTACCGGAAAATTTATAATAAATTTTTTGCTTTCCTTTTTGGGTGGACCAACTTCACAGCCATTCGTTCTGCTTCGGCTGCATCTGTAGCCTACGTATTTGCAGAATCCCTGAACTCGATGATCAGCTTGCCAACCCTCCCCGAAACCTGGGCTCACGTTTCATGGTGGGGCATCTTTACACCCTTTGATAATTTTGGTGTTAAACTGGTGGCGATAATGTTGATCGGTGGTCTCTCGTATGTCAATTATATAGGACTGAAGTTTGGCGAAGGGTTGAGCCGATGGATTTTAATCATGGTGGTACTCAGTATTTTTCTGATCATCGTCTTGGGATTAACTATGGGTGGAGGAAGTTTTGAAAATTTTCAAACGCCTGCTACCAGCTATGTCCAACGTTCGTGGACGGATGGAGAATTTTTAAGCGGAATTTTTGCAGCACTTTTAGCTGCCTTCTGGGCGTATGAAGGGTGGAGTGCTATTGGCTACCTGGGTGGAGAAATAAAAAATCCCAATCGCACATTGCCATTGGCGTTTGGTTTAGGTGTGTTGTTTGTCATCGTGGTGTATGTAGGAATTAATTTTACCTATTTATTCATCTTACCGATTGATGAAGTGATCAAAGCAGACCAATCTCAAAATGTAATTGTTGCAGTAGAAGTTGTTAAACGCTTTTTAGGTGGACCCGGTGGAGTGTTCATTTCCATTCTTATTCTGTTTACCACATTTGGTTGTACCAATACAACATTACTTACACCACCCCGGTTATTTTATGCCATGGCCAAAGAGGGAATGTTTTTTAAAAGCTCGGCTTACATTCATCCCCGATATAATACACCATCAAATGCAATAACATTACAAGGGTGGTGGGCGGCCATTCTGATTTTCTCAGGAAGTTTTGATCAGCTTACGGATATGCTGGTTTTCGCCTCGTTTATTTTTTATGGAGCCACAGCACTAGGTGTATTTGTTCTTCGTGTAAAAATGCCGGATGCTCATCGGCCTTACAAAGCATGGGGTTATCCTATTGTCCCCGCATTTTTTATTTTGTTTTGCCTTGTGCTGATTGTTGTTACGCTGTTAACAAAACCTCGTGAAGCTCTTTTGGGGCTAGGACTAATGCTGGCGGGTATTCCTTTCTATTTATACTGGAATGGAAAATCTTCACAATAAGAATCTGAGATCAGCGAGAATGATGCAGGAAATCTCCCTGATAGGAAGGTAATTCCATTGGAAATATTGAACTTTGACCATGCCAAGATTATTTCTTCTTTCAATCCTCTTCCTTTTATGCACAGCCTGTTCCAAAAAATCATACGTTCTGGATTCGGGTTTCAGTTCCTCGGCCATACCTCCCGCTCCAGACTATAGTAAATCAGAACATTGGGCCTCCTTGCCGGATAAAGTGGATGCAGCTGACAGCATACCTAAAAAATCAGGACTGAAAGATCTTCAAGCGGCAGCAAAGGCTGATGTTTTTTTTGTGCATCCTACCATCTTTACGGATGAACCTAAGAACCAATACAAGTGGAATGCCGATGTGAGTGATATCGACTTGAGTAGACAAATACAACTCAGTACTATTTTGAATCAGGCAAGTATTTTTAATGGTGCTTGTCGCATTTATGCTCCTTATTATCGGCAGGCTCACCTGTATTCTTTTCATACTCCCAACCCAAAGGACGGAGAGAAAGCACTTGACTTGGCGTATCAAGATGTGAAAGCTGCGTTTGAATATTACTTAGCGCATTTCAATCAAGGGCGGCCCATTGTCATCGCATCTCATAGTCAGGGAAGTTATCACTGTGAGCGATTGCTAAAAGATTATTTTGACGGAAAGGAATTGAAAACGAAGTTGGTTGCAGCCTACTTAATTGGCCGGGCAATCCGACCTAATGCATTTACAACCATCCATCCAAGTGAAAAGCCAGACGAAGTAGGCGTGTGGGTTTCCTGGAATACTTTTGCCAAAAATTATTATCCTGAAAATTATGATCGCTATTTCAAAGGGTCACTCTCTACTAATCCCCTACTTTGGAATTCAAGCAATCAATTTGCCGCGAAAGATTTAAACAAGGGAGGTGTTGCGCTTCACTTTACATTTGCCCCTCATCTAGCCGATGCTCAAAATCAGGAGGGTATGTTGTGGATTAACAAACCCTATTTTAAAGGTCGCTTTTTGTTGCGGACAAAAAACTGGCATCGTGCAGACATGAATTTCTTTTACATGAACATCCGCGAGAATGTAGCCTTGCGTATTGAAAAGTATTGGGAAGCAAATAAAGCTGCACTTCCGGCAGGAAATTGACCAGGTGTCTTGCACCTTCAAGGTGTCTTGACACCTAATTTCTTTATAAAACCGAGTTAATAAATCATTTCGATATCGAACACTTATCCCCATAACTGAACATTAGGGTGAAGGATAGTATGCTGATTTTTTCTGAAAACACCATTCTTTGTTTTGGTACATCCTTTGTCAAAGAAGAATAAACCCAGCCTTATGATTAAGAATTATGTGGTCCTGTTTATCCGCAACCTGCAGCGGCAAAAGTTATTTTCGATTATCAACCTGCTGGGACTCACCGTTAGTATGGTGAGTACACTGGTAATTTACCTCTATGTGCGACAAGAGTTTAGCTACGATCGCTTCCATAAGGATGCAGACCGTATTTATCGTGTCAATCAGACCTTCATCTGGGGAGAAGGTGATGATAGCCAGTTTGCATCTACAGGCCCTGGAGTGGCTACTGCTCTAAAGGAAGAATTGCCAGAAGTGGAACTACTCACCAGTATCCATACGCCTGGCAATTTTATTGTTTCGTATGCCAGTCCTTCAAATGAAATTATTTCATTTGAAGAGGATAAAATTCTTGCGGCCGATTCTAATTTTTTTAAGATGTTTAACTTCCCCTTCATCAAGGGAAATACAGAGACTGCCTTGGTTCAGGCCAACACTCTGGTGATGACGGAATCCACAGCAAAAAAATATTTTCGAAATGAAGACCCTGTCGGGAAACTTGTGCGCCTCGGTGGATTGGCTTCTGCTGAAGAGCAGCAAACGTATGAAGTTACAGGGGTTGTGAAAGATACCCCCGATAACTCGTATATCAAGTTTGATGTGCTATTGTCTATGAATAGTTTTCCGCAAGTGAAGAAACGCTACTGGAGTTGGGTGTGGACCCAATTGGAAACGTATGTGAAGTTGGATAAAAATACGGACATTGAAAACACGCGGACGAAGCTGGTGAAAATTCCCCGTAAGTATGCCGAGGAGACCTTACAGCGTGCCATGAACACGACCTACGATGACTATATTAAATCAGGAAAAAAATGGGAACTGTTTCTTCAACCCCTTACCAGTATTCATCTGCCATCTGCCCTTGTCTATAACCGAATCAATGATTCAGGAAATATCAAAATAATTTATTCTTTCATTGGGGCAGCTATTTTTATCATTTTGTTATCGTGCGTCAACTTCATGAATTTGTCCACCGCCCAGTTCACACGAAGAATCAAAGAAGCTAGCATTCGCAAAATTCTTGGCCTGGGACGAAAAGAATTAAGCGTCAACTATTTTATTGAGGCGTTTATATTTTGTTTGATTGCGCTGGTGGCAGCCTTAGGGCTTACCCAACTGTTACTCCCAGGCTTTAATTTAATTACCGGCAAGGCGCTGGAAGTTAATTTGTTTAGTGACCCTGGATTAATGGGCATCTTGCTGGCCCTGGTGTTGCTCATGGCGACTGTGTCGGGCAGTTACCCGGCCATTTTTCTCAGCGCTTTTCATCCCGTAGAGGCAATGAAAGGTAAACTTAAAAGTGGCCGAGAGGGAAGAACATTCCGGAACAGTTTAGTGGTATTTCAATTCAGCGTATCCATTGTGCTGATCATCTGTACCGCCATTGTATTTGAGCAACTCAACTACATGTCTGAAAAAGACTTAGGTTTTGATAAAGCAAATCTGTTGGTGCTGAAACATGCCGAAGGTGTTAAGGATGGAGAAAATCTTGCCAATGCCTCATTAAATATCCCCGGTGTAGTCAATGCTTCATGGTGCACCTCGGTGCCGCCCACTATTTGGGGAGGTGATTCTTTCATTGCCGAGGGGAAGGATGAAAAGGTATTCTCGCTTAATTTCACAAAAGCCGATGAGCGTTACATTCCATCGCTCAACATTAAAATGAAATGGGGAAGAAACTTCTCTTTGACCACACCTGGCGATGTAAGCCGGGTAATATTGAATGAAAAAGCGATCGAAAGAATTGGATGGAGAGCCGATGAGTCGGTGATTGGGAAGAAAATAAAATACCCTGGCAGCGAGATAGCTTTTGAAGTTGTTGGCGTGATGGCTGATTTCAATTATGTGTCGCTGGCCTCCCCCATCGAACCCATGGCGATTTTCCATATAAAAGATAAAATTGTTTTTGATGGCGACAAGCAGTTTATTGTTTTACGCATAGCCCCACAGAGCAGTCAATCTTGGGGCACTACTTTTGCTGAGTTGAGCAAAGTTTGGAAAGTGCATGCAGGCGATTCTCCCTTTGAGTATGAATTTGTGGATCAGACCTTTGCCAATAGCTTTAAAACACAACAACAATTTGGAAAAGTGTTAACCATTATGTCAATACTTGCTATACTCATTGCCAGCCTCGGCCTGTTGGGCATGATTATTTATACCCTTGAACAACGGACAAAGGAGATAGGAATTCGAAAAGTTTCAGGCGCTTCAGCATGGAATATCCTCACGCTCATTTCCACACGATATACGAAACTCATCCTGATTGCTTTCCTTATCGGTGCACCGCTTTCTTATGGGATGATGCAGGAATGGCTGCAGGATTTTACGTATCGGATTACTCCACCGCTTTGGATTTTTGTGGTAGCGGGATTGGGGACTATGTTTATTGCCATCCTCATTACCAGTTACCATTCGGTGAAAGCTGCGCTTACCAATCCTGTTAAAGTATTGAGGGATGAGTAAATTTTGTTTTGGTTAACTCTTACTCGTACCGTAGTGATTTTACAGGATCGGTCATGGCGGCTTTTAGTGTATGAAAGCTTACGGTAAGCAAAGCGATAACAACTACAGCACAACTGGGGATGAGAAATAGCCAGAGAGATAGGGAGATGCGGTAAGCGAAATCTTCCAGCCAACTGCTCAGTATCAACCTGGCCAATGGAATGGACAGGGTGATGGCAATACCAATCAATAGGATATAATCTTTGCTGATTAATCGAAGAATAGAAAACAATGAGGCTCCCAGGACTTTTCGGATGCCGATCTCTTTGGTTCGTTGTAGTGCTGTCAGAGAAGACAGGCCAAAAAGCCCAAGAGATGCTATGAATATAGCCAGCCCGGAAAAAATTCCGAATACATTGCCAAACTGTTCATCCGTCTGATATTGTTGATTGTAATGATCATCTAAGAAAAAGTAGTTAAAGGGATTGCCCGGAAATACTTCTTTCCAGGCTGATTCAAATTGAAGCATTGATTTTTTTACCTGATTGGTGTTGAATTTAATAGAATAAAATCCGTTAGGGGAGGAGGAATAGCGAAAGACCAAGGGATCAAATGCTTTTTTCAACGACTCCTGATGATAATTTTTAACAATGCCAACAATCTTGAAGGTGTCACCCCAAAAATAGATATAATCATTAATGGCTTCTTCTATTTTTTGAAAACCCATAAGATGGTAAGCTGATTCATTGAGCAATACGTTTTTACTTTCATTTGCCAGTTCATTAGAAAAGCCGCGACCCGTTAACACCTCGAGCCCAAATCCTTTAATGAAATCTCCATCCATCATAATAACCCGGTATTGATTTGCTTCGTCTTCGCGCTGACTCAGTCTTCTGATGCCTCCGGCATTCCAGTCGGGCTGCCCGCCAGGCACTGCGGAAGAAGCTGTTACTGAGATAACCTCCGAATGCTGCACAATTTTCTCTTTGAATACCGAAAATTTCTGTTCATACGTGGAGTCGGTTACAGTCGGTGAGTTTAGCACTACGGTTTGCTGAATATCAATGCCCAAATCCTGATTGCGCATATAGCTAATTTGGCGATATACTGTAAATGTGCTCACCATAAGCGTGATCGAAGCAACAAACTGAGCAACGACCATTCCTTTTCGTAACCATACGCCCCGATCTGAGTTTTTAAATTTTCCTTTCAATACTTCTACCGGGCGAAAAGAAGATAAAACAAAAGCAGGATAAAGACCTGATAACAATGCCCCAACAATCATCAGAACAATTAACAGGAGCCAGAAGAATTTTTGCTGAAATAATTCATATCCTAATGACCGACCCGTAAGGTTGCTGAACCAGGGTGTAAGAATAAAAACAAAAGTTATTGCCAGTGTCATGGCAAAACAATTTAAGAGAAACGATTCGGTAAGAAATTGCTGGATAAGCTGAGAACGAAAGCCACCCATCACTTTTCGAACACCTACTTCGCGAGCCCTCTCAATCGACTTCGCGGTAGATAAATTGATATAGTTAATCCAGGCAATGAGCAGAATAAGAATTGCCACAACGGATAGAAAATAAACAGACTGTCTATCCCCGTTGGGTTTGAACTCCATCATGAAATCAGAGTCGAGGTGAATGGAAGAAACCGGTTGAAGATGAAAAACCATATCAGCATTGTCATTTTTTAGATTTTCACCTTCCTGCTTTTGCACAAAAGCAGGCAACTTGGTTTCAACTATTTTTGGGTCAGCTTTTTCATCTAGTAAAATATAAGTCATAAATCCATCCCACTGCCAGGATGTGATGGGGTCTTTCCATAGCTTGATCAAACTGTTAAACGAGCCTAACGCATCAATCTTCATGTGCGTGTTGACGGGAAGGTCTTCAAAGACTCCTGTGATTTCGTAATCTGTCTTGCCATTGGCTTTCAATACTTTACCAACAGGATATTCATTTCCAAAATATTTTTTTCCTAAAGACTGAGAGACTACTATTTTAAACGGATCCTTTAATACTAATGAATCCGTCCCTTCAATCAGTCTGATGGAGAAGACCTTAAAAAAATCTTCAGAGGCGAAATACATATTATCTTCTTTGAAAAATGTCTCTCCGGCAGAAAGTGTGGACTTGAGGTTAGCCAGTCGCACATAATTTCTTACTTCAGGAAAATTGGCTTTCAAATCTGGCCCAATGCCGGCACATCCTGCTGCCCACCGTGTGGAGAGTTCACCTTTGTTATAACGGTCAAGCTGAATCCTAAAAATTTGATCCTTTTTGTCTAGAAAATTGTCATAGCTTAACTCATGCAACACATACTGAGTGATGAGCATGCAGGCAAGCATGCCCATGACGAGACCTGCAACATTAATTAAGGTGAATGCTTTATTCTTAGAAATATAACGCCAAAGGGAAGTCAGATAGTTTTTAAACATAGTCCGGAGGTTTGTTTATTTAATACTCCGTCCAATTGCATTGGTTACAAAGAATTCAGTTTCATATCTTATTATTTCAATTTTTTTCAACTCATTAATGCGAATCTATTTCAGATAAAAGATGATCTTTTCTGATCAGAAAGGAGAATCGATCAAATTCAAAAATAAGAGCCGTGGTATCTTCTGGGTGTTGTGAATCTTTTTGTTCAACACCTTTCTTGTTTCCACTTCTGATCTGAGCAAATGCATCTTTTAATTCAATTAGGCGCTGTGGATCTGCTATGGGTGTATTGTGGGCGGGGTATACTTTTTTCAAATTCGGTGCAAGAGTTGCAAATTCCTCAATACTTTTTTCATATGCATCAAGGTCAGTGCCGTCAAAGAAAAGCCAAATGGTCGCCTCATAGAAAGTATCACCCGTCCACAAGTAACCGGCTTCTCTATCCAGCAACGCTAGCCCATCGGGTGTATGGCCAGGGGCTGCAAGAATTTCAATGCGCTTATTTCCCAGGTTAATAAATTCACCCGCCTTTATGAACCTGCTAATCTTTTCATGATAGGGCTTCACAGCGTATCCTGCCGTATCTGCTTTCGATAATTTCGACAGACAAAGCGCATCTTCGGCAACTTCATGCTTTACCATTTCATGTGACCATCCTTCTGATGAAAATTTTCTGGTATAGGGTGTGTCAACGGCCAATATGGTTTCAAACTCCCTGTTTCCACCGATATGATCATAATGCGTATGAGAGTTAATCACGGTTATTGGCAGCGAAGTCAATTCTTTCGCAACAATAGAAATGGAATCCAATCCCATCCCGGTATCAAAAAGTAATGCTTTCTCGGAACCTACAATTAAATAGGAAATAACTTCCTGGAAATTGTAGGGTTCCGCAATAGCATATACACTTTCGCCTACCGTGTAAACTTTGAACCAAGGGCGTTGCGTTGGTATTTCGGGTAAAGCCAGTAAAGCTGGGCGTAAAGGTTGCAGGCACCAGCTTTTTGATTCATTGATTTTTGGCTGACAGCCATCCAAGACAAAAAATCCAACTGCGATAAAGATAAGAATGTACTTCATGAACGAAGATACTCTATTCTTTTTTCCCAGATAGTTTGAATGCATTTCAAAGTGTCGCGACTCAATAAATCAAAACCCATTTGGCATTTCAACACCTCTCCCCATCTAATGGCGATGCTTTGACTGATTGAGTAGCTCCCCTCTCCGATCGGAGAGGGGAAAACAAACTCTTCTGTCGCACAAGCTTGGATGGGGTGAGGTTTAAAGAACGACAATTTGAAATGCACCAGATAGCTTAAACAGAAGAGGAAATGAGCGGTTTATCTTCCCTATCAACCACTTCCCTTGCCGTTCATATGACAAGGCTTTTATTATTTCATTTATTTTTAAAACTTTAGAAGCATTAAAACCTAAACCTGTATTGTTATGAGTATTAAAAGAAGAGATTTTATACGCCTTTCTGCCGGTACTGCTGCCGGCACGGCCATGCTGAGTATGTCTTCCTGTGCTGCTCCAGTCAGTGCACCCAAAACAACTCCTATGGATGGACTCAAGTCGATGACGGAGGATATTGTTCCCATCACAGTGCAAGAACGGGAAGCACGCATTGAAAAAGCGCAACGCCTGATGACGGAAAATAAAATTGAAGCTCTATTGCTGGATGGTGGCACTTCGATGGAGTATTTTACCGGTGTGAGCTGGGGGCAGAGTGAGAGGACAATGGTGGCCATTATTCCTGCCAAAGGAGAAGTAAAGTTTGTATGCCCTGCGTTTGAAGCCGAGCGCCTTCGTGAGCTGATAACGATTGGCAAAGATTTACGTACGTGGGAAGAGCATGAAAGTCCGTATGTGCAGGTGGCGAATGTCTTCAAAGATTTTGGAATTCGTAACGGAAACATTGGAATTGAAGAGCGCCTTCGTTTCTTTCTTTTTGATGGCGTACGCAAAGAAGCATCACACCTGAATTACACAAGTGGTGATCCGGTGAGCATACCTTGTCGTCTGATAAAATCTCCCGCTGAGCTCGCATTGATGCAGCGTGCCAATGATATTACCATAGCCGCTTATAAAGTAGTAGTATCCATGCTGTGGGAAGGAATGTCTCCTGCAGATTTTGGAGCCCTGGCCCGTGAGGCCCACACTAAGTTGGGGGGCAATGGTGGAGCGTTTGCAAATTTTGGTGAGCCTTCGGCCTATCCACATGGAAGCATTAAGCCACAAACCTTGAAGAAAGGAGATATTGTATTATTAGATGGAGGATGTGATGTAGGAGGTTATGGTTCTGACATTAGCCGCACCATTGTATTTGGTGCTGAGCCCACCAAACGCCAACGCGAAGTATGGGATACAGAAAAGAAAGCACAAGCTGCGGGTTTTGCAGCCGCCAAAATTGGTGATCCTTGTGAAAATGTTGACATCGCTGCACGGCAAGTACTTGTGGATGCGGGTTATGGTCCCGGTTATAAACTCCCGGGATGTCCGCACCGCACCGGTCATGGTATAGGTATGGATGGACATGAGTGGGGTAACATGGTGTTAGGAAACAAATTATTACTTCAACCGGGAATGTGCTTTAGTGTCGAACCAAACATTTCTATCTATGGAGAGTTTGGTGTACGCCTGGAGGATTGCGTTTACATGACAGAAGCCGGACCAAAATGGTTTTCACAGCCCAGCACTTCCATCGATCAACCTTTTACAGATCCGATAGCCTGATCCAATTTGATAATCTTCATTAGAGGCGAAGCATTTACCAGCTTCGCCTTTTTTATTCTCATTGGGACTTTTAAATATTATATTGGAGGCATGGTAACAATACTTGGCATTCCTTTCGATGAAAACTCATCCTTTCTCAGAGGGCCGGCCCTTGCGCCTCAGAAGATCAGAGAAGCATTTCATGCTGACTCAACCAACTACTTCACCGAGTCGTGCCGTGACTTAAAGAATCATCTGGATTGTAAAGATGCAGGTGATATTTTATTTAAACCGGGGGTTAATTCCATGCTGACGATTGAGCAGGAGGTAACGCAGATTCTGCGACAGACCGATAAACTCTTCTTGCTTGGTGGCGATCATTCCATAACGTTTCCCATCATCAAAGGATTTTATTCACGCTTCAAAGATCTTACCATTCTTCACATCGATGCGCATGGCGATCTGTATGATAATTATGAAAATAATCCCCATTCGCATGCCAGTCCGTTTGCACGCATCATGGAAAATAGACTTGCCAAACGATTGGTACAAGTAGGTATCCGTACGATGACACGGCATCAGCGAGAACAAGCTGATCGCTTTGGTGTTGAAGTAATTGAAATGAAAGATTGGAATACTAATTTCCGCTTACAAGCGGATGGACCTGTCTATATTTCCTTAGACATTGATGCCATCGATCCTGCCTTTGCTCCAGGAGTTTCACATTATGAGCCGGGTGGATTTTCGTCCCGTGATGTGATTTCGATATTACAAAACATCAATGGCAATGTGGTGGGTGCAGATCTTGTCGAGTTTAATCCGACACGTGATTCTTCTGGTATTACCGCCATGTTAGCCGCAAAGTTGTACAAAGAGATACTGGATGTATTGTTAAGATAAGTTGATATTTTTTAGGCATGACACGGGTAATTTTCTCTTTGCTTCTATTCATTTCTGTTTCCTGCCAAAGTCAGAAGCAAGAATACGACTTGATTCTGCGTCACGGCATTATCTATGATGGCAGCGGTGCCAAACCCGTGGTGGGAGACGTTGCCATAGATAAGGATACGATTGCTGCCATTGGCAATCTTACAAATGCAATCGGTAAGCTGGAAATTGATGTAAAGGGAATGGCAATCGCTCCCGGATTTATCAATATGCTCAGTTGGGCAGATGGAACCTTGCTGAAAGATGGCCGCTCGATGAGTGATATCAAACAAGGAGTAACGCTGGAAGTTTTTGGAGAAGGGTGGAGCCCCGGTCCTCGGAAAAGGAAGAATTCAAAAGATACACTATGGACGTCCTTAGGTTCCTACTTTAATTTTCTGGAACGCAAAGGAGTGAGTACCAACTTTGCTTCGTTTGTGGGGGCAACAACCATACGGGCTTACGTACTAGGACATGATAATCGTAAACCGAACGAGAAAGAATTGGCTCAAATGAAGTTGCTTGTGCGGGAAGCCATGGAAGAAGGAGCTATGGGCCTTGGGTCATCGTTGATCTATGCACCGGCTGATTACGCCTCTACTGAGGAACTTATTGAATTATGTAAAGTGGTAGCTGAGTATGATGGCATGTACATCACGCACATGCGAAGTGAGAGTGACAATATTTACGCTGGCCTTCAGGAAACATTCCGAATTGCTAAAGAGGCTAAAGTTCCAGCTGAGATTTATCATTTAAAAATTAACCATAGTCGCAACTGGAATAAGATTGATACGGTTCTGGCAAAAATAGACAGTGCACAAAAAGCAGGGTTGAAAATTACCGCCAACATGTATACCTATAATGCCAGCGCAACCAGCCTGACAGCCCGAATACCCACTTGGGTGCAGGAAGGTGGAGGTGGTGCTATGCGAAAGCGTTTAAGAAACCCAACGATACGAAAGAAAGTGTTAAAGGAATTGGAATTAGGAATTCCCACCAAGAATTCCGATCCCAAAGATGTGATGATATTAGGCTTTCGAAAGGATTCGTTGAACAAGCTCTATAAAGGGAAACGCCTGGATGAGATTTCAAAACTTCATGGCAAGAATGCTGATGAGACAATGATTGACTTAATAGTTAGTGACAAATCAGCCATTCCCGCTATTTTCTTTTTGATTTCGGAAGACAACGTGAAACGAATGCTGCAATTGCCGTATGTCAGCTTTGGGTCAGATGCCGGATCATTGGCGTTGACTAAGGAATTCATGGATAGTGGAACTCACCCCAGGGCTTATGGAAATTTTGCTCGCCTGCTTGGCAAATATGTCCGAGATGAAAAGCTGATGACATTGGAAGAAGCGATCCGAAGGCTGACCTCGCTTCCTGCATCTCATCTTCACCTAAACAATCGAGGCAAATTGACCGCAGGCAATTATGCGGATGTCGTAGTATTTGATCCTGCTACGATTAACGATCCAGCAACCTTTGAAAATCCTCACCAGTATGCGGTAGGCATGGTTCATGTCTTTGTCAATGGAGTGCATGTAATGAAGGAGGGAGAGCATACCGGAGCCTTTCCGGGGAGGAGTATTAGAAATAGAAACCCTTAGATTTGATTTCTTATATACCATTTCCATAAATTGAACTTATGGAAAGGAAAGACAGATTTTCTAATCATGCACAGCAATACGCTGCCTTCCGGCCAACATACCCAAAGGCACTTTACGATTTTATTTTTAGGCATGTCAAAAATTTTGATTCTGTCTGGGATTGTGGAACGGGCAATGGGCAAGTGGCCCGTGATCTTTCAAAACAATTTAAAATTGTATTAGCGACTGACATTAGTGAGAAGCAATTGGCCAATGCGTTTAAGGCTGATAATATTTTTTATTCCAAAGCAGGGGAGAGAACCACATTTCCTGATCATCAATTCGATCTCATCACTGTAGCCCAGGCTATCCATTGGTTTACTATTCCAGAATTTTATAAGGAGGTTCAGCGTGTAGGAAAAAAGGATGCAGTCGTTGCGATTTGGGGTTACAGCTTGCTAAGCATCAGTCCGGAAATAGATAAGCACCTTCATGATTTCTATTTTAATAAAGTCGGGCCTTACTGGGATAAGGAGAGAAAGCTGATTGATGAACAGTACAAGACCATTTCATTTCCATTCACCGAAATTGCCAGTCCCAAGTTTAAACTCACTTTTGACTGGACTGTAGAGGAATTTCAAGGCTACCTTTCTACCTGGTCTTCCGTTCAGAAGTACATTCAAGCCAATCAAATAAATCCAGTGGAGGGTTTTATGAAAGAAATTCACCCGCTCTGGAAAAGTGGCCGGCAAAACATTAACTTCCCGTTATTCTTACGCTTAGGTAAAATCTCCACATGAAAAAAATAGTAATTCTTCTCTTGCTGTCGGGCATTGTAATGTCATGCCAGAAACAAAAATTTGAAACGATTATCCGAAATGCCATTATCTATGATGGTTCCGGAAAAACGCCTTATTCAGGTGATGTGGGTATCAATGCAGATACCATTGCATTTGTTGGCGATTTATCAAAAGCCATTGCGACCACAGAGGTGGATGCAAAAGGGATGGCCTTAGCGCCAGGGTTCATCGATACCCATAGCCATCATGATTGGGGTATGTTTGAGATTCGCGACATGCCTTCTTGCGTAAGCCAAGGGATAACGACTATCGTAGTGGGGCAAGATGGTGGATCCAATTTTCCGCTCAGCGATTTTTACAAGAAAGTCGAAGAGGCAACGGTGGCGGTGAATGTAGCCTCGTATACAGGACACAACACACTACGTGATTCGGTGATTGCGGGTGACTTCAAACGATTCTGCACGCCCGAAGAAATTGCGAAGATGAAGTTAATGCTGAAGCAAGACATGGACGCAGGCTCCATTGGTCTGTCAACGGGTCTTGAATATGATCCCGGAATTTTTTCACATCCGGATGAAGTAATTGAATTGGCTAAAGTCGCGGCTGAATCGAACGGACGATACATCAGTCACATCCGCAGCGAGGATCGTTATTTCTGGAAAGCACTGGATGAAATCATCAACATTGGTGCGGTCACAAAAATGCCGGTGCAGATCTCACACACTAAGCTGGCGATGAAAAGCATCTGGGGCCAATCGGGTAGGCTGATTAAAAAACTTGACTCTGCCCGTGCGACAGGAATTAATCTTACAGCCGATATTTATCCCTATGCCTACTGGCAATCTACCATGACCGTGTTGTTTCCCAATCGTGATTTTAAGAATCGGAAAACAGCTGAATTCATTTTGAATGAAATAGCACCTTCCGATGGAATGCTCATCGGTCGGTATAGTCCTGATACAAGCTATGTTGGCAAAACGTTGACAGAAATTGCGGCCCTCCGGAAAACCGATCCACCAAAGACATTGATGGATCTTATTGCTGAAGTAGAATCCAAAAAAGGAGATGAAAGTATTATCGCCACCAGCATGGAAGAAAAAGATATTGCTGAAATTATGAAATGGCCTTATACTAATATTTGTTCAGATGGTTCTGGCGTAGGAAGACATCCGCGTGGCTATGGTGCCTTCACCAAAATATTACGACAGTATGTGCGGGATGAAAAGATTCTTACCCTGGAAGATGGCATTCGCAGAATGACTTCATTAGCTTCTGATAATTTAGGAATTGCAAAGCGAGGGAGAATTGAGACTGGAAATTTTGCCGACCTGATTTTGTTTGATCCCGCTACTGTGGCGGATAAAGCCACACCTAAGAAACCACAGCTTCAATCCGTAGGCATCGAGAAAGTGTGGGTAAATGGTGTGGAGGTTTTTGCTCAGGGAGAAACGACAAAAAAATATCCAGGGAAAGTCATTCGAAGAAATAAATGATGTTACGCAAAACAACGTGTCGTCATATCGAGTGCAGCGAGATATCCCTTCTTTTGCAGAAGAAAAACGGGGATTTCTCGGTCGTTCCTCCCTCGAAAAAACGTTCTGTTTTTTGTTTTGCGTGACATCATGAAGTAAAAAAAATAATAAACCTTATTCAATATGAAATACATTTTATACTCACTTCTTCTTGCTGTGATTTTTGCCGGGTGCAAAAAACAAGAATATGATATTGTCATTCGTGGAGGTACAGTCTATGATGGCTCCGGTAAACCTGGAGTTGTTACCGATGTAGCTATCAATGCAGATACAGTAGCATTTATTGGCGACCTGTCTAAGGCAGTAGGCAAGAAAGAAGTAGATGCAAAAGGGTTAGCGGTTGCTCCGGGATTTATCAACATGCTGAGTTGGGCAGTTGAATCGTTAATCATTGATGGAAAATCGCAGAGCGATATACGACAAGGAGTAACGCTGGAAGTTTTTGGCGAAGGAAATTCCATGGGCCCCCTCAATGATAAAATGAAAGCTGAAGCACTGGATGCCATGAGGCGCAACCCAGACTATAAATATGATATTGACTGGACTACCCTTGGCGAATATTTGGAGTCGCTGCAAAAGCGGGGTGTATCGCCCAACGTGGCTTCTTTCATTGGTGCTACTTCTGTAAGAGTGCATGAACTGGGTTATGCCAATCGTTTACCGAATGCTGAAGAACTTGAACGAATGAAGGCATTAGTAAAGCAAGCCATGGAAGAAGGTGCGATGGGCGTGGGTTCTTCGCTTATCTATGCACCGGCTAATTACTCAAACACAGAGGAACTGATTGAAATCTGTAAAGTGGCAGGTGAATATGGAGGCATGTACATCACGCATATGCGCAGCGAGGGGAATACTATTTTTGCTGCCGTGGATGAAACGATCCGCATTGCACGGGAAGGAAAATTGCCGGCTGAAATTTATCATTTGAAGATGGCAGGTAAGGACAATTGGTGGAAACTGGATTCTGTGTTGTCAAAAATTGACGGTGCTAATAAAGAGGGTTTGAAAATTACAGCGGATATGTACACCTACACAGCTGGTGCTACAGGCTTAGATGCTTCGATGCCGCCCTGGGTGCAAGAGGGAGGGATTAAAGAATGGATTAAGCGTTTACAAGACCCTAAGATTCGTAAGAAGGCACTGGATGAAATGAGAAAGCCATCCGACAAATGGGAAAACCTGTTGCTGCTGGCGGGCAGCCCTGAGCGTGTGTTATTCTTAGAGTTCGCGACAGATTCGTTGAAGCGGTTCACCGGAAAGACATTGGCAGAAGTAGCAAAAATTTATGGAAAATCTCCGGAAGAAACAGCTATGGATTTAGTGATAGCCGATAGTACACGAGTTGGAACCGCTTACTTTGTGATGAGCGAAGACAATGTAAAGAGGCAGATCGCCTTGCCTTACCTTAGCTTTGGTTCAGATGCAGGATCACCGGCTGCAGAAGGTATTTTTCTAAAGTCAAACGACCACCCAAGAGCCTATGGAAATTTTGCCCGACTCCTGGGAAAATACGTGCGTGATGAGAAAGTGATTCCGATCGAAGAAGCTATTCGTAAATTGACCTCTTTGCCGGCCTCTAACTTGAAAATTAAGAGGAGAGGATCACTTCAGCCTGGCTATTTTGCTGATTTAGCAATTTTTGATCCTGCCAAAATTCAGGATAATGCTACCTTCGAAAAGCCTCATCAATATGCCACCGGCATGGTGCACGTATTTGTGAATGGAACTCAGGTCTTGGAGAATGGAGAGCATACGGGGGCCAAGCCGGGTAGGGTAGTAAGGGGACCGGGCTGGAAAGGAAAATAGCTAGTAAAAAACAAGAGTTTGTTTTCTTGCCAGACAAAAAATGGTACATTCAAAGCCTCAAACCTGTTAACCTCACACCATGAATTTCACCGATATTCTTAACCTTTTCCACCAAGGCAAGGGCACTGCTAAGAGCCACATGAAAAACCTAATTGAAATGGCTGCTGTAGATGGTAATTTTGAAGATATTGAATACGATCTGCTGAAAACGATCGCTAAACTCAACGGAATATCAGAAAGTCAATTGAAAGAGATTCGGAAAAATCCTTCCGGAATAAAATTTGAAGTACCACAGGATAAGAAGAAGAAATTTCACCAGCTCTATGATCTCGTCCATATGATGAGCATCGACAATGAGGTACATCATGAAGAGGCCAAGCTCAGTAAGTTATTTGCCATAAAGTTTGGCTATCCGCGAGAAAAGGCGGATCAGTTAATTGAAGACATCCGCAATAATATCAAGAACAAGCAAGGCCCTGACGAAACCATGGATCGCCTTGTGAAGATGCAAGTAGTATAGTTGTATCTATTCTTTTTCTCTACACCCAGAATCGTAATTTTTAACTTACCGATACGTTATGATATCCCGAAGAAACCTTATTAAGTCTCTTGGCTTGAGTGCACTTGCCTTGCCAACATTGGCGGGTAGTAGTTTTAACTATCCTAATAGTCCTGTTAATAGAAAGGGGCTGATTCCTTTACCGGAAGATCCTACCTACTGGAAAAAAATAAGGGACCAATTCATGCTGGCTCCGGATAAGGTTTTTTTCAACACCGGTACGGTCGGGGCAATGCCTAAGCCGGTGGTGGATGCCATGGTTAGTCATATTCATACCATGGCTACGGATGTTACGGATTGGGCTTATAAAGATGATAATAAGGAACAGTATATCAGTGGTTATAATAACCTTTTGCCCATACGTACCAAAGTAGCTCGGTTGTTCAATTGCGATCCAATGGAGATCGCCATGACCGACAATGTGACCAACAGTATGAGTTACATCGCCAATGGCATCAGTCTTCAACCGGGAGACGAAATATTAACTACCGATCAGGAACATTCCGGAGGCAAATCGTCCTGGTTGGTGAAAGAGAAGAGATATGGAGTAGTGTTTAAAATGGTGGCAGTACCCAAGCCTGCCCATAGTTCCTCAGAAGTATATGATATCATCACCAAAGCATTTACTCCGAAGACCAAAGTGTTGATGCTATCGCACATGATTTCCGGCAGCGGTGCTATCCTTCCGGTGAAAGAAATATGTGCAGAAGCCAGGAAGCGTGGAATTTTCACCGTGTTGGATGGAGCGCAGCCTGTAGGTCAGATTAAAATTGATCTAAAGGATATTGATTGCGATGCCTATGTAGGTTGCTTTCACAAATGGATTGGCGCTCCTGCCGGTACAGGCTTTATGTTTGTAAAGGCAGACAGAATGAAGGACATCTGGACCACCGTGGCCAGCGGCCGATGGGATGATCACACCGATGAAGGATTTCGGTTTACCCAACGTGGGACGGGAAATTTCTCTGTTCTAAAGGGATTAGAAGCGGCTCTTGATTTTCATTTTGAAATAGGCCCAGAGCGTGTTTATGAGAGGATAAAATTTTTAGGAGATCGCTTGCGTGCCGGCCTTCGGGCTAATAAAAAAGTAGTCATCTTCTCTCCGGATGAGGATGCGATGTGTGCAGGAATTACGCTTTATACTATTCAGGGATTGACCGGTGCAAAAATTCAGGATGAATATTGGGCCAAAGCCAGGATGCGCCCACGGTCTCAGGGAGATGTTTTTGGCGTGCGGCACTGTACGCACATTTTTAATAGCCCGGAGGAAATTGACAAGGCTATTTCTATAGTGAAAGAACTTTCAGCGTGAGGCAATCATTTATTACACGTTAAGCATCACCCTCACCCCATGGAAAGCTGTGCGACAGAAGGGTTTGCCTTCTCCTCTCCTGCCCGCGGGGAGCTACTCCATTTGCCAAAAACATAGCCATTCATTAGTTATGCTCAATGCCGCGTGGAATTGAGACAATGAATGACAAGGAACAAAATATTACATTGACTAATCATTAATTTTTCACATTCAAATATCATCAAAGCCATGAAAAATCACATTAATGTTTCTAGGGCTGGAAAATCAATTTTTTTATTATTCCTGTTTTGGAATGCTTTTGTGGTTGCTCAGGACATATCTGTGATTCCAATCCCTGCACAACTGCAGAAAGGCATTGGATACTTTACGCTCAATAATTTAACAAGAATTGCTGTTCCTGCTCAGCAAGCTGATGTCTATAAAGTTGCCTCATACTTTGCTGTTAAAATCAAACCTGCTACTGGCTATAATTTAATGATAACAGAGAGTAGTCAATCAGGTATTCAACTTGGTATTAATTCCAAGCCTGATACCCGGATAGGAAAAGAAGGATACACCCTCGAGGTGACTACTGATAATGTATTTATTAAAGCCAATACTTCTGCAGGTCTATTCTATGGTGTTCAAACATTGCTACAGCTTCTTCCTGCCGGAATTGAAAATAATACTGAGCAAAATATAAAATGGCAACTACCAGTAGTTTCAATTGTTGACTATCCCCGGTTTGCATGGCGTGGCATTATGCTGGATGTAAGTCGTCATTTCTTTACCAAAGAATATGTCAAAGAATACATTGATCAGATAGCACGCTATAAATACAATGTATTTCACTGGCACTTAACCGATGATCATGGTTGGCGTATTGAAATCAAGAGTCTTCCGAAACTCATTGAAGTTGGCGCCTGGCGTGTTCCCCGTACGGGTACGTTCGCGAGTAATGCAGCACCGAAACCAGGCGAAGCCCCAACTGACGGTGGCTTCTATACACAGGAAGACATCAAAGAAATTATTAAATATGCAAGTGATCGTTACATCCAGGTATTGCCAGAGATTGATGTTCCAGGACATAGCATGGCTGCCATCGCTGCTTATCCAGAACTTAGTGTTACCAAAGATCCAAATACGAAAGTGAACCCTGGAAGTAATTTTGCTAAATGGTTTGGACCTGACAAGTTTGAGATGTACATCGATAACACGCTTAACCCAACAGACGAAAAAGTTTACCAGTTTCTTGACAAGGTGTTTACGGAAGTGGCAGAACTTTTCCCATTTGAATACATACATATGGGTGGCGATGAATGTTATAAGGGATATTGGGAAAGAGATGTTAACGTACAGGCATTCATGAAGAAAATGAATCTGAAGGATAGCAGAGAACTTCAAGGTTATTTTAACAAACGCGTGAACAAGATTTTGAGCGCGAAAAAGAAAAAACTAATAGGGTGGGATGAGATTCTTGAAGGAGGGATTGCATCCGAGGCAACAGTGATGAGTTGGCGAGGCACTAAAGGAGGAATTGAGGCAACCCATCAAAAACACCAAGTAGTGATGAGCCCGGCCCCCATCTACTACTTGGATATGCATCAAGGCGATCGATCTATTGAACCTCCACCTACTTATGCGCAGGCTCGATTGAAAGATGTGTATGCCTTTAACATACTACCCTCTGAAATTGATTCTGCCTTTGTTTTGGGTGGTCAAGGAAATTTGTGGACAGAGCAAATAGCCGTAGAACAGCATGCGGAATATATGACCTTCCCGAGAGCCTTCGCCATTGCAGAAACTTTATGGTCGCCAAAAATTCGAAAGGACTGGGATAATTTTACCGAAAGAGTTGAAAGTCATTTTGACCGATTCGATCAGTCAGGTGTGAACTACTCTAAGAGCATGTACGATCCGATAATTGGAGTAAGGAAGAATGAAGCTGGCTTGTTGGAAATTAACATGGCAACTGAAGTGAATGGATTAGTGATTTACTATACCATTGACAATTCCATCCCTAATCAATACTATACAAAATATACTGAACCGATCGTATTTCCTGAAGATGTTGATATGCTAAGGGTAATTACTTATAGGAAAGGAAAGCCAATGGGCCGACTGATCTCAATAAAGACTGAAGACCTTGAAAAAAGGATAAAAAAATGAACGAAGAGAAAAAAGACAACAACCTAAAATACTTCGCTTGATTAAAATTCATGATCTTTACAGGATGAAACGGATAGTGGTAGCCTGTCTTTTGATGCTTGCACTAGGGTGTTCTAAAGACAAAGACCCCGCCTTCTCTTCTGCTGAAGGTAAATGGAAGTACACCACTCCCGATGGTAAAATAGCGGTCACTTTTGAATTGACAAAGACGTCCACAGGGGGACTAACAATTTCGTCTCAACCCATTATGATCGATGGTGTTGCCTTTGAATCGGCAAGCCAGATAGATGGTGTAAGTTTGCCCAACATTGCCACCATCCGGATAAATGCAAATGATAAGAAGGCTGTTTATAACTATTATCTTACGTTTAAGAATGGTGTTGTTAATAATGACTTTACCAAAATCGAAGTTCCGGATGGCACTTACACTTTCCCCGGGCTAACGGTTAAGACCCTGAAGACCGTTGTTATTGAACGCCAATAATTAAATCAAGAGAATAGACTAAAAAAATCCTAATAACGTCCAGTGATTAGGCTAATCAATCCATTATTTAGAGCATGAGCAAATCGAAAGTTACCCTGGCCCAGGTTTTCAAGACCATCATCTGGCCACGAAAGAATATTTTATTAGTGGGCTTGTTGCTGATTATTATCAGCCGTCTGGCAGGTCTGGTCTTACCAGGGGCCACCCAATATTTGATGGATGATGTCATTGCCAAGGGCAACATTGAAATGCTGAAAATGATTTTGATCGCGGTAGCGGGCGCCATTCTCATTCAATCCGTGACATCGTATGCCCTTACTCAGATTCTTAGCGTAGAAGCCCAGCGCCTTATTTCCATTTTGAGATCCAAAGTTCAAAAGCAGGTATTGCGGTTGCCGATCAGCTTTTTTGACAATAATAAGTCGGGTGCTCTGGTAAGTCGCATCATGAATGATGTGGAGGGGGTTCGCAACTTGGTCGGTACCGGACTTGTTCAACTTTTCGGAGGTGTACTTACCTCCATCATTTGTATGGTATTGCTGATTAGAATCAGTCCGTTGATGACCTTATATGTGCTAGTTCCTGTTGCCATTTTTGGATTGATCTCCTTAAAAGCTTTTTCTAAAATCAGACCTATTTTCAGAGAGCGAGGTAAGCTCAATGCGGAGGTTACCGGCCGGCTTACCGAAACGCTCAGTGGTGTTCGTGTGATCAAGGGCTTCAATGCCGAAGCACAAGAAATTAAAAGCTTTGAATCAGGGGTTGAAAAACTTTTTCTGAATGTAAAAGCAAGTTTAACCTCTACGAGTTTGATTACCAGTTCAGCCACTTTTTTGTTGGGCCTCGCCTCAACAGGTATTATGGGCATCGGTGGCTACATGATCATCCAGGGGCAGCTTACGTTTGGAGAATTTCTTTCTTTCACCCTTTATCTTGGGTTTATGATTGCTCCGATTGTGCAGATGAGCAATATCGGCAGCCAATTGACAGAAGCATTTGCCGGCTTAGATCGCACCGAGGAGTTAATGAACATGACACCAGAAGATGATGGCACGGTGCGTACTACCACCATTGGAAGTATTAAAGGCGATATTCAGTTTAATGATGTTTCGTTTGCCTACCAGGAGGGGAAGGAGGTTGTGAGGAACATTACGTTTCTTGCTCCGTCCGGGTCTGTAACTGCCTTGGTGGGTACATCCGGATCGGGTAAGACAACTATTGCAGGATTGGCCGCTTCTTTCCTGAATCCTCAGAGTGGGTTCATTACCGTGGATGGTGTTGATTTAGGTAAGGTATCGCTAGACAGCTATCGCAGTCAGTTGGGTGTTGTTTTACAGGATGACTTTTTGTTTGAAGGGACTATCCGTGAGAATATTTTATTTCCCAGACCGGATGCCACCGAGCAACAATTGCTGGCTGCGGTAAAGGCTGCGCACGTTCATGAATTTACCGATCGATTTGAAGATGGACTTAACACCGTTATCGGAGAACGGGGTGTTAAACTTTCCGGAGGGCAACGCCAACGTATAGCCATAGCCAGAGCCATATTGGCCAATCCCAGAATCCTGATCCTCGATGAAGCGACTTCAAATCTTGATACAGAGAGCGAGTCATTAATCCAGGAAAGCTTGCGAAGCCTGATGCAAGGGCGCACTACGTTTGTTATTGCTCACCGCCTAAGTACCATTCGCCAGGCCGATCAAATTCTGGTCGTTGAAAATGGTCATATAGTCGAGCGTGGCAAACACGATGAGCTAATTGAAAAGCAAGGAAGGTATTACCAGCTTTATACATATCAGGCGAGAATATAGATTCACTTTGCCTCTTGATATTTGGTTATTTTTGATGCATGAGCAATGCGCTTCCTGTTCTTGATATCCTACCGCAGCTCAGAGAGTCTCTTGAGAAACATCCCATAGTCATTTTACAAGCTCCACCCGGAGCAGGTAAATCCACACTCGTGCCACTTGAACTGGTTGATGAGCCGTGGCTCTCGGGAAAAAAAATAGTAATGTTAGAACCCCGCAGATTGGCGACCCGGGCAGTAGCTAGTCGTATGGCAAGCCTATGTGAGTTACCCATTGGCGATAAGATTGGCTACCGGATTCGGTTTGATACCAAGGTGAGCGATAAGACAAGGATTGAAGTCGTTACCGAAGGAATATTAACTCGCCTGCTGCAACGAGACAATACTCTACAAGATATTGGGCTGATCATTTTTGATGAGTTTCACGAACGAAGTCTCAATGCTGATCTTGCACTGGCGTTGTGCCTCCAGATTCAGCAATTAGTACGCGATGATCTTCGTATTCTGATCATGTCCGCGACTATTGATGGAGAAAAACTTTCATCTCTTTTAAATAATGCACCCGTCATCACAAGTTTGGGTAAACAATATCCTGTTGAACACTGCTATTACAATTTTGATCCGGAAGCAAAGACACCTGTCCGCATGGCAAGGGCAATTCGCAAAGCGCTTGCAGAACATAAGGGAGATGTCTTAGCTTTTCTGCCGGGCACTGGAGAAATTTCACGTACACAGGATTTATTGAGCCAGGAAAATCTTGGAGCAACAATTCAAGTATTGTACGGTGACCTCTCCATGCGAAAGCAGCAGGAAGCAATATTACCATTGACCGATGGGGGGCGAAAAGTTGTCTTGGCAACTTCCATTGCTGAGACCTCCTTGACGATTGAGGGAATCACCGTGGTAGTAGATAGCGGCTTTGCGCGTGTTCCCAAATTTGATCCTCGTAGTGGGCTGACCCGCTTGGATACTGTTCGAGTTACCAGAGATGCGGCAGATCAGCGAGCAGGCAGAGCGGGTAGATTAGGGCCAGGGATTTGCTATCGTCTCTGGAGTGAGGGAATGAATGCAAGTTTAGTTTCTAATCGCAGTCCCGAAATTTTGGAAGCTGACCTTACCCCCCTGATGTTGGAACTTAGCCAATGGGGAGTAAAGAATATTCAAGAACTTACATGGGTCACCTCTCCACCTGCAGGAGCAGTTAACCAGGCGAAAGAACTTTTGGAGCAACTTGACGCGATTGATAATGGAAGAATCACTGAGCGAGGCAAGCAAATGCTTCAGTTGCCTACGCATCCGCGAATAGCACATATGTTACTTGAAGCTAAGGAGAAGATAGCATTGGCTACAGATATTGCTGCATTATTGGAGGAGCGTGATCCGTTGCCTAAGGAGGCGGGAGCAGATTTAAGCCTTAGAATTGATGAACTTAGAAAATGGAGGACAAAGCAATATGTTAATGCAGATCGAAATGCGCTGGAACGAATTGAACGACTGGCGGAATCGTGGAGAAAAATATTTAAGATTCAGATTGACAATGCTGCTCCTGTTGAAGATGAAGTGGGGGTGCTATTGGCTGCCGCGTATCCTGAGCGCATCGCCAGACAAATTGATAAGAATAAGGAGCGTTATAAACTCGCCAATGGCCGTGTAGTAAAGTTGCCGGCCCATGATCCGCTCATTCGTGAAATATGGCTTTCCGTGGCCCATCTGGATGGGGGAGGTGGTGAAGGAAAAATCTTTTTGGCCGCTCCGGTGAATGAAAAAGACTTGATTCAACTTGCGCACGAAAGGGAAGTAGTAAAATGGGATGACGATCGTGGAATGATCGTTGGGAATCTCGAGAAGAGGATTGGTAATTTGGTTTTGCAAAGCAAGCCGTTGGCTTCAATTCCAAAAGAGAAGAAGAATGCTGTGTTAGTCGAAGTGATTAGATCAGGAGGATTAAGAATGTTGGGCTGGAGTGAAGATCGGCAGGAATGGCAAGCGAGGATCATGAGTCTTAGAAACTGGAGACCAAGCGAAGGTTGGCCTGATGTCGGTGAAGAAAATTTGCTCGCTTCATTGGAAGAATGGCTCTCACCTTATTTACAGGAGATTACTAAGCAGACCGAATTTCAACGAATAGATATAAGCGCAATCCTATCCGGAATTCTTCCGTGGGAGCTTGCTAATAAACTTGATACACTGGCTCCATATAAATTAGAAGTACCCAGCGGATCGATGATAAAATTAAATTATCATGTCGATGGGCAAGCTCCGGTGATGGCCGTCCGTTTGCAGGAAGTTTTTGGTCTGCTCGAAACGCCAACCGTTAACAACGGAAAGATGAAAGTGATGATGCATCTTCTTTCACCCGGACACAAGCCCGTCCAGGTAACGCAAGACCTTCATAGTTTTTGGCAAAATACCTATCCTGAGGTCAGAAAGGAGTTAAGGATGAGGTATCCTCGCCATTCCTGGCCGGACGATCCGTGGACTGCTAAGGCGGTGAGGGGAGCTGTTAAGAAGAGAAGTTGATTAATTCAATGCCCGCCCTTCGCATAGGCCCATCCTTTTTCTTGTTTTAGCACCAACTCAATCATTGCGGAAGGAACAACTTGCACGGAAGGCAGGAGGTCCTCCTTTTTGATGTTGCGTCTTCGCATAGTATTGTTGCAGGCGGCAAAAGTCACACCTTGGGCACTCCAATCTGCTACGGCTTTACCTGCTTTTGATTTAGTCGTAACTAATAATTCCAATCCGGGTCCATGGCAGACTAATTCGACTTCCGCATTGGGCCATGCTGTTCGGATATTTTTTACTTGTCCGGTGACAGTAGCCTGCGATAGCGAATCACTGTCGCTAAATTGAATAACGATTTTATGTTTCTTTAGGTCAACGACATCCGAACCTTGTTGAGCGAGTAACACGGGATAGGTAAGGAAAATCAGCAGTAACGTTAAAAGTGATTTGCATTTCATAGTTAATGGTTTTATCAAATAAAGATAAGAATATGTAAAATACCGGAGTCAAATTTCGCGCTCGCGCTCGAAATGGCATTGATTGTTTGCATAATATCCTTAAGATAGACGTTGCTAATTACTTTTCTGTTTAACCATTTGTTTAAATGGTCCATACTTATGTTGCGCCTCACTGAAGCTGTCAGCATAGGGGCCAAAGGGATGGTCAATGGGTTTGGTTTCAATTTTGGGCCAGTCTTGTCGATATTCTTTTTCAGGTCTGGGCAATGATAGGACGTAGGCGGCAATATCCCATGCTTCTTCCTCTGCGAGTTGTGGTTTATCAAACCTAGCGCCCTGTGGCATGTTCGCCCTGATGTACTTAGCGAAATTAGAAATTCGGTAAAGCCCGGCACCCGTATTGAAACTATGTTCGTTCCATAAAGGAGGATACAGATATTCTACGCCACTAAAACGCTTAATTCCTTCGCCTTGAGTACCATGACAGCTGCTGCACTTGAGCGCATAGAGCTGATGACCCCTTAATGAGTCCGCTTCGCGATCTAAGTAAGTCATGTCTATCAATCCGGATCCTTTTGCTTTTTCACCTTTAGCCACATCCTTTCCTAACCACTTAATATACGATACGATGGCTCTCATTTCCCGGGAAAGTGAATCTAATGATTCTCCATTGAGGCTGCGTTCAATACAATCATTTACTCTTTTTTCGATGCTCTCAAAAGAGTTGGATCGATCTCTGAATTTAGGATACAGTGAGGCTACTGATCCATAATTATTTCCGAATGGTTTTGTACCTGCTTCCAGGTGGCAATTTTGACAATTCATTCCATTGGAGATGGCTTTTACCTTTCCCTTTGGACCAAGGTATTGGGAGGTTTGGGTGATTAATCTTCTACCGTAGCGGATAAGATTTCCATCAACTGTTTTAGGAATCAACGAAGTGTCCGGTGCTATCCACAACTCCTCCCTTTTTGGCTTTTGCTCAGCGGCAATTGGAAGTTCTGACGGTAGTAGGGGATTCAGTAAAAGAACAAGTACTGCTCCGAATAACAAAAGCACGAGACCGCAAAAGAGTGTTATCCAGCGAAAGCGTTTTATCAGGGGCTGATCGTTTTGATTCAATGACATTTGTTAAAAATTGGAGCAAGTTAAGAATCCTATTTAAAGGCCATTCAATGTATCAATCAACGACATGATCAGATATCTAATACATCTTGAAATTCAATAGTCTTGACAAAAACAGATTTTGCGAATGGGCACAGCGGAAGAATTCTTAAATCCTTTTCTCTCGCATAGGCCACAGCGGCAGCAACCATTTGTTTACCGGCACCTTGACCGCGAAGTTGATCTGAGACATCAGAATGATCAATAATAATTAATTTTTCTCCGGCTTTTGAAAAGGTCATCTCAGCAAGGCGCTGATTATTTTCTTCGATAAAAAAAGCTCCTTTAGAAGAGGTTTGCTCGAACTGGACATTCATTGCTTCGACTTATAAGATTCTTACGTTTTCGATTTATAAAAGTAGCTTAATCCTGTCATAATTAAGAAAAGTAAGAGCACCAGCAGCAGCGCCAATCGTAAGGTTTGCCAATCCGCCAAAAAGCCAATGATGGGAGGACCAAATAAAAATCCGGAGTAGCCAACGGTGGTGACCATAGCGAGTCCTACACCCGGTGGTAAATCTTTGGTATGACCGGCAATGCTATACGCAATTGGCACAATGGCTGATAATCCGATACCCACTATAAATAATCCTGTGATGACTGTAAGTGGATGAATGAAAAGCAATGCTATGCTTAAGCCCACCGTGGCGACCAGACCACAAACAATCATTAATAAACGGTCGCCAAACCGTATTCTCGCTCCATCTCCCAGTACCCTTCCAATAGTCATGGCGAAAGCAAAAGCAGAAAGCCCGATAGGAGCAAGGGCCGGATCTGCACCTGCAATAGTTTCCATATAGTTTGTGCTCCAGTCTGCCATGGCACCTTCACCCAGCATGCAGCAAAAGGCGATAACACCAATACTCACCATGGCAGCATTAGGCAACCTGAAGGCGGGGCCTTCATCAGTTTTGAGTTGAGGTTTGTCATGAATAAGGTAATAGCGAGCGATATAAACGGTCACAAGGCTTACTACCGTAACAATGGTGAAATGAATAAATAAGCCGGTACCAAGTTTCGTAAATAATGATCCGCCAATGGCACCTAACATCATTCCGATACTAAAAAGTGCATGAAAAGAGGTCATGATGGGTTTTCCTAATTGCTTTTCAACCATTACTGCTTGTGAGTTCATGGCTACATCAAGCATTCCGGCTGAGACTCCTAGCAGAAAGAATGAAATAATTAATGCCCATAATGTTGGCATCCAGGGTATAAACGGAATCAAGGAGCAATAGAAGAAAGCAGAGAAAATGGCGATTCTGCGGCTACCGTTTCGGATGATCAGCCAGCCTGTGAACGGCATCGCCAACAAAGCACCCACCGAGGAGGAAAGCAGCACAAGACCAACCACTCCGTTATCAATTCCAAATTGATCCTGAATTCTAGGTAATCGGGAAAAGTAGTTCGCATGCACAAAACCATTAAGAAAGAAAATGATTTTTACGGCCAGACGGGATGGAGACACTTGTATTTTGGATGATTAAACTAATCCAAGATAAATATTTAAAGATAGGGCTGAATGCACTCAGTAGTCCCTAATCAAAGTTTAGTTCCGCTAACGTTTGAAATGTAGACAGAAGGCTATGCCCTATGATCAGGAAAGCAGAAAAAGGAAAATCAATGGAAAAATAAGTCCGAGTAATGCCAACCACCAACCGCGGCTTCTGAAACTGTTCCTTCCTTTTTCAATAAACATTCCTGTAAAGGCAATTACGGCCATGGCTACTCCAAAGATATCGGAGTAATAGATCCACCATTGGCTGGTGTCTTGATGCAATTGTGTCATCTGGCCAAGAAGCGGAGTTACACGGTATGTTTCAATTTTTCCTTTGCCTGTTGTAATATCAATCTGCACGTCATGTGCAGTGTAGGAAATTTTTAACTTATTCTCTTCGACAGAAAAGCGTCTAAGGTTGTCATCGATTTTTTGAGCCTGCGTAAAGTTGGTGATGAACTCATCGGTGACTTCTTCTTTTCCGGAAAGCGCAGGAATCGTTATTTCCTGCGAACTATAAACGTACCTTCTTGGGTGCCAGCTTTGGCGGTGATTCAAAAAAATACCGGAAATGGAAAAGGCAATGATAAGACCAAGAAAAAAATAGGCAAGATCACGATGTGTGTTTCTGGCAGTTAGTTTCATAGAAGACATAAGATTTTAGACTTGAGACATGCGCTTTATTAACTACTATTTCGCATACGCCACACTTCGCATCTCTCTAATCACTGTCACTTTAATCTGCCCCGGATACTGCATGTCTTTTTCAATCTTTTGTGAAATATCAAAGCTCAACTGACTTGCGCGTTCATCGGTTGCTTTTTCAGCATCTACCATTACACGTAATTCACGCCCTGCCTGGATAGCATAGCATTTTTCAACACCTTCAAATCCCAAACCAATTTGTTCAAGATCTTTAAGTCGTTTGATATATTGCTCCATGACTTCACGTCTTGCACCTGGTCGTGCGCCACTGATCGCATCACAGGCCTGAACAATGGGTGAAATGATGCTCGTCATTTCTATTTCATCATGGTGAGCGCCAATGGCATTGCAAATGATGGGATGTTCTTTATACTTTAAGGCTAGTTCCATTCCGACAATGGCGTGTGGTTTCTCTAACTCTTCTGGCCATACTTTACCAATGTCATGCAGAAGCCCGGCACGTTTGGCTTGCTTCACATTTAAACCTAATTCAGCAGCCATGATGGAACACAGATTGGCAACTTCGCGTGAGTGTTGCAGTAAGTTTTGTCCGTATGAAGAACGAAACCTCATTCGACCTACCATACGCACGAGCTCAGGAGCTAATCCGTGAATACCTAAATCGATTACTGTACGCTCACCAATTTCAACCACTTCATCGTCAATATTCTTGGTGGTCTTTGCCACAATCTCTTCAATTCGGGCAGGGTGAATACGTCCATCCTGCACCAGTCGATGCAGTGACAAACGTGCAATCTCTCTTCGTACGGGATCGAAACCTGAAATGATAATTGCCTCAGGTGTATCGTCTACAATTATTTCTACGCCTGTAGCAGCCTCCAAAGCGCGAATATTCCTCCCTTCACGGCCAATTATTTTTCCTTTGATGTCGTCACTTTCAATATTGAAAATGGACACGCAGTTTTCAATAGCATGCTCCGTGGCGGTACGCTGAATTGTTTCGACAACAATTTTCTTGGCTTCTTTAGTGGCCGTCAGCTTTGCTCCTTCCATAATATCCTTAATGAAAGAACTGGCTTTTGTTTGGGCTTCTTCTTTTAAAGACTCTACCAGTTGATCACGCGCCTGATCGGCCGTGAGTTTAGAGATTCCTTCGAGGATGGCTACTTTTTGAGCATTGAATTTATCCAACTCTTCCTTGCGTTTCTTTACCAAATCATGTTGTATGGCCAGGCTTTGACGCTCTTCATCAAGATCGCCCTCTTTACGTTTTACCTGCTCCAGTTCTTTTGAAAGCTGGGCTTCACGCTGCTTAATTTTTTGCTCATTGTTGATGATCTGATTTTTCTTGCGGTTGGCTTCTTCTTCAAACTCCTGCTTCATCTTCAGTAGTTTTTCTCTCGCTTCAATGATCCTATCTTTTTTAATGTTTTCGGCCTGCAGTTCGGCTTCGCGAATAATCATTTTAGCTTTTTCTTCCGCTTCCTGTTTGCGGGTTTTCAATTTACGTTTGTACAAGAAAGTGCCGATTAGCATACTGAAGACCACGGTGGCCACTAATCCAATCAGCGCGACTATCATTATTTCCATAGTTGAAAAAATTTAAGTGTTATAAACACTCAGAGGCCTCACACAAGTCGCTATTAGCGAGCGGTCAGCGGCCTGGAAATGAAAGGAGTGGGAAAGGAATTAGAGTGCTTGAGAGACGAGTTGATTCAGGTGGTTTACTTTTTCCACCACGGTCTGGTCTATGACGTGCAGGTTTTCTTCATCTGCCAGCTTATCTACTAAACAATCGAAGGCCACCATGGCCAACAAATCTTGTTTGTCGTCTATACCGAACTGTTCCCGATAATGTTTGATCTTTTCGTTGATGAGCTTGCCCGCGGACCGTATACGTTCCTCGTCTTTGCGCTTCACCTTCATCGGATACTCACGATCCGCGATTTTGATCTTGATTGAAAGTTCCTCCATTATCCGGTTTATCTGCTCAAATGTGCTATGCACTTATCGATTTCTCGAATATACTCTTCTACTTTCCTTTTCAGCTCCGAAACACTTCCGTCTTCCGGGTTTATTTGATCTACAATTTTAGTTATTTTAATCTGATTTTTAAAATTGTTTAGTTGCTCATCGCGTACTTTTAGGCTGGTCTTCAGCTCCTGATTTTCAGATTTCGCGCCCCTCAGCTCATCTTTCAAGCCTTTGTGGTCATTAAGCAATACCAAGATCTTACGTTCTAGGCCGCTGAGGTTACTCTTTAATACTTCCTGATCCATGGGAATAGTGTTGTTAAGCTTCAGGTCGCAGGTGGTTTCACCTCGTACCTCTAAATTCTATCTTCTCTATTCTTATTTCAATTCTACTTCCTGATTAAGGCACCCATTTCACTTTCAAAAGCACTCATCAGCTTGGTCATCACCTGATCAATCTCCTGATCGGTCAGGGTCTTTGTTTCGTCAAGCAATGTAAAACCCAATGCGTAAGCTTTCTTGCCTTCCGCGATCTTATCACCTTCATAAACGTCAAAGGCAATAATCTCTTTAATCAACTTCTTTTCAGTAACGAGTATCAATGCCCTGATCTCAGCGAATGTCACATGCTTATCTAACACCAGAGACAAGTCGCGTCTGACTTCGGGGAACTTGGGTACTTCCTGCACTTCGAACTTAGGGTTTGCTGACTTGAAAAGCAAGGAGGCATTGAGATCAGCATAAAAGATTTCTTGTTTGATGCCAAAATCTTTAGCGAATACAGGTTTTACTTTGCCAAGTTTCCCAATTTCTGCTTTCCCCAGCATGATTTTCATTCCATACTCGAACAAGGGATCAGAAAGTCTCTCTTGCGGAAAATTTTCTATCCGGGCCGAATGTCCAGTTGACTTTTCAAGGATATTGGATACTTGTTGAGCTAAATCGAAATATGTTACTGTACGCGTTTTGTTTTGCCAGTTTTCAGTTTCAATATTTCCGGTAAGATAGAGGGCAAGGCGCTCTTCTTCCTTGTATCCCTTGTCTTTCCAATAGATTTTCCCGAATTCGTAGAGTTTGAGATCTTTCTGCCTACGGTTAATATTGTGAGCACAGACCTCAAGCCCTGTGAAAAGCATTGTTTGGCGCATGACGCCCTGTTCTTCACTAAGTTTATTTAAGATTTCAACGGGCTGTCCGGCAAAAGTTAGGTTGTGTTTTTGCTGATAAGCAACATTAGTTAATGAGTTGGTCAGGATTTCATAAAAGCCATTGGCAACCAACATTTCACCCAGTCCTCTTCTGAATTTATTAATGTCCTTTTCCGGAAATTCAGCGATGTAATCCGTTCCTGCAATGGAAGAAAGCTCTATGTTATTAAATCCGTAAATGCGCAGAATCTCTTCAATGACATCCGCTTCTTGGGTAACATCTACCCGATACGGAGGCACAGATACGCTAAAGCAATCTTCCTTCTTGTCGGTGATGGTAATGTCAAGGTTTTCAAGAATTGAGAAAATCCTTTCTCTTGGGATTTCTTTTCCAATCAACCGTTTTACGTTTTTATCTTTTACTTCGATAAGGCGGTTTTCAATTTTGGAGGGGTAGATATCTACTATCTCTGAAGCGATTTGCCCACCTGCAATTTCCTTTATCAAAAGAGCAGCACGTTTAATGGCATACACCGTTCCGTTTGGGTCTGTGCCTCGCTCGAAACGAAATGAGGCATCCGTCTTCAGTCCGTGAAGCATTCCTGTTTTACGAATGGAGCTGGGTAGCCAATACGCACCTTCTAAAAACACATCCGTAGTTTTCTCAGTGATTCCTGAATGGATGCCACCAAAGATTCCGGCAATGCACATGCCTTTGCCTTCGCCATCACAAACCATTAAATCGGTTGCGGATAGCGTACGCTCTTTTCCATCCAGCGTTTTAAATTTACTGTCAGTGGGTAATGTTTTTACAATTATTTTTTTGCCATTGATTTCGGCTATATCGTAGGCATGAAGCGGCTGACCCAATTCGTGGCAAACAAAATTAGTGATGTCCACTATATTATTGATCGGTGCAAGACCAATTGACTTCAATCGGTTCTTCAACCACCCAGGCGACTCCTGCACTGTTACATTAGCAATCGAAACCCCAGAGAAGCGAGGACACATTTCGGGTTCTTCTACGGTTACAGGAATGGTCAGCTTTGTATTTTCTACTTTAAAGCTTGCTATAGAAGGCAATTTTAATTCACGTTTTGTAACGGCTTTAATGTCCCGCGCTACACCAAGATGAGAGGCCGCATCGGCACGGTTAGGTGTTAATCCAATTTCTAAGACAAAGTCGGATTGAATATTATAGAATTCAGAAGCCGGAGTACCGTTAGATACTGAGGTGTTTAAGACAATAATACCGGCATGGCTTTCGCCTAATCCGATTTCGTCTTCTGCACAAATCATCCCTTCCGATTGCTCTCCTCGTATCTTCGCTACCTTAATCGTAAAAGGTTCCCCTTTGGTAGGATAAATCATCGCGCCCGGTAAAGCCACTACTACTTTTTGACCTGGTGCTACATTGGATGCTCCACAAACAATATGGGCTGGCTTCGCAGTGCCAACATCTACGGTGGTTACTGATAACTTATCCGCGTTGGGATGCTTCGCACAAGTAAGCACTTCACCAATGACCAATCCTTTTAATCCTCCTTTTATGGATTCGAATGTTTCTACACTTTCAACTTCCAGTCCGGTAGAAGTAAGCACTTTACCAATTTCTTCTGCCGATTCGGGAATATGGATATACTGGCCTAACCAGCGGAATGAAATTTTCATAGTATGAAGACAATAGCCCCGACAAAAGTCGGGGTCAAAAATACGGGATTGCTATCTCTTTTCTAAGCAATAAAACGTTCACATTATTATTCGTGATAACTCAGTTCCCCCGCATGGATGGCCACCTTTAAAACATTCTCGGAGGGAGGAAAAGGGCAGGAATAACTGTCATTGTAAGCACAATAGGGATTATAGGCTTTATTAAAATCCAGCAAAACAGAAGTAGCGACCGGCACTTTCTTAATATCTAAATACCTCCCCGCTCCGTAGGTTTCTCCTCCGCTGGTTTTATCGGCAAAGGCCAGAAATAATTTTCCACGTTGAGGTCCCATTTCCATAACCTCAAGGATAAGAAGCTTGCACTCTACGCCATCCAACGTAAATGTTGCTCGGGCATACTCTAAGTACTTTTGTTCCTTACCGTCACTTGTTGGCAGGACGATTACATTTTTATCTTGAATGGGAGTTAAGGTTGCATTGATCCGATAGTTGAGGTCAGGTTTATAGTATTTTAAATTTTTGAACTCTTCCGGAAGTGTGGCAAAGGGAGAGCCTTCACCTTTCTTAAGAAAATCAGTTTTCTCTTCTCTCTCTTTAGTTATATCTTCTATAAATTCTTCCTCTGACATACCTCCTTTCAGAGAAAAATAGATTAACGCTGCCAAAGCGATCAAAGCAGTAAAAATTAGAAATCTCGAAAGTTTCATTTATTTTCTCGCGAGCGATTCAACCCTAATCTTCTCCCAGTTGTTGATTGCTTCACGATGCTTACTATACAATTCAAAAAACTTAGGAATGGAAATATCGGCCAGGTTTCCCGGAGCATTGACTAATACACAAATGGCAATTTTGTTTTTGCGGTGGATGGCCACTTCGCTGCGATAATCATTGACATAGCCACCGTGATAGACCAACGTGTCTTCTTTAAAATTCAATACACGCCAACCCATGGCATAGTAAGCAGATTGAGGTCGCTTCCATCTCCAGAAGTTATGATTTCGAGCGGTAGCCCGTACTACGGGACTAAAAAGCTCTTCAAAAGTTTCTTTCTTCATTAATTGATCCGAATTGTCAGTAATGGCAAGTAACCATTTGGCCATATCACTAATGCTCGCATTAACACCTCCGGCAGGAGCTACGTTGTAATACGTATCGGAGATGGACATGGGTACCCAACCTTTTCCATAACGGTGAGGCTTTGCTACGTTATCATTTATGATAATATCTGCAAAACTTGTTGAAGCAGTTTGCATATGCAGTGGAGAAAACACCAACTCTTTCATATTTTCTTCATAGCTTTTACCGGTGGCTGATTCAATGACTTTTCCAATCAAACTGTATCCCACATTCTGATAGCTATAAAATTGACCGGGCTTTCCTATCAGGTTAATATCCCGAAGGTGATATAAGAGAGTGTCAAAATTGGCACCATCATCAACCCGATCGGTAAAGGCATGGTATGGCAAACCGGTGGTATGCGAAAGTACATGACGAATCGTAAGATTTTGCGTTTGCTCTTCGGTCTTGAGTTTAAAATTGGGAAGGTATTTTTGAACTGGGTCTGCCCATGACAGTTTGTGATCTTCCACCAATACCCCTGTCAACACAGAAGCAAAACATTTGGATACGGAACCAATCCGAAATACGCTGTGAATATCGACAGGCTCTTTTGTTCGTGTATCTCTAAGCCCAAATCCTTTTAGGTAGATAACAGAAGTGTCCTTAATAATGACAACAGCGGCACCGGGTGCCAGACTATTTTCTATAGCTCTTGTAATAAAAGATTCATATTCTGACAGGGTCTGGTTGAGGTAAGGGTTGGAATCTTTATAAATATAGGGAGACGTGATTATCTCTTCCTCAATAGCCGGAGACAATGCTTTTAAATTATGCTTTTGGGCGGCAGTGGTTGTTTTTGTCGAGGAGGGAGTGTAAAAAATAAATGACAAAGAAGCCAGGGTGACTACCAATGCCAATGTATACTTATTCTTTACTATGGCCATCCATTAATGATTATAACAATCCTTCATCCGCAAAGCTATAATATTTTTGCCCGGCCATGATAAGATGGTCCAGTAATTGGATTTCCAAAAACTTTCCAGCTTCTTTTAGTTTACGCGTTAAATCAATATCGCTTTGACTAGCCGTAAGATTTCCGGAAGGATGATTGTGGGCAACGATGACTCCGCTGGCCAATTCTTCAAGCGCCATTTTGAAGATGATCTTTGGATCGGCTACTGTTCCTGACACACCACCTTCACTCACCCGCTTTTTTTTATAAACACGATTTGCCCGATTTAATAGCAATACCCAGAATTCTTCATGAGGTAAATCCATCAGATCACCCTTCAGCATTTCAAAGGCATCTTTGGAGCTGGTGATCTTAGGTTTTTGTTCCTGCCCCAGATCCTTGCGCCTGCGACCTAATTCGAGCGCAGCAATGATCGTAATGGCTTTTGCTTCACCAATTCCCTTGGCCTTCATCAAATCTTTCACAGAGAGTCGTGCAAGGTCATTCAGGTTGTTCTCCACGCTTTGCAATACTTTCTTTGCCACATCGACTGCGCTAAGCGAGGGAGTCCCTGAGCCAATCAAAATAGCAATTAGCTCGGCATCGGAAAGCGAAGAGGTGCCTTTGAGAAGAAGTTTCTCACGCGGCCGGTCTTCAGGAGACCAGCTCTTTATATTGAGTGGTTTGGGGTCATCTACCTTCATCTCGCCCGAAATTAAAGAGTTTTTACCGAATCAATGACACAGGCCTTCTCGTAGGTTTAAAGCATAAAAAACCCTCCCTTATTCTGATTAGAACGAAAGGAGGGAAAATAAAGTCTATTAAGATGGCCTAGGCCAGTTTATTCACGCGTTTAGCCAGTTTCGATTTTTGATTGGCTGCTTTTTTCCAGTGGATGACATTCTTCTTTGCCAACTTATCAATCATAGATGAAACTTCATTCAAAAGCAATTTCGCCTCATCTTTCTTGGTGGTGGTAGTCAATTTTTTCACCTGAGTACGTGCAGTCTTCGCCTGATAGCGGTTTCTTACACGTTTTGTCTCATTTGCCCTGATTCTTTTCTCTGCTGATTTATGATTTGCCATATTGGTTTTTTCAAAACGGACTGCAAAAATAAGGGCAATAGTCAGATTTGCAAAGAAATGCCTGATTTAACCACTGAAAATTCACTTTAGTATGGCCACGTTTATTGAATAAGGCCATTTTTAGAGGGTTAAAACAAGATTGTAGCCTTAAATCTTCTTCCCGATTCTTAACTTTATCCAAAAGGTCAATTGATGTCCCATTTTTTGAAAATCATCCTGCCCGCTTTGGTTCTATTGTCAAGTGGCTGGGGATTTTTTGCGCACCAGAAAATCAACCGATTAGCAGTGTTTATCCTTCCCCCTCCGATGATCGGGTTTTATAAAAAGAATATTAATTACCTCTCGGAAGCATCTGTCAATCCAGATCGCAGAAGGTATGCCGTGGCGGATGAAGCGCCAAGGCATTATATCGACCTGGATGATTATGGTGATAGTGCAGTCTATAAGCTACCTCGTTATTGGAATCAGGCGGTCAAAGAAATAGGCAATGATTCTTTAGCCGCTCATGGAATTGTCCCCTGGCATATCACAAAAATATATGATCAACTTAAGGACGCTTTTTTGTTGCGTGATCCGCGTAAAATCTTACGCATCTCCGCTGAGTTGGGGCATTACATTGCCGATGCAAATGTACCCTTACATACCACGAGCAACTATGATGGCCAAAAAACCGGACAAGTAGGAATCCACGCCTTATGGGAATCGAGACTACCGGAATTACATTTCACTGAATATGATTTTTTTGTAGGCAAAGCGGAGTATGTTCAGGATATTCAGATGGCAGCATGGGCAGCAATTGCAAGATCGAGTGCTGCTGTCGATTCAGTATTGCAGTTTGAAAAGGTGTTATCAGAAAAAATGGAGAGTAAAAAATTTAGTTTTGAGACGAAGGGAAAGCAAACCGTTAAAATAGTTTCTATCGAATATTCAAAAGCCTATCATCAGTTGCTTTCCGGAATGGTGGAGCGGCAATTTCGCGCGAGTGTAAAAATGGTAGGCGATGTTTGGTATTCTGCCTGGGTGGATGCAGGCCAACCCGATCTAAAAGAGTTGGTGGACTACAATCCTACCGAGGAGGAGTTATTGAAAAGGGAAGAAGAGTTAAAGAAATGGAAAGAGCAGATTTATTTATCGCGACAACATGAAATCAGAGATAATTAAAGACCGGAGGCGTAGTGAACCTTGCAGATTTTAGTGAATTTGATCCATAAGGAACCGTATTTTAGACAAGCCAGAATTCAGACCAGGACCCATATTAATTTAAAGGAGGAAAAAAGGTTGTAAATCTGTTAAAAATTGTAAAAATTAGGCCTACACAAACCCAACTTCTATGAGTTTATTCACCAATCCCAACCGAATTCCTGAAAATTATGGTTTGAAAATCGCAGGAGGCTTGATCGCTTTTTTTCTGCTGATGAAAGTAACAGGGTTAGTTCATCATTATGAATTGCGATTTCTGAATGTCTTTATTCAAGTGGGAGGAATATACTACGCCCTAAAGAAATTTAGAGAAAGCCACGGAAAGCATATTAATTATTTCAGGGCTTTGGTAACGGGTGTTGCTACGGGTGCAATAGCTTCATTAATTTTTGCCGTCTTTCTTTTTGGGTATTTGATGATTGATCAAAATCTGATGCTGGACATGATTGAAAAGGAACCTATGGGACGATATTTGAACCCTTACCTTGCTGCGTTTATGGTAGCCCTTGAGGGTATATTTTCAGGTTTATTGTTCACCTTTATTTTGATCAATTATCTCCCAACAGATGAGGTAAGTGATAAAGTGGGTTAAGGTACCTTTTAAGATACTCTCGACCATTCGATGAAGTTTAGTTAAAAAACTCCTGCCGCACATTATGCTGCGAACCTCAAAATGAGGACACATTATTCTGTCTTTCTCAATATCGTTTGAATTAGGTTACTCTAAACAGTCAGCCTCATTTGATCCGCAAGATAGATAAGTGGTCTATTGCCTTCCTGTAGTTTTATTTAAATTGCAACAACCTATCGAAATCATCTCTTTATGAAATACGAAAATATTGGTAAAGATCTTTTTATTGACAATCGTAAACGACTGGTCAAGGAGCTAAAGCCCGGATCGATTGCCATCTTTAATTCCAATGACATCATGCCGACCAATGCAGATGGCACGATGGCTTTCCGTCAGAATAATGATCTATTTTATCTTAGTGGAATAGATCAGGAGGAAAGCATTCTTGTTCTCTGTCCTGATTTTCCTGATAAGAAATACAGAGAGGTCCTTTTTCTTCGGGAGACCAACAGTCACATCGCTGTGTGGGAGGGTCACAAACTCACAAAGAAGGAGACGTCTGATATTTCGGGAGTAGAAACTGTGTTGTGGATGACTGAATTTGAAAAGCTATTTCATCACATGATGGTGATGGGCGGTGTGGATAATGTTTACCTGCCTACCAATGAACATTATCGTGCGGATATAATAGTGGAGACACGCAGTGTGCGTTTTCTGAAGAGCTGCAGAGAAAAATTTCCATTACATAAATACCATCGAATAGCTCCTTTGTTGGCTCAGCTACGGGCCATCAAACAGCCCCGCGAAATTGAGCTATCGCAAGAAGCCTGCAACATTACCGAGAAGGGCTTCCGGAGGATTTTGAATTTTGTTAAGCCTGGTGTCATGGAATATGAAATTGAGGCCGAATTTATCCATGAGTTTATTCGCAATCGATCAAAAGGCTTTGCCTACAGCCCTATTATTGCCTCGGGCGCTAATGCCTGCGTTCTACATTATATTGAGAATTCCAGGACATGCAAGGACGGAGATGTATTATTGCTTGATGTGGGAGCTGAGTATGCCAACTACAATGCAGACATGACGCGCAGTATCCCTGTCAATGGACGATTCACGAAAAGACAAAAGGAAGTTTACAATGCCGTGTTGAGGATAATGCGCGCAGCTTCTGCTATGCTAAAGCCGGGAGTGATTTACTTTGACTACCACAAAGAAGTACAGAAGTTGATGGAAGGCGAATTGTTAAAATTGAAATTGATAAGCAAGAAAGAACTTAGCGACAAAGCAGGAAAGTCAGCCGTCTCAAAGTATTTCATGCACGGCACCGGCCATCATTTGGGTCTGGATGTGCACGATACAGGCAATATGTATGCGAAGATGCAAGCGGGTATGCTGTGGACAGTAGAGCCGGGAATCTATATTCCTGCGGAAAAACTTGGAATTCGATTGGAGAACAACGTTGTCATCAGAAAGAATAAGAACACTGACTTAATGAAAAATATTCCCATCGAAACGGAAGAGATTGAAGACCTGATGAATCGGAAAAAATGAAAGAGATAATTAGTTCTGACAAAGCGCCCGAACCGGTCGGTGCTTATCCGCACGCCAGACGCGTTGACAATTTACTTTTCCTTTCCGGTGTTGGCCCTCGCCAACGCGGCTCTAAGGATATTCCTGGCGTTACTTTGGATGAAAATAAGAAAATCATAGCGTATGATATTGAAGTCCAATGCCACGCTGTATTTCAAAATGTGCGTTACATCCTTGAGGCTTCAGGCTCCCGATGGGAAAATCTGATAGATGTTACGGTTTATCTCACCAATATGAAAGATGATTTTCCTGTCTTTAATAAAATCTACGCAGCGTATTTTCCTGATAAGGCAACCCAACCGTGTAGAACCACAGTAGAAGTGAACGCATTGCCCACACCCATTGCCATTGAGCTGAAGTGTATTGCAACTATTTGATTTGCCTTCGTTGGAGGCGATGATACAGTGTTGTCCGTAGAATGTGGAATGTTGTTGTCTGACCGTTTCGCCTGACGTTCTGGTTTAGGTAACCCGTTTCCACGGATAGACTTTTGCTCAGTTTAACCTCGACCCCGGCATAAATTCTGTTTTGGTCAAATGTATCTGCTGTTGGCGATGTATTGAGCATGATCTCATCCGAGACTCTTACCGTAAATTGCTCCTTTGTACCTATCCTGTACAATACTTGTGTCCTGATGCGGTGGCGCAGCACAAACCGATAACCTTCTTCCAGTTGATTTGCGGATGACTGATGGATAAACCGCTCATCCAACCGGTACCTGAAACTAAGTTTTACTTTTGATCGCTGACTTGCATTGTAACTTATCTCCTGCCATGGACGCCACTCGGGTACGGTGAGGTTTGTTTTACTTTTTGATTCATTGTAATTGAATCCTATACCGACATCAAATTTTCCCGAAGGGACATAATGAATGTGAGAGTGAATAAAAAATTGAGCTTGCCGGTCGGGATTCAGTAAACGTCTTTCATCAATTTCGTTATGCCAAATCCATTTGGGGTTTATGGTAAATTGGTTGTAATATCTGAACCAATAACCATGCTGGTGATCGGTTTGCTGGGCTTTAACAAGACTAAAAAAGGAGAGGGAAACGAAGATAAAAGCCAACCCACGATTATAGCAAGCTTTCAAAATACTGTATTGGATTTGTTACACAGAGAAGCTTTCCCCGCATCCGCAAGTGCGTGATGCGTTGGGATTGATAAACTGAAAACCTTTGCCATTCAATCCATCTGAGAAATCAAGAGTTGTACCCAAAAGATAGAGGAGACTTTTTTTATCTACCAGTATCTTCACTCCCTTATCTTCAAAAATCTGGTCGGCAGGATTTATTTTATCGTCAAAATCCAAATCGTACATCAAGCCAGAGCAGCCTCCTCCTTTTACGGATACACGGATATTATGAAGGGGTGTACGTCCTTCTTCTTTTAGTAAAGTGCTGATTCTGTCTTTTGCTTTATCGGTTACACTGATCATGATCTTTCAAGTTTTAGCTATTACGACACCGGATTCAATACAACGCTAAAAACCGTAATTGTGTTCCTGTCTCTGCCATAATATAATTTTTCCAGTACATCCAGAATGTTACTAGCTCTGAAATAGGAAGTATGCAGTTCACTATCGCTCTTGGTTACCCACTGAATAGTGTAGGAGTTTTCTTTCTCCTTATAGTTCTGGACATAAGCCCACATTTTTCTCAAGCCATCAACTTTATCTGATCCCGTTTCGGAATGAAACAGGAATGACTGATTATGTCTCGGGTTTATAGTAATTAAGTCAAGCTTGGTTTTGCCCTCGTGAATACTGTATTCAAAGATGAGGTCGCTGGTGCGCAGCCCAAGATAATCCTTGATCTGCTGCTGAATGCGGGCAGCTTCAACGTGAGCATCGCTGGAAGTTTCGGTCATTACTTTAGCCATTTTCAGTTTTAAAACTTTCGTAAACCCTTAAAAGTTTCTCAAATTTCATTCAAAATTAACAAAAGCAATCAAATCGGGCAGTATGAAGAAATTAGAGCATATCGGCATAGCCGTAAAAAACCTGGAAGAATCCAATGCGCTTTTTGCAAAACTACTGGGAAAACCACACTATAAGATTGAAGAAGTAGAGAGGGAAGGTGTAAGAACCTCATTTTTTGAGGTGGGGGGCATAAAGATTGAACTACTCGAAGCAACACGACCTGATTCGGCCATTGCCAGGTTTATAGAGAAAAAGGGTGAAGGGCTACATCATCTCTCCTTCGCGACAGATGATATAGTGCAAGACATGAAAGAGCTATCAACGAAAGATTTTGCCATGCTTGCTGAGGAGCCAAAGCCGGGGGCCGATAACAAAATGATTGTTTTTATTCACCCCAAAACCACTAACCATGTTTTGGTGGAACTATGTCAGGAAAGAAAGCCCTGATCAGAACTTCTTTTTAGGATGTTCATTTCGCCCATACTGAATGTCATTATAATACCGCTGTTTCTTTTTCCCGATGGTAGTATCATAATAGGGCTTAGGACTGGTACAATTAAATAGATTGAACAGGAGAAAAACCAGAACAACTAGTGCAATATTCTTTTTCATATCGCACATAGATACCGCCCTTTTGACCTGCCGGAAGGAGTATGCCGATAAGTCTTATTTTTGCAGGATTAATGAACTAAAACCTCGGTGAACTACCGGTTACAGCATGGCGGACAGACGCTCAGAAATCACACAACTCGGTGAATTTGGCTTGATTGACAAGATAAGTCAGGGATTCACGCTACAAAACAAAACATCCCTTCTGGGAATAGGAGATGATGCAGCCGTAATTGATGCAGGTGAGGATTGTATGCTGTTGTCGACCGATATGCTGTTAGAGGGCATTCATTTTGATCTATCGTATATGCCTTTGCAGCATCTGGGGTATAAGGCGGTTGCTGTTAATGTCTCCGACATTGCTGCCATGAATGGTAAACCGGAGCAAATCACAGTAAGTCTGGGTATTAGCAATCGATTTTCGGTAGAGGCGGTAGAGGTACTTTACCAGGGAATTCGTGCCGCGTGTACAAATTATGGTGTGGATCTGGTCGGTGGTGATACAACATCTTCTTCTTCCGGATTAGTGATTTCTATCGCAATCCTTGGTCGAGCCACGAAAGATAAAATTGCCTATCGAACAGGAGCACAAATAAATGATATCGTGTGCGTGACCGGAGATTTAGGTGCTGCCTTTATGGGGCTTCAAGTATTGGAGCGTGAGAAGCAAGTTTTCCTTACCAATCCGGAGATGCAGCCCGATCTTGAAAAGTATGAGTACTTAGTCGGTCGGCAGTTGAAACCCGATGCGAGGATGGATATCGTTCACGAGTTGGCAGAGTTGCAGATCGTGCCCAGTTCCATGATTGACATCTCGGATGGATTAGCTTCTGAGACACTTCACCTGAGCAGGAATTCCGGAGTAGGTATAAAGTTGTTTGAAGAAAATATTCCTATCGACAATACTACATTTGACACAGCCCTCGAATTCAATCTTGACCCGATTGTATGTGCATTAAACGGTGGAGAAGATTATGAACTTCTTTTCACTATTCGGCAAACGGATTTTGAAAAGGTAAAAAAACATCCGGACATCCATTTCATCGGGCATGTTCAGGAAAAAGAAAAACAAAATATTCTGATTTCCAAGCAAGGAACCGTAGTGCCGCTGAAAGCCCAGGGCTGGGATCATTTCAAATAAAGTTAAGCGAGCGCCTGAGTTTAATCTAATTAAATGGCCTTACGCAAAACAATTAATCGCGTGTCATTTCGAAGGAGGCACGACTGAGAAATCTATTTTATTGCCAACAAATTAGCAGATTTCTCGCTCACGCTCGAAATGACCTTGATTGGTTTGCGTCATATTACTTAATTAAGAGTAATAGGAAGTATCTGATTTTTCTTAATAAAAACCTCTTCCTTCTTCCAGGCTACTTTGAGCCAAACATCCTCATGACCTATAATCTTCAGGCGATGGCCCTCTTCTACAATGGCTGCAACGGATGCTCCTGAAGAAGGTCCTTTCATGAGGTAAACCGGGGCCGTGGTGATAATTCCTTGCGTTGGTGCCGAGCTGAAATTCAGGAATACAAATAATAGTCCCAGGAAGAAAAGCGACAAAAAGGCAAGAATGATTGGCTTCTGACCATTTCTCCTTTGTTGGTAAACAAAGATGGATAAACAAAAAACTGAGCAGGTAGCAAGAGCGCCAACAAGGGTTGAATAATTATCCTTCATCAACTTATAAAGGGGTGCAATTTGATCTGATTCATATCCTTCCAGATTATTTTTTTTGGCGACCTCATTCACTTTTGATAATGCTTGTTCATCTCCTGAAGCTTGATAATAAAGATTTAAGTAGTAAAGAGACTGACTGAGGTGACCGAGTCCTTCCTGAATAAAGGCCATTTTGAGAAGTGTAGCTTGCGAGTATTTCTTATCCAGAAATAACTGATGATAAAGATCAAAGGATTGTGTGTACAATTTTGCCTTAAAGAGCGAATCGGCCTGCTTTATAGGATCATGTGCAGATTCGGCTAAACTTGAATGAGGAAAAGTAAATAGCAGGATGAGTAAGAGGAGAATTTTTAAAATCGGGGTTTGTATTTTTTTCATATCCTGTTACCTTTGCGACCTCAATTACGGTAAATACCGCAAAATTGACAAGATTCCGTAGCTCAGTTGGTAGAGCAATACACTTTTAATGTATGGGTCCTGGGTTCGAATCCCAGCGGGATCACTCAAAAAGCTTAGATCAATCTGATTTAAGCTTTTTTTATGACTTGTTAGATCTATCAATAGACTTGGGTGTCTAATAATTGGAGGTAAATTTAACTTCCTTTGTTGCGTCAATTAAATTTAGTTATGCTATGGATTTATTTTATAAATTTTTAGATAAAATTCTCCCCTTATTCTATGTGATTGCTGGTAGTGTCGTTACTATTTTCTCACCTTGGTTTGGCGAAAAACTAAAAAAGAGAAACCGAAAAAATGAAATAAGACATTCCTTGATAGAGTCTGTTTACAGATTGTATTCTTTATATAAAGATCATTTAATTCATGTCAATTATAACACACTTTTCTCTTGCAGAATAGATCATTTAATTAATGAATTAGGAGAACCAAATTTAACACCCGATGTCATTAAAAGAAAGCAGTCTCTTTTGGAATTTTTTACGCACGCGGCTAATAAAGAAGATAATAAATCTGAGGTAACTTACAATAAATTAATTGAAGTCGAAGCCAAATTACTCGCGCTTGTTTCTGAAGCTAAAGATCACTACAGAAGGGAAGTTTATAAAGGATTAAACTCTCTTATAAATAAAGTTATTGATGAATCTAATATCCAGGGGACAATCTTTGAGTTTCAAAAGTTAAGTCAACAAGAACTTGATAAGCGCTCTTTAGAACTCCCTGACCAACTTACAAAAAGGTTAATACAGGCAAATAAAGATTGTGCAATACTTATTAAAGAGATTTCGGACATTCTTAAATAATGAAACTATAACGCATCATTAACGAGGTAAGCTCAACGGGATAACCAAGAAGCACCCTCTTTAGGTGCCTTCTTTTTTATGCTAAGATAATCCTCAGTCCCTAAAATATCTTTCATAGTTAGATCGGGTAGTAATGCCAATAGGGCCTTCATAGATTCCACCAATGTTGCCCATATCTTCTACAAGAATCTCCAGCGTGTTTAGACCTTTTCGCTTTAAAGTCTTAGCGGGTATATCATAGACCCGATTTCGTGAGTATGACTCGCTGTTTCCATAAGGCCGATGATCGTTTGTGCTGCCGATCAATTGACCGTTGAGATAAACTTTGTCGAAATCGTCAATCTTGCCAAGGAGCAGCACCAGATCTTCGGAACTAAGATTTTCAGGAAAAGGAAATGTGCGTTTGTACCACGCAAATCCATCGTATTTTGGAAACCCCTGATATTCCCATGGGCCGGGAACTATAATGTTAACCCAATCACCTACTTCTTTTATCGGTTTACCAAACCAACTGGTGCCGAATGACCAAACGCCTTGAAGATCTACCAGCAGGTGACTCTTCTTCACGCGATATATTCCCAAATCCCCTTCAATAATTCCGCCTCCATGGATGACATCATATACCCTGATAGCAATTGTATTTTCGCCTTTATAGTTTATGACATCACCGGGTATAACATACGTCCGCTCGCGGTTATAAGCAGTTTTAAACTTTGGGGGCATTGATCCGGAAAAGCCAATGAGTTGGCCATTTAAGTAAACCACATCAGAGTCATCGATAAAACCAAGACCGAGATAATAACTTCCATCTTTCTCTAATTTTCTGCCATCAAATTTTTTCCGATACCACGCAAACCCATCATAGCCATTAAAACCCTCTTCTTCCCATGGCGATGGAGCATGAATAAGCTCCCAGCCCGAATCGTCAAAATTTGCAGCAGCCCAGGAGGACTTATCACCGATATTAAATTTCCAACTGCCATTGAGATTGATAACCTGCGAAATAGAAGGGCTGGAAACGAAGAAGAGGAATAGAAATAATAATCTGGAACCGCTCAAGTGTTTCTTTTTTATAAAAGTACACAATGTTTAAAAAAAAAGGCGAGTGGCCGTGAGGCCACCCACCTTAACAACAAACAAACCCTATTTGTTTGCAGCCACCAATGTAGTGTAGGTGGTTTTTTCTAAGATCGGCACATACGACTTGCGATCTTTTGATTCTGTCATTTTGTAAGTTACAGTCAGGCTAGGCGAGCTGACTTCTATCCAAAAATTTCTTGATGTGATGTTCCGCACATCGTATTTCTTTGAGAAACCGTTTTGAAAGGCGGTTCCTTTTATCTTATCTGAAGTAAGGACTTCTTCCTTCGTTAGAAATTTCACTTCAACTGGCTGATCTGTATCGGAGACGTATAATACTTTCAATACTCCTTTCTGATCAGTTGGTAGAATTTTTACTGAAGGTTCTCCGGCTTGCTGCGCGTTGGCGCTAGAAAAGGATACACTGAAAAGTGCTACCACACTTGCGATGATGATTGTTCTTGTTTTCATGCTATTACTTGTTTTAGTTTTTGTTATCTGATTCATATGTCAAATAACGGGTCGACCAGAAAGGGAGATGTCATCAAACGGTAAACGTTTGTAACATCTTGTAACAGAAGATAATTATTGAAACAGAGTATGTGCTTAGAGAACCAGCTTATATCCTGAACCGTGAACGGTAAGGATAATTTTTGGTTGATTGGGATTAGCTTCTATTTTTTGGCGCAGGCGAACAATGAAATTATCAACCGTCCGTGTTGTGATTTGCTCCTCATATCCCCAAACGTTTTCCAATAAGTCATAGCGACTTACAGTTTGGTTTTTGTTTTTGTGAAGGTGTAACAGTATAGCAAATTCTTTTTGAGAAAGCTTCACTTCTTTATCATTTTCATGAGCTAAGTAAACGCTGAAATCAAGATGAAGCCGACCAAGAGTAACCTTTGTTTCGACTTTATCACCCTCTGCTTTTTGACTTCTGCGCAAGATGGCCTTGATGCGCGCTAGTAATTCTCTTACGCTGAAGGGTTTTGTAATGTAATCGTCAGCTCCCAGTTCAAGCCCTACCACTTTATCAATTTCTTCACCTTTTGCTGTTAATAGAATGATGGGTGTTCGAATACCTGCAGCCCGGGCTGATTTACAGACATCAAAGCCGGAGAGTTTGGGAAGCATTACATCCAATAAAACCAGGTCAAAATTTCCGGTTCTTAATTTTTCCAACCCGACTTGACCATCACTAGCTACGGCCACCTCATAACTCTCCAATTCCAGATTGTCCTTCAGACCCAATTGCATGGCAGGTTCGTCTTCAATAATCAATATGCTGATCATGTCGATCTAGTTTGGGGCTAAAGGAAAATACAAAGTGAATAATGATCCATTTCCCGGGGCACTTGACACGGTTATCTTTCCCTGTTGAGCCTCCATGAGTTGCTTTACTAAGGATAGTCCTAATCCTGTTCCCTTACTTTTAGCCAGGTCTCCGCTTGAAACGCGGTAAAATTTATCAAAAATATGCTTTTGATCCATAGAGCTGATTCCTATACCGTGGTCTTTTACGGCTACATAGCCATAACTGTTTTCTCTTCCGGTAGATATTTCAATTCGCTTTCTGTCCTCACTGTACTTCATGGCATTGTCAATCAAGTTGATGAGGATTTCCACAAAAGCTTCTTTATCGGCTTTAACATAAAGCTCATCCGTTTCAACAAATGAATATTCAAAGCCCTTATTTTTTAAATGGAAGTCATAGGTGGTGAGGACTTCATGAATGGACTTATGAAGACCGATAGATTCAATGTTCAATACTTTTTTGTTCGCTTCTGTCTGGCTAAAATTTAGAATTTTATTAACGATACCCGAAAGTCGGTGTGTTTCTTTACTGATGATGTTATAATACTCCTGTTTCTTTTCTTCTGATGTAACGCGGCCCATCTCCAGTGTTTCGGCAAACATACTGATCAAGGCAAGAGGTGTACGAATTTCATGCGACACATTAGAGACAAAATCTGCCTTGTTCTGTGCCAGTTGAACCTCTTTTTTAACATTGCGAAAAACCAAAATGACAGCAATAATTAAAATGACATCGAGTGATATCAGCAAAAGTAAATTAGTGGTCGTTCTTTCATCGATCAATTTTTGCAAGGAAGAACCGCGTGTGCGGATGCCAAGTTGATAGTCAGGAAATTGCCAAAAATCTTTGGTGAGTGCTTCTGATGCGGTCAAGCTATCTAATGACAATGTAGAATATAATGGTGCAGTTTGTGATTTATCAAAAACGGATAGAATAAACTGATCTCTTGCGATCACCTGAAGCCGGGGGCCCACCAGGTCTTGAACAAATAATTCGGGATCTACCATAAAACCAACAATGCGAAAGGCCCTGGATTTATTTTCTGTGATAAAGATCAGGCATTGCAGGTCTTCCCTTTCTTCCCATGAATAGGTAAGTCTGACTACTTTCTGAAAACCATTTCTTTTATACGAAATCAATTGTTGAATCAACTCTTTGCTCTGGGGCAGTGCCTTCTCAACTTTTGTGCGAAGAAGGTTGGCTGTTGAGTCTCTTGATGAAAAAAAATTTAGAACAGGTGCGCCATTTACACTATCACAAATAAATACGGAGTTCAGGGAAGAGTTATAACTAAGAAGCCTATCGAGTTTAGCAGAAATGGTGTCTTTCCCGGTGGTTTCATCAAGATCATTTTCAATTTTTAAAATCCAAGTATTAAAAATATCATCTGAATATTGATTCACAGAAAACAAAATAGCTTCTAACTGTTTTGTATAAATTCCCTGAATCATTTTCTCATCCTTATTCAAAGAAGAGATTTCATAAACAGAGAAGAAGAGCGCAGGTAAAAGAAATACCAGCGCCAGGAGCAGACCAATTTTACGTGTTGATCTCATCCAATAGCGAATTTGAAGTTTGCTTTTCTTTTGCTTTTATACTGATGGTGGTTGACTGAATTAATTTTTGGTTAGAGGCGAAGAACCTTTTCACCCAATACAAAAGCATTCCCTCCCGCATAAGACTTATAATTTATCTTTTCAACAACCAAGTTAATATAAATTTTGCTTGGAGATGCATAAACTATTTTACTACTTCTTCATTTTCAAATTGTCGCACGTTAAGCCTCACCCCACCCAAGCTTGTGCGACAGAAGAGTTTATTTTCCCTCTCGGGTCGGAGAGGGGAGCTATTCCATTAACCAAAACTTAGCCACTAGAGGAGGAGAGGTCTTAAAGAACCAAAATAGATTTGACGATTTTGAGGTATGACAATTCGAAATGACCCCAACAATTTGGATACTTAACAAAGCTGAAGCATTTTTGTCTATACCTACGTAACTAACCAAAATGGAGAAAATACCCTTAACTGACCGAAAGTATGTTCCTACTTTTATTTTTGTAACGAGTCTGTTCATGCTTTGGGGCATTGCCATTTCTATGGGCGATGTGCTTAATCGTCATTTTCAAAAAGTATTGAACGTATCCTTAGCTCAATCTGGTTTAGTGCAGTTTTCGATTTTTGGGGCCTATGCTGTAATGGGTATTCCTGCCGGCTTATTCATGAGAAAATATGGTTATAAAAACGGTGTACTATTGGGCTTATGTCTGTATGCGTTCGGCTCGTTCCTTTTTATTCCGGCCGCAGGCGCAGAGTCGTTTGGTTTTTTTAGAATTGCCTTGTTCATCTTAGCATGCGGACTGGCCACCTTAGAAGCTGTTGCGCATCCATTTACGGCTGCCTTAGGTGATGAAAGAAAATCTGAGCAACGATTAAATTTTTCTCAAACGTTTAATGCCGTTGGCACTATCATCGGACCTATTCTGGGCGGTGTATTTATCTTAGGGGGTGTATTGAGTGGAAATACCCAAGCTGATTTATTATCTGTAAAAATGCTTTACTCCGCCATTGGTGCTACTGTTTTCATCATTGCTGTGGCCTTCTGGTTTACCAAAGTCCCACCGCTGCAAGAGGCCAGAAATGCAACGGGTACTCAGCGAACCTATCGGGAACTTTTTCAGTACAAACATTTTAAATGGGCGGTTGTCGCACAATTTTTTAATGTGGCCACGCAAGGAGGCACATGGGCTTTTTTTATCAATTATGCCATCACTTATATGCCAGGCATGACGGATCAACATGCTTCCTACTATTTTTCCTTAAGCATGATGATGATGCTTTTAGGAAGAGTAATTGGTACTTATCTCATGAACTTTATTGCACCTAATAAATTGCTCGCCCTCTTTTGTCTTGGAAGTATTGCCATGTGCCTGGTTATCTCACAACATCTTGGCTGGCTATCTTTTGCTTGTTTGATTGGATTACAGTTTACTTTTTCAATTATGTTCCCCACCATTTTTGGGTTAGGGATGAAAAACCTGAATGATCTGCGTGAAAAGGCTTCTTCGTTTATCGTGATGGGTGTAGTGGGTGGAGCTGTCTTCCCGCCCATTATGGGATATGTAGCAGACAAGACTAGTGTAGCCACAGCTTACCTGTTGCCGATTATCTGCTACTTTATGATTTTTCTTTTTGCTATTAAATTCTACAAGACCGAAGAATCCAAACTTTAGTAATGGCTATTTACTGATGGTTATCGGAAAGGCGATGGAGACCAGAAGCCCTTTCCGCATAGCAAAATCCGGTTTGGTATGAGTAAGATATCCTTGATAGGAAACTGTATTTTGGATGGCCACCTTATCGGTCAACCTTATTCTGGGAAAATTGATGGCCAGCGATGCTGAGGTAGCATGAGAATTTGAATCAAAGACGATGCGGTGCCATACGTATACATCGAATTGAAATTTCTTCACCTTATAATTTAATAAGAAGCGATTCGCCAGTTTCACGGATTGACTAAGATCAAAAAAGAGCGATGTATTTTCAAGTTTCAACCGATCATTGATGGTCCAGTAAGCAACGGCTGCTGTAAAATAGTCTGAATCCTTATCCCGCCACTCGTACGTTTGATTGAAAACGTACCCAAAAAATGTTCCTATCTTAAATTTTGGGCTCAATTGAAACTTTCTAAAAATTCCGGGCTGCAGGTAGTTGACAAATGAGTGCTTATCTTCAAGGTCAATGGATTTGAAAATAAAAAATCCATTTTTCTTATACTCGAAATAGATATTCACATCAAAATTGAAATTGTTATTGAGGAGAGCGCCTGAGAAGGGAAAATGGCCTGCTGAATTGAATCGAGGCGTAATTGAGAAATTTGGTTTGGGCACATCTCCCCCGGCTTGATGTTGGCTTACAGAAGGAGTTGTAATAGTTGCGAAGAGAATAATATAACGTAATTGAAGTGTCCTGATTCCTGCAATGAAAGAGTTGAAAAATGACTTTCCGTTAATCATGCAATTCTTTGAGAGTAAAATTCTGCCACAAAAAATAAATGTTTAGGTAAAGGTGGATGTAATGAAATCTCAACTCAACCCGTTTCTTGCTCAAAATTATTAAGCGAAATAGCATGTTAAAGACAGGCCGATACCGATTGGCTTGCTTTTTCATGAATGTGTCCTGACTTGTCTTGTAGCTCTATATTATATAGTTTGGTCAAAGAATTGGTTTCTTTATTCATAGAGGGTGGGCACGGATTTTTGAAAACAGTAATTGATTTTAATGCATCCAAAGTTCCTAAATCCATTAGGCCCACAAGTGATATGGTTGTTTTTTTCATAAGTGATTTTATAGTTAAATCTGCCTTTATCTACTGTAAATCAGTTAACGTGAAAGAGGGTTAGTAGGTGCTTTAGTATTGACGGAATCCAACACCTGAAACTTTTAATTCAAATCTTTTATGTATAAGAATGTAACAAACAAAACGCTGGATGATTTGAACTGGAGCATCCTAAAAGAACTTAATCAGAATGCACGTATATCAACTTCAGAGATTGGGAGGCGGGTTGGGCTTTCAGCCCCAGCGGTAGCAGAGCGTGTTCAGAAAATGGAAGAACAAGGCTTTATCAAAAGCTACAGGACGGTTATTGATTTTAGCAAAATTGGATTGACCATTCAGGCCTTTATTACTTTTAAGGCGTCCAGTCTAAAACATTCCGAGTCAATTAAAATGATAGATGCTATGCCCGAAGTGGTCGAATGGCATGCCATAACAGGTAATTTTTGTATGATTGTTAAAGTTGCTGTTGCCTCAAGCAAAGAGCTGGAAGCATTTATTGAGCGTCTCCAGGAATATGGGGAGACCACTACTTCGTTGATACTCTCTGAGAGCAAAGATTCAAAAGTGCTGAAGAAACTTGTCAGTCGATAAACTACTCACTTCGTAAAGACTCTGATGGATTGCTTCTCGCAGCTCGTAAGGCTTGTGTACTCACAATGATTAACGCCAGCACGAGTGCTAATAAACCTGCTATTGGCAAAACCCACCAGGCGACACTAACCCGATAGGGATAACGTTCCAGAAAATTATTCAATGCCCACCAGGCCAATGGAGCTGAGATGACAAAGGCAAATAATACCAATCTGGAAAAGTCTTTCGTAATCAACACGACAAGACTACCCACCGTAGCGCCCATCACTTTGCGAATGCCGATTTCTTTGGTACGTTGCTCGGCTGTAAAAGCGGCAAGGCCAAAAAGCCCAAGACAGGTAATTAAGATGGCCAGTATTGCAAAGATCATAGCTAGCATACTGATCAGATTGATGGTTGAGAATTTCTTTTCAAAATCAGTATCGGCAAAGCGGTACTCAAACGGATAACTTGGGCCTATCTTCTTAAAGACAGATTCTATTTTAGCTATAGTGGCAGTAAGGTCATTTGTTTTTTCAAGTCGCAACGCAATGGTGCTACTCCAGGTTGGATCATAAATCATAATAAGTGGATCAATGGGCCGGTAGGGTGAACCCATTACTACATCTTCCATCACGCCAATGATGGTAAGTACAGAGCCGTGCATGTTTAGTTTTGAACCCAGCGGATTGGAAAGTCCCATTTGGGTTAGTGCCTTTTTATTAATAACGACAGCGGCAGAATCACTTTTGAAGTCCCGGGAGAAATCCCTTCCTTCCATCATGTTGATGCCCATGGTTTGAGTATAATCATATTCTGTTGCAATGGTGGTGAATTCAACAGGGGGCCCCTCTGGCATTCCTTCCCATTCAATTTGGTTGGTAGCAAAGATGGCAGTAATTGGACTGTTAGACTTTGCCACCGATTTCACCATGCCTGTGCCAGTTAATTCTTGTCGTAGCGTCTCAAAATTTCTTTCAATGTCAGAGGTAGTCCAAATTAGCATAAGGTTTTCCCTGTCATATCCCATCTCCCTGTTTTTAACATGCTGAATTTGTTGATAGATGACGATGGTACCAATGATCAGCAGGATTGAAAATCCAAATTGCAATGTGACCAAAACTTTACGAGGGGTACTTGCCCCTTTCCCAACCTGTACTTTTCCTTTCAGCACGGTAACAGGTTGAAATCCGGACAAGAAGAAAGCGGGATAACTGCCTGCTACAATTCCGGTAAGCAGGATCAATCCAAGGGCACTTACCCATAGCCATACATTATGATAATCAATAAATAATTTTTTATCGACCATGGTGTTATAGAAGGGGAGCAAAATTTCTACCATGACCAAGGCAATCAAAAAAGCAATAAACGTAATGAGTATCGATTCTCCCAAAAACTGAAAAATGAGTTCCTTTCTCCGTGAGCCTACACTTTTGCGAATGCCTACTTCGCGGGCGCGACTCTCTGACCGGGCCGTGGCCAGGTTCATGAAGTTGATGCAGGCAATGACCAATACAAAAATGGCGATGACGGTAAATAATTGAACGTATTCAATCATACCACCTGAAACTTTGCCATTTTCAAAATTGGTGTATAGCCTCCAGTGACTCATGGGATGTAGAAATAATTGTTCTGACCGAGCGTCTTTTTTGTTCTCTTTGATAATATTCTGAATACTTTTAGTAGCATCAGAAAGTGAACTATTCGGGAGTAACTCAGCATACATTTGAAAAGTATTTGAATTCCAGTTATCTTTTTCAGCTCTTACCCAAGCCTGGGTGGCTTCATAAAAAGCAAAGGGTAACAAATAGTCAAACTGGAAAGTAGATTGTTCTGGAACATCTTTAATAATTCCTGTTACTTTCTGCTCCCTGTCATTATCAATTTTGACCAATTGGTTTATTGGATCCTGATCTCCAAACAGTGCTCTGGCAGTTGATTCACTCAATACTAAAGAAGTGGGATCGGCCAGTGCTGTTTCGGGATTGCCTTTAATTAAAGTAAAGCTGAACATCTTCAAAAAATCTTCACTCACGGAAAGGCCCATCATATTAAAACGATTTTCACCCACTGACAGCATATTTCCCTCACCCCAATTAGTCATGACAATATGCTTTAGCTGGCTTGCTTTATTTTTGATTATTTCCTTTAGTGGATAGGGTACCGCCTTGGCAGTTGTGATTCCATCAGCATACTCCTGATTCTGATGAATCTGGTATAACCGATCATAATTCTGATGAAATTGGTTGAACGACAATTCATCTGCAACCCAGAGAAGAATAAGCACTGCAGAAGTAATTCCTACAGATAGGCCTGTGATATTGATAAATGAGTAAACCGAATTCTTGGTCAGGTTGCGAAAGGCAATAGTAAGGTAGTTCTTAAGCATAGGTTGAGTATTTTCTTTGCCAACAATTTCTGAGATGAAATGTTGAAGGGTAATTTTAGTTGTTGATGTTCAACTATTCAATTGCAGTGCCATACTTAATGAGCGATTTTGGGCTGATTTAAGTCTCTGAGAAAGATTGAGCTTCCAAATTCGAACTACGCTGTTCGCTGGCGGGCGATTTTAGGAGAGATCTTAGAGTCTCTGGTACATGATGTATGCATTGGTCATGCCCAGAGATTGATGATTAAATGCTTCCGGTATTTCTCCTATAATTTTAAATCCGAGGGATTGCCAAAGACGGACTGCCCTTTCATTACTTTTTACTACAATGTTAAACTGCATCGCTTGGTATCCCAGACGCTTCGCTTCTTCAAGTGAAAATTGCCCCATGGCTTTTCCGATTCCTTTTCCTGAGGCTAGGGGAGAAGTCATATAACCGGCATTGGCAATGTGTGATCCAAGACCTGGTTGATTGGCTTTGATGAAGAACGAACCCACAATCGTATCATCAAGGATGGCAACATAGGTGTTTTTGTCAGGCTCCATCCAATACGCCATCATTTTTTCTTTGGGCGTGTTGGGGGCAAAGACAAAGGAATCACCTTTTGAAATTACTTGCTGAAGGATCAACCAGATGACATCTTCATCGGCTTCAATTGCTTTGCGGATTTCTATCTTCATAACTGATTATAAAGGTATAGTAAATCTGCAATCAATTAGTAATAAAACCTTGTGCGCGGGATTTTATGGTTTCTTTTTCGGTCTGACTCAAGAAGGAATCCCCGGCTAGAAGTGAGAGACATTGTGAAAAAGCGGCTTTTGAATCTTGTTCATTCAGCATTAAAGCGCGGCCACGATAATATTTTGCCAAGGCAGATTGAGGAAAATCATCTTCATAAAGAACTGAAATTTTTAATGTTGAGAGTTTATCCTGTTTCCCAAAGACCTCCAGGAATAAACTCCGGTAAGAGCCTTCAGCAATAGGCATTGTTGTGCGGGCCTTTTGTTTTTCATGTTCGGCAAGCAATGCTTCTATACCATTAGCACGGAGAATTTGCTGAAGATAATCCAGGGGCAGGGGATTGAACTTTGTTTTTTTATAGACTATGGATTGAATGGACGATGTGAGCCAGCTATTTTTCTTATCCAAATCAGTTAACACGGAAGAATCAGCTAGGCTCGTTGAAAATAGTTCTCTGAAAAAAGTGAGTGTATAGAGTAGTATAGCCTCAGCATTGTCGCCTGTTTTTGGTTTGTCTTTGCCAAGTATTTGATTTATCTCGTTGTCCAGCGAGCCATAAATTCCGAAAAAGGCATGATCCATATTTTTAAACGCCACCAGATAGCGATCATTGAATTCCACCTTATCAAACCAATTAATATTTCCGCCTGGATCTTCTGGATTATAAAGATGTATGATGGGCATCCTCACTTTTTCAGGATGGTATGATGGATGTCCTGAAAGTAGCTGTGGCCCAAATGTTGACCCTATTCCCCCATCAAGACTCACTACGCCTTTTATCAAACTATTTCGGACCGCCATGCCTACAGCAGATTGGCCGCCAAAACTTAATCCCACAAGCCCTGCTGCTGTTGGAGTAATTTCAAACTTTTTGACAACAACACCAAAGGCATATTCTTGATCACGTATTTCAGTTTCCATTCCTTGCACATTGACATCAAACGTATTTTGCAGATATCCCTTATACGGCACATTAATGACAATCATGCCATAGCTCGCCAGCAATTCTCCCAGCAGACAATAATTCATGGCTGGGCCATGAATAAGATGAACTACAGGAAAATTCCCTTTCTGAAGAGGTGCATTTCTCCTGGCCTTCATCGGTGCGATATGGTTTAAGAAACTTTTCCACGAACTTGTGTCAGCACCTTCTGCTGCACGCTCCGCTAAAAATGAATTTAAAATGGCTAAATTATTTTGACCTTTGAGCGTTACGCTATCTTCTTCCCCCTCCAGATACAGATACTGTTTGAAATCCATGATGGTCTCCTTACTTATTTTTGCCGGATACCAGACATTGATTTGTACACCGCGCCCAAACTGATTTTTAGTTCGGGCCGGTCGCGAATAGTCAACGTTCAATGAAGATTGAAATCCTACTTCATGATCTCCGTAGCTGAGATGGAGTAGTTTTTGTGAAAAGCCAGGCTCAACGAAGAAGGATAAGATGAGGAGAAGACAGAGTTTAATACCTTTTCTTTCCATAAGAGACAAGTGTTATGCTTGGTTTTAACGATTGAATTCAATTGTAAGTTGGCTGGCAACCTCACCCGTAATTAGGGATTTGAATAACTGGATTCTTTAATCAGACAGGTAGTTTTCACCACGTGAGCTTGAGGTAATCCGTTGTATTTCTATTGCTTTCTGGAATAAAGTATCCGCCATTGGAGTGTCCAGGTTTTCCCGCCATCCTTGGTAAGTTCCCAATCCCATGTGAGCGAATCCGGCTTGATGTTGTAAAACACCATGCGTTGAATAATCTTCTCACCGTTCACTTCTTTTTCTTTTGTTCTAAATATTCTTTTTTCTCCGTCAATAGCTCCTTCGAAATCATAATAAGAGCCTCCGTTATCTGCCCAGGCCTGATGCCAGGTTTTTAACTTACTATTATATACAGAGATACTGGTTCCTTTAGCACCACTTTTTGGATCACGAAAATTCTCCTGGATTACTTTACCATCTAATGTTTTTTCTATTTTGTTAGTACCATATGATTTTGAGCCATCCGCATTTGTCCATTCAAGACTCCATTCGCCTACCCAAAAATCAAAGAGCGTAGAATCTTCAAGGATTTTCGATTGAGCATTGGCAATGAGCGAGAAGAGCAGGAATAAGAACGAAAGAGTATTTTTCATGATGATTGTTGATTTTAATTAAGGGCATCGCTAAAATCTAAATGAGTTGTCAGGCTGAGCTTGTCGAAGTCGATTTAAAGTACATTTTCACGTAAATATGTTTCGACTGGCTCAACATGACAAGGTTATTAAAGGTGCCCTTAAATATTGAATATGAAGCTTTTCAGAAACTCCAATGTAACAGTAACAAGACAGAATTGAAATCAACCAACTTGGTTGATTTTGTGGGCTTAGAATATAGCGAATGATTAACATTGCTTGCTGGTGAAGGTCTTCAAATCAAAGACAATGAACTGAAAGCTTAAAAATTGAGTTGGAGATTTGATAGGGCAAGAAAAGAGTTGATTCTGGAATAAAATGAATCGAAAAATATTTTTAAAGTACTTTTCTCTTTTACTCTTAAGCGGCTACACCATGAATATTAAAGATTTTAGTAACACTGTAAATGATACTTCCAAAACCGAGAAGATGCCGTTACTTTTTGTAGGCCATGGTAACCCCATGAACGCTATCACAGATAATATCTATAGCAGGGGCTGGGCAGAGATGGGTGCAAAGCTTACTCCTCCAAAAGCCATTCTTTGCATTTCTGCGCATTGGCTTACCCGAGGCACTGCAGTAACCATGACCTCAAAGCCAAAGACTATTCACGATTTTGGTGGTTTTCCAGATGAATTGTTTCAGGTGCAGTACCCGGCTCCGGGTGCAGTCGATTATGCGGAGTTGGCAATTGCCAATATTCAGTCCACAAAAGTGCATGAAGACTTTGAATGGGGACTCGATCATGGCGCCTGGTCGGTATTGAGGAATATGTATCCCAAAGCAGACATTCCGGTTTTTCAACTGAGTATTGACTATGCAAAGCCGCCTCAATATCATTTCAACTTAGCAAAGGAACTTTCTTTCTTAAGAACTAAAGGTGTTATCATTATTGCCAGTGGTAACGTAGTGCATAATCTTCGGATGATGCGCTTTGACGGAAATCAGAAGCCTTATGATTGGGCTTTGGAATTTGATGCCCTCGTTAAGAAAAGTATCGAGGAAAATAATGCAACACCTCTCGTTGAATATCAGAAATTGGGGCAGTTGGCGAGCCTGGCGCATCCGACTAATGATCATTACCTTCCCTTAATGTATTCTCTTGGACTAAGAGACAAAACAGACAATTTTCAATTCTTCAACGATACGTTTGATCTCGGCTCTATGAGCATGCGCAGCGTGGTTTTTAATTGATCGCGAGTATCTGCGCAGGAAGAGCGAGGCGCGAAGCCTGTCTGACTGGAGTTATCCGGGCGGGCGATCCCAAAACAATGGGATTGCTTCTCAGTAGGCACATATCCTATATAGTTGTTCACAATTTAACTTATCGTGCTTTTGCGTAAGGTCAGTTATTCGGGAAAAATGTGGATATTGTTTTCTGAGTATTTTCCTTTATGTGGCGTTTTCTAAAATGGTTTGGGTTTTTCATTGCAGCGATCGTTTTTGCATTAGCTATTGCCTTGGGGCTTGCTTATTTCTATAAAAAGGAAATTTTAGCAGCGGTAAATAAGGAGCTTACTAAGAGCATTAACGGAGAGATTAGCATTGGAGATATCGATTTTGGTATACGGGAATTTCCTAATGTCTCCATTGCCCTAAGGAATATTTATCTGCGGGGCCCTCAATATGCACGTTACCATACGGACTTTCTTAATGCTGAAAAGGTTTTTATTGACCTCTACCTCGGGCCGCTTCTGCACAAAGAGATTTCGATCCGATCCATCCGTGTGATCACCGGTAATTTTTTTATTTTCCGAACGAAGACCGGATATACGAATCTGGATGTCTTCAAATCAGATAAGCCAAGAGACTCTGTGAAAACAAGCAGCCCAGTTGTTTTTTCCTTTGACCGCGTTCGATTAAAAAATGTGAAGTTTCTGTATTATGATTCCCTTAAAAGGAAATCGATCGATTTATTTTTTTCGGACGTCACTAACCACATCAAAAAGACAGATTCCTCTAATTTATTTGCACTTGCTGGCAGAATGAATTTTGGTGGTCTTATGCTCAACTCGGAGAAGGGAAGTTATTTGAAGAACAAGGAGGCTGAGGTAACTTTTCATCTCGAATACAATTATGCCAGACAAAAGTTAATTATAAATTCCTCATTGATGAAATTCAAAAGATCAGATCTGGACCTGTCTGGCTATTTTTCTTTTGCTGCTCCTGGAAATTTTGTTCTTAACGTGGGTTCTAAAAAACTCAATTATTATGAAGGACTTTCTCTATTAACAAAATCTATCCAAAGCCGTCTGGAGAAATATAAGGTTGAGAAACCCGTTAACATTCGGACCACGATTGCGGGTAGTCTGGTTCCGGGTTCAAAGCCTGATGTGGATATCAAGTTCAGCTTTGTCAATAGTAAGGTCGCGGTTGCGAAAATAACAGCGCAAAGGGTGACGCTCAGGGGTTCGTTTACTAATCATTTGGATAGCACATTGACCAATGATGACCATAATTCAATGCTAGCCTTGGATAATTTTAATGGGATCATAAAGGGATTGCCCACTCAAATGACTGTTACCGTCAGAGATTTTGATGATCCCTTTATTGAATTGAAATCCAGCATTAACCTTGATCTTCGTTATTTCAATAAGGAGTTTGATGTCTCGCAAATAAAATTTTCCAGGGGGATATTCACTTCTCAACTTGAGTATGTCGGAAGGTTGAATGAATATCTTGATCAAAGAAGGACAAAGTATGAAGGTAAGTTAAAAGGAGCGGCATCTATTAAGCAGGCTTCTTTTCAATTGGGACAGAGAAAATTAAATGTTGAAAAATTTAACATGTCAGTTCGGTTTGATCAAAATCAGTTGACGATTGATAATGTTTCTTTACTCCTGAACAAAAACCCATTAGTTGTAAAAGGAGAGATTTTGGGGTTTGTGCCCTTCTTCTTTCAACCTGCTAAGAAAGGAAATATTAGGCTTGATCTTTATTCAAAACGTTTTGACTTCACTTCCCTGCTTGCCGGTAAATCAAAAGGTAAACCCACGGATAAGCAACTGGCGGCCAAACGCAAGACTTTTTCTGATATGGTGGATGAATTGTATAAAAAGATCGAATTCAATCTTAGTTTACAAATTGATGAAGTGCTCTATCGAAAACTTAAGGGCTCGGCTTTGAAGGGTACTATTATTCTTGCGCGTCAAAAGCTGGAAGCAAAAAGTATTTCTGTGAAATTGGCCGATGGAGACTTTAATTTCTCAATGGCAATTGAAAAATTAGATGATACGGTCAATCCGTTGTCAGTAACAGGCACGATAGCCGATGCAGATATAAAGAAACTTCTTTACGAATGTGAGAATTTTAAGCAAAAGGCTGTTACAGATAATAACCTCAGTGGGAAAGTCAATATCAAGTTGAGGTTAAATACCAATATTGACGATGATTTTCAAATAGCTACGCAACGTATGAGGGGAAATATTGAGCTGTCAATAAAAAATGGGAAGCTCACCGATTTTGAGCCGCTTCAGCATATGAGCAATTTTCTCTTTAAGAAACGCGATTTCAGCAATGTAAAATTTGGTGAGATTAAATCTCGGTTTACATTGAGAGGAACTGAAATTTATTTTGAAAAAGTGGAAATTGAATCCAGCGTACTTCGATTATTTATGGAAGGTCAGTATAGTCTGGCCAACAATACAAACCTGAGTGTTCAGATACCCTTGAGTAACTTGAAGAAGAGAGATAAAAATTATAAACCTCAAAATGTAGGCGTTGATGCCAGGCAAGGAGTAAGTGTCTTTCTTCATGTGTATAGTGATACTAACGGCAAAACCATCATTACCTATGATCCTTTTAAGAAGCACGTGAAAAGTAAAAAATAGACAATACAATGATGTGTATCCCGCAGGCAGATTCAGAATGATGTTTGAGGTTTTTAGTGAGACCTCTACTTTGTTGTCTTCACACTTTTAAGTGACTGCGCCAGCTTCACCGCTTCATACGCATTGACAAGGCCTCCTGTGTTGCTTAGTTGATCAAATTTAACATTCCCTTTTCCACCTGGCCGTTGCACCTCAAGTCCATCAAACTTGCGTGTTGATTTTCGGAGAATGTCTTTTATCTGTAGGGCAGTAAATTCCGGAAAATAGGACATGAGCAGAGCAGCTACTCCTGCTGTGCAGGGGCTGGCCATACTGGTACCTTGTAAATCCTGATAGGTGTTGTTAGGAGTCGTAGAATAAATTTCTACACCGGGGGCAAATAGATCAACGGTTTTCTTTCCATAATTTGAAAAGCTGCCCACAAAATTTTCATCCGTACCCCAGGCAGAGGCGCCAATCTCCATCCAGTTTTTTGCTTCTTTGCCATCAAGGTAAAACCGTGATGGATAGTTTTTTTCAATGTCAATATCATCGCCATCATTCCCTGCCGCATGAATGAGGAGCACATTTTTTTGTTCGGCATATTTCACGGCTCTATCGACTGCTTCCTTTTGGGGTGAATAAGATTTTCCGAAACTCATGTTGATAATTTTTGCACCATTGTTTACGGCATAAAGAATAGCATTGGCAACATCTTTGTCACGTTCATCACCATTCGGTACGGTGCGAACGGACATGATCTTGACATTGTCCGCTATCCCTTTAATACCCAATTCGTTCTTCCGGTCGGCAGCAATGATTCCTGCCACGTGTGTTCCGTGCAATGGATCCGGCCCTTCCACATCATTGTTGCCATAATTTCTTTCATTGACATTATTATAATTATCTCCGATGACTTTGCGGGAGTCAAAATTTTCATTGTAGGCATACTCAAGAATTGGGCGATAATGGTCGACTCCTGATTTAGAATAAGTTACATTTTCAGTCAATTCGGCAAGAAAACTTTCGACAGTTTCATCCGGTCCTAATTTCTTAAGAACATTCGTTACAAGGCCCTTTGCAAAAAGCAAAGAGGGTTCTTCGGTTTGCAATTGTTCCACTATTTCCAAGGTCAATGAGTCCTTTTTAGTAACGAGTTTTAGGGTGTCTATGCTGTGAGAGATATTGATGACCAGATTTTTATACAACTCATATTGTTGTGTGAATAACTCGAACTGACGGGCATCTTTTGCCTTCCGTTTTTCAAACTGATCTTTTATTTTGAGGAATTGGGCATATTCGGCTTTTTGTTTCTTGGCTATTTTGTTTTCATTGACTCCTTCAAATTTTTTCTTTAGGCGGGTGTACTCCCGTGTGATCTCCAGGTTGTCGTCATTGACATTTCCATCTTTGCCTCCAATAAAATTCCAGCCATGGACATCATCGATATAACCATTCTTGTCATCATCAATTCCGTTATTCGGTATTTCATCTTCATTGATCCAGATAACACTTTTCAAGTCTTCGTGGTCAATATCAATTCCTGAATCAATGACAGCCACAACAATAGAACGAGAGGGTTGATCTTTAAGCAAGGTGGCGTAGGTTCTTTCCACGCTTATTCCCTGCAGACTATCTTGTCCGGGATCGCGTAAAAACCAGTCTTTCGCAAGGCTACCGGTTTGCTGACCAAAAGCAGGATTCGCAATGGCAAAAATTATTACATACAGAACCCGGATCAGACCCATTTTTTGCATAACTGTAATTTTTTACAATATAGGCCTGAAAGGTGATTTTAACAGGCTTTTGGGTGTAAACGGAGATTTTTCACGTAAGGTTGGGTAGCTGTAATACGGCAAAGTTGAGGAGAATATTACCTCCGTACCCTGCATTCGCATTGTGCGGAGCATTTGATTCAATTCTAAGCCACATTTACATAACACTAACGCGCGCACTATGTACCACTTCTGCTTATTATCGGTAATGCTTTTTTTCGCTCTTTTCTTCTACTTCGTGATGAATGTAAACCATCGTGACGAAAAGCAGCATAGAGAAGTAAAGTTTTTTGCATAGAACTGTACTGCATCCCTTAAAGCAATTTTCCTTAGCTTCCGCTTATTCAAGAATCTTTCCTCCAGAAACCTAACATTGATTCAGGACTGTTGGCAAACTCTCAAAACCTTTCTATTTTTGCAGCCCTCACTTGAATTTTTCAAGTTTATGCCCAGGTGGCGAAATTGGTAGACGCACTACTTTGAGGTGGTAGCGCCCGTAAGGGTGTGCTGGTTCGAGTCCAGTTCTGGGCACAATTTGAGCCCTCTCCATTCAGGAGAGGTTTCAAGAGGATTGTGAAATAAGTTGTAATGCCGAAGTGGTGAAACTGGTAGACACGCACGTTTCAGAGGCGTGTGCCGCAAGGTATGCGGGTTCAAGTCCCGCCTTCGGCACTTCAAAAGGTTCTAATTCTCACTGGATTGGAACCTTTTTTCAATTTTGCCGATTATTTTTCCCGAAAGTGAGCCAAAAACGGCTCTTAGTGGATTTGATATTCAATTTGATGCCTTAGGCAGAACCGGAAATATTAAAAAACGTTATACATTTGATGTGTCTCGGGAATCACTACGAAGATACTCTCTGGATCACTAAGACATTTGCTAACGTAACTACTTCATTTTCATGGTAACTCGCTTTACAGTAGATAAGGTACGGCCGAAGGGTAACGATTCGATTCACATCAATTTTGATAAGCAGCGTGTTACCGGAAGACTGACTACTCATTATTTTATTGACAACGGCCATCACATTTGCTATATACCTTCGTTGGGAGTTACCTCGTATGGCGAAAGTGAACAAGAGGCTCTTGAAAGAATGATGCATGATATTGTTGATGATCTTTTTACTAACTTGGTAGAACTCTCTCCTGATAAAGCTGATATTGAGTTGCAGAGAATGGGGTGGCAAAAGAACAAATGGTTTGGAAAAAGATTTCTGGCGAAATCGTTCATAGATAAAGATGGGGTGCTAAAGAATTTCAATTTACCTGCGGGAACAGAAGTAAAAACTCAGGTGCTTACTGCGGCTTAGTTTTTAAATGTGAGTAATCATCGACCCATTCCTGTCAGTTGCTGGGAAAAATTCCTGAAATCAAAAAATTGTAAATGGAAGTCGACTAATGCATCGCATCATAAATGGCGATGTCCTGGTTGTATCCAATCAATCATTTTTTGGGGAAGTAAAAAAGAAATTCCGTTTGCTCACATTTCAACTAATCTTGTTTCAATGGGCGTATCAAAATCAGATTTTTGGGAGTGGGTAGAAGAAAATTGCTAAATTTAATATTCATCGTGGCAACCTTACCCATCCAAAGTCTGAGACTTTATTGAAGTTGTTAATGGGCATAAATGCCGCTCTTATAGGGCTTTTTTTAGTTTAGGTACTTTTTGCTGAAGGTACTTTATCACTTTATCGTACTCCGTAAATTCTTTATAGCCCATACTGAGCTTTTGACCATCACTGAATTTTATTTCCAATTCTTTATAGGCTGAATTCTTTCCTGTCTTCACCACATTTTCTGTCCAATTCTCAATTTGCTCTAGAGAATATTTGGAGGATGTTCTTAACACAGGGAATCGCATTTCGATCTGGTTGTTTCCAACGTAGATGATCTTGTATCGAATAAAGATTTTGTAACCTACAAACAGAGCAATAGGCAATAGCAAAGCAATAATTAAATAAGTGTACCATGCAGGTTGTGGGTCTCGGATTGCGATCCACCCATTCATTCCAAGTACAATGAAGGTAAGTGTGAGAAATAGAATGAAGGAAGTGATCGTGCTACGCAGAGGTTTGGAAGTAATCAATATGTCAGGATTTAATTCTTGTGTGTAAAAATTTTGTTGAGCCGAAGATGGGACTTGAACCCACGACCTACGGTTTACGAAACCGTTGCTCTACCAGCTGAGCTACTTCGGCAAGGCTGTGGTTTCAAAGTTATTGGTAAAAAGCATAACTTGAAACCTGATTATGCTTTCCAAGAAATGTAAGTACGCTATTCATGCACTGGTTTACCTGGCCGAACGCTATCAGCAAGGTCCTGTCCACATTCAGGAAATTGCTGACAAACAGCACATCCCCAAAAAATTCCTGGAGGCTATTCTTTTAGAACTTCGCAATGCGAATATACTCCACAGTAAGAAGGGAAAGGGAGGAGGATACTACCTCTACAAAAAACCAGGTGATGTGAATTTAATTGAAATCATCCGACTGATGGATGGAGCCATCGCCATGCTGCCCTGTGTTTCCCTTAATTATTATGAACCCTGTGAGGAGTGCAGGGATGAAAAGACCTGTGGTATTCGTGATGCCTTTATTGGGGTACGCGATGAAACCCTGAGAATCTTGTCTGAGAGCACGTTAGAGCAGATTCTAGCTCGAAAAATCAAGGCAAAAAATATTAGTCTATAAAACTTATAGACTAATTAGGTATATTTGAATTTTTAAACCCAAAATTCAAATATTATGTCAATTCGACTAGGTGATATTGCTCCGGATTTTAAAGCAGATACTTCAGAAGGTCCAATTCAATTTCATGAATGGCTCGGAAATGGTTGGGGCGTGCTGTTCTCACACCCGGCAGACTTTACTCCTGTTTGTACAACAGAACTTGGCGCAGTAGCCAAGCTGCGGAGTGAATTCGATAAAAGAAATGTAAAAGTAGTTGCTCTGAGTGTTGATCCACTGGAATCTCATGCCAAGTGGATTGGTGATATCAATGAAACACAGCAGACCGTGGTTAATTTTCCATTGATTGCGGATCCTGAATTTAAAGTGGCCGGCCTTTATGATATGATTCATCCCCAGGTTAGTGATAAGTTTACAGTTCGTTCGGTATTTGTTGTTGGCCCCGATAAAAAAGTTAAGCTGACCATTACCTACCCCGCTGCTACCGGTAGGAATTTTGATGAGATACTGCGTGTTATTGACAGCCTTCAGCTTACCGCAAAGTACAGTGTGGCCACCCCTGCTAACTGGAAGCATGGTGAAGATGTCATCATCACCGCGGCTGTTAAAGATGAAGAGATTGCATCCCGATTTCCAAAAGGGCACAACCGGATTAAACCTTATCTAAGAACAACTCCACAGCCCAACTTATAGATCAAGTCTTGTAATCATAAAAAATGAAAGCTTCCAATGAGGAGGCTTTTTTTGTTTAGATGAAATTGGGGTACTTTTTATTAATCAATATCGTTTAAATTTGAGTAAATTTTAGTTTCATGAAGAGTGTTGAGCCTTTACATAAGGAAAAGCCGGTGAATGATTTACCGATTATGAAAGAAGACGAGGGGATCGTACTCTTCTATCCGAATGTTCCTAAAAAAGCAATTGCCGCAGTAACGGAAGTACTGCAATCGCGATGGATAGGGCAAGGGCCACGGGTAGCTCAGTTTGAAAAGGAATTTACGGAACGCTTTGCAGGTCAGGGAAGTTCGTTGGCGGTTGGCTCTGGAACAGATGCCCTTCATCTGGCGTATATATTGTCTGGATTGAAGGAAGGGGACGAGGTGATTACTCCTGTTTTTACGTGTACCGCTACCAGCATTCCTTTTTTATACATGGGGGTAAAAATTCGGTTTGCTGATGTTGATCCGGAAACACTCAATATCAATGTGAGACATGTACGGGAATTAATTAATGAAAACACCAAGGCTATTGTCTGTGTTCACTATGGAGGTTTGCCTTGTGATATGGACGAGCTATTGGCTATTGCAAAGGAGTATAATATTCCTGTGGTTGAAGATGCTGCACATGCTCTTGGGGCAACCTATAAAGGCAAAAAGATTGGTGAGATTTCCGACTTCACCATGTTCTCATTTCAAGCGATTAAACATATTACCACAGGAGATGGTGGGATGCTGGTGGTCAAAGATCCATCATTGGTGGCTCAGGCAGAAAGAATCCGCTGGTTTGGTATTGACCGCTCCAATAAACAAAAAGGAACATGGGAAAATGATATCTGGGAGGTCGGTTATAAATACCAAATGACGGACATTGGGGCGGCCATGGGCTTAGCCGCACTCGATGAGTTTGATGAAACATTGGCATACCGGCAAAAATTATTTGAAGCTTATAAAAAAGGACTCAATGGTGCAGAGGGCATAACATTGATAGGGGCCAAGCACACCGATAGAACTCACGCAGCATGGCTTTGCACTGCTATTGTGGAACGAAGAACTGAATTCATGAAATATCTCCGAGAGCACAAAATAGAATCGGGTCAGGTGCATTATCGTAACGATCGGTATTCAGTTTTGGGTGGCAGGCAAACAAACCTTCCCAATATGGATGCGGTGGAAGAGAAATACATTGTATTGCCACTTCATCTTCACATGACGGAAAAAGATGTGGACTATATCTGTACCGCCATTAAGAAGGGGTGGTGATCATTTCCATACCGAGAAGAAACGCTTAATCTTATCGCGTAATAATTTTTTCCTGAAGATATCATATTCGGGCTCCTTGGTATAGCCTGAAAAGGGTTGCCCCATTCGTAAATAGAAATCATAAAAGGTAGATTTGGATAAGCCCCACTTCAGTAAGAACTGCTTATTGCCGTCATTCTTTTTTACACGCGATGTGCTGCGTGAAGTAAAATGGTAGACTCTTGATTCACTCACTCCTTTATAGTATCGTACGCCAATCATCCATAGCTTCATCATCATGTCTGGATCAGAGGCCATACCCGGACTGAACTCTACACTTAGTCCCCCAATTAAGGTCCATATTTTTTTTGAAAGGACCAAGGGATACCAACTGCTTCCCATCCAATCTTGAAAGGGAATTGATTTGAATTCTGACAGAAACTTTTGCTCATCAAACTCCTTTACTGTTTTCCCATAATCATAAGGAGCCATAATGCAGTTGTATTGCGTAGGGCTATGCTCAATCATGGTGCTGGAAAAACAAAAGTAATCGTGACCAACGTTTTGAATTTCCTTTAACAGCGATTCATCCCAACCAGGAGTAAAATAGAAATCGTCATCAGAAAAAACCAAATATTTGCTATCCGCTAAGGCGGAAGGAGAATTGAAACCAAAGCAAACTCCAACATTCTCCTCTGAATAGGTATAGCTAAGGTTCTGATTTTTTACCCACTCCAGCGTTCCGTCTTTGCCTTCATTGACGTGGATAATTAACTGATGATTGTAGCTTGAGTTTTTTAGAAGACTGGCCACGCAGCATTTTAGGTAATCAAGATTATTCCAGGAAGGGATAAGGATGGAGAAGACGGGCTTCTTTTCAGTTACTACTTTATGAAAGGAAATTTTAGACATCATAATTTAGAAGCGTCTAGTGCCTTTTGAGTTTTTAACTGGTATCCCTTATTGACAAGATAAATCCCAATTACGGTAACCACAATAGCGATAGCGATTTTGAAGTTTAATTTTTCATCAAGTACTACCCAGCCTAAGACAACGGCCACCAGCGGATTGATATATGCATAAAGAGACGCAATGGTGATGGGGAGTTTAGTCAGCGCATAGGTATACAGCATGAAGGCAGTTATCGACCCAACCAAACTTAAATAGCCGATAGAAAAAAAAGTGGTAGTGGTAAAGTGAACATGATTTAAATCATCAAAGAGAAGACTAAAGACAAAGCACCACAGACCGCCAAAAAACATTTGCAAGCCTGCGTTAAGAAAAGGGTTTGTTTTTTGTCCTGCACGCTTGATCATGACACTGCCGAGTGCCCAACCTAGCGAGGAGAGAAAGATCAAGATGATGCCTAACTGATATTGCATATTGACGAAGTCGGCAAGATGTTCACTGAAAACGAGAACGATACCCCCTAATCCGGTGAGAACGCCAACAACAATTAGCGCATTTGGTAATTCCGAGCGATTGATCGTCAAGTTGATCAATACCATCCATACTGGCATAAATGAACAAATAATGGCTGCCACTCCACTGGGAACATAAACTTCTGCCCAGGTGACAAGGCCATTGCCCAGTGTGATCATTAATAATCCGGCAAGAGCCTGACGGGCAAGGTTGGGATAAGACGGAAACTCAATTTTTTTGATAAAAATTAAAAATCCAGAAAGTAAAACACCTGCTGTAAACTGGCGAATTCCAGCAAAGAGAAAAGGAGGAAAATCCATTACTCCAATGCGCATGACCAGAAATGTAGTGCCCCAGATTATGCAGATACCTGCAAGTGATAAGTATGCTGCTAAGAGTTCTTTTTTGATAACTTAAGTTTGACGCAAAATTAGGCTGATTTTGCTTTATTAAAGGACTCTGTTCAATTTTTATTTATTCGACTTTCATAACGCCATCGAGTCATAAATCACTACTCTGTTCCAGAGATTGGAATACGTTTCAATAAATTTTAAATGAATAGGATCATCCTGATAGCGATTGTGGCCTGCAACATCATCAAAGGAGGTAAATAGAGAAATAGTGTAAGTCGAATCAATCACCGGTCGTGCCGGAGTGTTTGCGGGCAAGCTGATTTGAAACATCCTAAGACTCTTGATTTTTGAAAGCGTTTGAATTCCTTCGATGAGCTTCTCCAGATCCTCCGCTGAGTCTGGATTCTTCAGCCAGAAGAACACGTGATGCATCAAGGTGATATTCTTTTTAAGGTCTTCAAAAGTCATGGCATGAGAGGCGGTGCCCAGTGTGACAAGAGATCCCACGGCTAGAAACTTTCTTCTTGAATGTTTGCTCATGATATTCCATATTTAAGTCTTACACTTCGAATTTTCTCTAACTAAAATTCACCTGAAGCTCACCATTTTTTTTTGCTTTCACAATCAATAAGAGATATTAAGTAGACGGCTTTGCGCTAAGGCGATTTTTCACAACTTTGATCAAGTTTCTATTCATACTGCTGCTATTTGCCTTGAAAGGCCCCTTAAATTTGTTTTCCTTTAATCTAACCCCAACCTATCTTGAAGAACTATATAATTTCAATAGTAAACCTGGGAGTAACTTAGGGCTTTTTAGTTTGATTAAGGTTAAACCCTGACAATACTGACGCGTCAGTATTTGTCAGTTATTGAGTTGTGACTTAATCCTAATGCGTAATCTGGGTTTAAGATACTTTAGAATAGGATTGTAACCTTTTGAGGTTCTACCAGTAACTAACATGAAAATTGAAACTTCTGAAGCGTTGATGACCGATGAACTGATTATGGAAGCCGTGAAAAACGGTGATCTTCAGAGGGCCTCTGTATTGTTTGACCGATATCATAAGCGGATTTTTAATTTTCTGTGGCGCATGACCATGGATCGTGATGTGGCTGAAGACCTCACGCAGAATGTTTTTCTTCGGATGATTAAGTACCGGAATAGTTTTAAAGTAGAAAACAGATTCATGCCCTGGCTTTATCAGATGGCACGGAATATATTTTCTGACCATTATCAAGCACATAAAAATAGGAGTTCGTCTTTTGTTGATATTGATAAGATGAGTGAGACGATGGTTGACCTGGAGAATAGTGATGAACAGGAGGATCGGGAGAGATTGTTGCACAGGTCTATGGCATTATTGAGTGAAGATCAACGCGAACTGTTGGTACTTACCCGATTTCAACAAATGAAGTATGAAGAGGTAGCGTTGGTCATGGATACATCCGTTGCTAACATCAAAGTGAAGGTACATCGTGCAATTGCAAAATTAAGAGAGCATTATTTTGAACTAGAAGAGGATTAAATTATGGATACAGAAAAACTAGAAGGACTGCTGATTGATTACATCGATGGAAAGTTGAATGAGACGGAACGTACCGAAGTGGAGAGGGAGCTGGCCGCCAGCGATCAATCCTACAAAATGTATGAAGAACTTCGCGAGATAATGCAGTTAATGAGTAAATCTCCTGCAATTGAATCCGCTCCACGTGTAAGAGTTGAATTTGAGCGTGCTCTACTAGCAGAGCAAAAACTAGCGATGAATCGCACAACGCAGGTATTCTTTAACCCCGTTGTTCTAAGAATGGCAGCAGCTGTAGCCTTACTAATTACCGGAGTTGCCCTTGGATATTGGATTAATCAGAATCAGCAACGCGAGGAAGAGTTGGCCACCCTTGGAAAAGAAGTAGAAGCAACCAAAAAACTAATGATGGGCATGTTGGTCAATCAGCAGTCCGCCAGTCAGCGAATGTTGGGGGTCACGGTAGCTTTTAAAATGGACAAGCCAGATGATGAGATCGTAAATGCTTTGATAAAGGCGATGAATGCGGATGCTAATTTGAATGTGAGACTTGCCGCCCTGGAAGCATTAAGCAAGCTCCATGAACAGGAGCACGTTCGAAAGGCGTTGATTGCATCACTGGCGACACAGACTGACCCGGTGGTTCAAATTAGTTTGATCCGGATATTGGTTGAACTAAAGGAGAGAGAATCATTGAAAGAGCTGCTCCGAATTACAAATGATGAAGAGCTCCTTCCCGCGGTAAAAGACGAGGCCCATGTAGGAATATTAAAGTTATCATAAGATTTGTTAAAAGAATAGAGTTAAAATTTAAAACCATAAATATGAAAAAGATTGTGTTGTTCATTGGGATGATTGTAGCAGGATTAAGTGTTGCTTTAGCACAGGACTTTAAAGTTGCCAAAGCATCAGGCCGCCTTGAAATTAAAGAATTAAATGATGTAACGATTGAGGGCTATAATGGAAATGAGATTGTGTTCAGCTCCCGCGATCATGATAAAGATGAAGATGAAAGAGCGAAAGGCCTCCGTGCCATTAGCAACTTAGGCTTGGAGGATAATACTGGCCTTGGAATATCGGTACTCGAAAAAGGAAATGTTATTGAAGTGCAGCAATTGAAGAAAATGGAAGGCCCTGATATTAAGATTATGGTCCCCCGGGGTGTAACCATATTCTATTCACATACTTCTCCTTATGGCGGTGATGTGAAGTTTAAAAATATCGAAAGTGAAATAGAAGTATCAACTGTCCACAATGAAGTGTTTCTTGATAACGTGACCGGCCCCATGACGATAAATACGGTGCATGGTGGAATTGAAGCATCCTTTGGCGCTAACATGAAGAATCCCATTTCAATCATCTCCGTGCACGGCCATGTAGATGTTAGCCTGCCGATAGCCACAAAGGCTAATTTAAAACTGGGTACTTCTTATGGCGAAATCTTTGTTGATCCTGATTTTAAGATTGACATCGAGAAATCTGGCAACATGGTGAAGTACAGTGATAATGTTAGTGGTAAAATTAATGGTGGCGGTTTAGATTTGACCTTATCATCTACTCACAACAGCGTCTATCTCCGAAAAAAATAGGTGAGTCTCCTTCACTCACATTTTAAACGAAAAGAAATATGAAAGCTGGAATATTGCCTCTGCTTTTTCTGATCCTGAATGCCTCCGCCCAAACCCCGATCCGTAAATCCTTGTTGGTTCAGCCTGGCCAACGACTTCACATGAATTTTGACTACCCTGATCTGATAAAGGTGAAGACCTGGGACAAAAACGAAATCAAAATTGAAGGAACTGTTAGCATCAATGGGGGAGAGAATGATGATGCCTTTGAATTGATAACTGAAATGGGGACTAATTTGGTATCTGTACGATCTCAAATTCACAACATGAAGAATCTTCCACAACATGTTACGGTCATCAGGAAGGGTAAGAAATTAATTTTTAAGGACAAGGGAGAATACAAAAAATATAAAGAACTCAATGGAGGCGAGTTTGATATGATGTCTTATGGACAGGAATTTGAGATTCGACTTGAAATCACTGTACCCAGAAGTATGGAAACTCACATTGAATCCGTTTATGGGATGGTAGAGGTTAATGAATTTGAAGGACCCTTAACCGTGGTAGCAACCTATGGAGGCGTAGATGCCTCTCTTACGGAGAAAAATGTGGGTGAACTTGAGGCGGAGACGAACTACGGAGAAATCTATTCCGATTTGGATACAAAGCTTGTGGGGTCTAATATTGATCGCGATTTTTATATACAAGTCTCAGCAAGATTGGGGCAAGGGCCACGGTATAGCTTTGAATCAAAGTATGGTAATGTCTACCTAAGAAAGAGGAGACAATAGCATATTATACAATTAAGTTTTTATTAAAAACACTTTGGATATGGGATTCACTGCTGACTTTTTTGCATCTTCGCGGCCTTGTAAACTAAAGCAGGAACATGGCCTTATTAGAGAAGCAGTTGTATGTGAAGAAGTCAAACTTACCCGGAGCAGGGAAAGGGTTATTTACCAAGAAGTTTATTCCAAAGGGAACTCGGATCATTGAATACATCGGTGAGAAACTGAAATGGAAAGAAGTAGAGAAGATGGCGGAAGACCGGAACGGTTATGTTTTCTTTTTCACCAACAAGTATGTAATTGATGCCTGGAATTTCAAAAAGGCATTGGCGCGCTACGCCAATGATGCAAGGGGATTGACACGTGAAGAGGGATTGAAGAATAATGCTGAGTATGTTACCGAAAAGAAACGATGCTACATTGAAGCTACTATAGACATTCCTGCCTTTTCAGAGATTTTTGTAGGATACGGTGCAGAATATTGGCAAGTGATTCGTTACAACATACGTTTAGCTCAACAGCGGCTTGAAAAGGCAGGTAAGAAGAATGGTGTTAAGATTCCTTTTCCTCATCACAAGGCGACTAAGAGAATGAGCAGGAAAGCATAAATTGTACAGATGTAAGTTGATGACAACTTTTGTATAACACGCGAAAACTACTATTTCGGCAAACTCAATCGAATCAAGTTTAGTACTGCAGCAGAGGACATTCGAATGTTGATCATTCGCTCTTTACTAAGTTGCAGTCTTTTCGTGACTGTTTGATATTTATCTGAATAGGCAATCCAAATGGTACCAACCGGCTTATCGGGTGTTGCACCTCCAGGGCCTGCTATACCACTGGTAGCCACACCAATGTCGGTATTGAATTTGGCGCGAACGATATTGGCCATTTCAATGATGGTCGGTTCACTTACTGCTCCATATTTTTCAAGAATCTCAGGCTTCACGCCCAACTGGCGCATTTTTATTTCATAGGCATAAGGTATCATGCTGCCCAAAAAATAATCGGAACTACCGGGTACGCTGGTGATTAGATGGGAGAGATAACCTCCGGTGCAACTCTCAGCAATTGATAAAGTTAATTTCTTTTCTCGCAGTTTCTTTCCAATAGCAACTTCAAGAGGTTCTTCGCCATAACCATAAATATATTCACCAGCCAACGGTAAAAGTTGATCTGCGAGTTCATCGATTTCTTTTTGAAGTGCTTGAGATGAATCTCCAAATCCTGTAAGTCTAAGTTTTACTTCACCCAGACTTGGCAGATAGGCTAACTTAATATTTGTGGGTAATTTCTTTTCCCAGGATTCAATCTTATCGGCCAACATGGATTCTCCAATACCTGCCGTGCGTATCACTTTATGTGTGATGACAGGCATTTTATATGTTTGAAGGAGTTTTGGGATAACCCTTTCGGTCATCATTTTTTTCATTTCATGTGGTACTCCAGGCATCGACATAAAGACTTTGCCATTTTTTTCAAACCACATTCCTGGGGCTGTACCAATTGGGTTGGTAATTTTTGTACAGCAGACGGGTAAGGCTGCTTGCTGTCGATTGGTTTCTGTCAACTCTCTTCCCCGACTGACAAAAAATTCTGTCACTTCAGCCAATGCTTCCTCATGAATTTTTAATTCGCAGTTAAAATATTTTGCCAACAAGGGTTTCGTTAGGTCATCACTTGTTGGTCCTAACCCTCCAGTGATTAGCGTAATATCAGCACGTTTTTCTGCTTCCTCGAAGGCGGCAAGAATTTCATCTTCCTGATCGCCAACAGTAGTTTTGCGGATTACTCGTATTCCTACTTTATCCAGCTCCACACTCATCCATTGCGAATTGGTATCTACAATTTGTCCGTATAATATTTCATCCCCGATGGTGAGCAACTCTGCAAGTATGGGCTTCATTTCTAAAAATTAAACCTCAAATATAGTGGAATTGCCGGTTGCCTATTGTTTACTCTCTAGTAACTTAGGGATTATGAAAAATCAAAAAGGAGTTCCTCCCGTATGGCAAAAAGAGATTTATCTCAATGGATTTAATGGTAGTAAGCCCAATGTGAATATTGACTTTCATAAGCTGGAGAAAACAGCAAAAAAGCGTATGAGCCCGGAGGCTTTTGCCTACATAGCCGGTGGCGCTGGTAATGAAAGTACGATGAACTCTAATCGTCAGGCGTTTGAGAAGTATAAGATTATCCCACGCATGTTACGGAATGTCAGCGAGCGAGACATGAGTTTGGAATTATTTGGACAAACTTTTCCTGCACCTATTTTGCTTTCCCCGGTGGGTGTGCTGGAGATGGTAAACAAAGAAGCAGATGTCGCGGTTGGTAAGGCGGCTTCAGAATTTGGATTGCCTTATATTTTCTCTAACCAAAGCAGCAGGCCCATGGAAGCAGTTGCTTCTGTCATGGGAAGTTCTCCACGCTGGTTTCAATTGTATTGGAGTAAGTCCAATGATCTTGTTGCAAGTTTTGTTCAACGGGCAGAAAAATGTGGTTGCACTGCCATAGCGGTAACATTAGATACGTCTATGCTGGGGTGGCGTACGCGCGATCTTGATATTGCCTACTTACCTTTTCTGGAAGGAAAGGGCATTGCACAATATACTTCTGATCCTGTTTTTCAAAAGTTGATGGATGAGCCGGACCAAGATCCTCCTGCGAAAAGAAAAATTACAGCTCAAACGATTAATGGGGTGATTCAAATGGTGAAAAACTATCCGGGTGCTGGTTTTTTTTCGAAACTTATTTCAGGTAGACCACTCAAAGCAATTCAAAAGTTCACGAGTATTTACTCTAATCCTGCGCTCACCTGGGAGGATTTGAAGTTTTTGCGTCAGCATACAAAACTTCCCATTTTGCTAAAAGGTATTCTTCATCCCGATGATGCGAGGAAGGCTGTTGATCATGGTATGGAAGGAATAATCGTTTCCAATCATGGAGGTCGGCAAGTGGATGGATCGATTAGCACATTGGAGGCGTTACCCAATGTTGTGCAAGCCGTGAGTGGAAAAATTCCGGTGTTAATGGATAGTGGAGTACGCGGTGGAGCTGATATCTTCAAAGCGCTTGCATTGGGTGCTAAGGCTGTTTGTATAGGGAGGCCCTATGTATATGGATTGGCTATTGCGGGAGAGGAGGGGGTGAAGACAGTTCTTAGAAATTTTTTAACTGATTTTGAATTGACTATGGGCCTGGCAGGTTGCAAAAAATTAAGCGACATTCATCAGGAAACACTCACCCAAGCTTAAATAGGAAATTGGTTATCGTTCCAATAACTTTGATGCTCTAAATTTTGCTTAATGAAAAAAATAATTGCGTTTAGCATCCTGGCATTAGGCGCTTGCACATCAGCCCAAATTAGTCAGACCCTTTCCACGGTAAATCAAACAATGAGTGGCGAGCAACCTTTGACGACTGACCAGGTTGGGGAAGGCTTGAAAGAAGCTCTGATTAAGGGCATTTCCAATGGCTCGGATATGACTTCGCAAGTAGATGGGTATTTCAAAAATCCTGAAATAAAAATTCCTTTCCCTTCGGAAGTAAAGAAGGTGGAGGATAAACTTCGTCAGCTGGGCTTGGGTAATAAGGTTGACGAATTTGTGATGGCACTCAATCGCGGTGCAGAAGACGCTGCCAGGGAGGCAAAGCCTATTTTTATCAGTGCCATTCGGCAGATGACCATTGATGATGCCTGGGGTATCTTGAAAAGTGATCAGAATGCAGCTACCAATTATTTGAAGAGAACGACTTCTGCTCAGTTAAAGGAGAAATTCAGACCTGTTATTCAAAGCTCGCTGGATAAAGTGAGCGCCACTAAATATTATGGAGATGTTACCAACACGTACAATAAAATTCCGTTTGTTGAGAAAGTGAATCCTGACCTGAATAGTTATGCAACCGATAAGGCCATTGAGGGTTTATTCACGATGATTGCTAAAGAAGAAAAAAACATTCGTGAGAATCCTGCTGCAAGAACTACTGATCTATTGAAGCGGGTTTTTGGGATGCAAAAATAATGCGTAAGAATAAATAATTTGATATGACAAAATTGAAAGAATTAAAATCAAAGATTGAACAACTTTCCCCAAGCGCCATCAATGACCTTGATATGTTTGTCGAATCCTTACTGAAGCGATCAAATGCAAGCTCAAAAAAACTTCAACAAAGTTGGGCGGGGGGGCTTAAAGCATTTCGCGGGCAATACGGCTCTTTGGAGTTGCAAAAAAAAGCGCTTGAATGGAGAAAGGACTAAATTTTATTTTGGATACCAACATCTGGTTAGAAAGACTTTTAGATCAGGAAAGATCATTGGAAGTGAAAAACTTACTTGATGTGATTTCTCCTGATTTTTTGTTTATGTCTGATTTCACATTGCATTCTATAGGTGTAATCTTATTTCGCCTTGGCAAACCATCTTTGTTCAGGGAATTCATTGATGACTTGTTTGATCGAGGTAATCTTACGGTACTAAGCCTGAAACCCCTTGATCAAGTCGATCTTGTTGACTTGCACATCAAACAGAAACTTGATTTTGATGATGCTTATCAATATCAGATTGCTTTAAAGTATGAATTGAAATTGGTAACCTTTGATCACGATTTTAAAAAATCTAAAATTGAAGTGTATACGCCTAAGGAAGCTTTGCAACTATTTAAGAAATTATGACTCTATTTGAAAAACATCAGAAGTTAATTGACACTGCCATCAGCGCAGTACATCATCGTACTTTTTTTGCTGCCTACCCGGAGCAACCTTCACCCGCAGTATACGGTGAAACTGCGGATGCCGATGGGCAAAACAAATTCAAAGCTTTGCTGGGAAGAAATTTTGAAGAACTAAGACAGGCTAGCCCTGATGGTTGGGCCGGACAGGAAGAATCACCTTACTTACAGGAGTCTTTAAAGATTTCATATCCACTATTTTCTGCCGCTACGCTCGTGACTCGGTCAAAAATGGCTTATCATCAATGGCGGAAGATAAGCGCTCAAGATCGTGCAGGTATATTGGTTGAATCATTGGAACGCATTAAAGGTCGTTTCTTTGAAATTGCTTATGCTACGATGCATACCACAGGTCAGGCGTTCATGATGTCTTTTCAGGCATCGGGACCTCACGCATCAGATCGGGCACTTGAAGCTATTGCTTCAGGCCTGGAAGAGTTACAGCGATTTCCTTCGAAGGCTTTTTGGGACAAGCCGATGGGAAAATTCAATATTCAACTCGATAAAGAGTGGAGGGCCGTACCAAAGGGAGTGTCGGTGGTTATAGGTTGTTCAACTTTTCCAACCTGGAATACAGTTCCTGGATTGTATGCAAGTCTTGTTACGGGAAATCCTGTTATCGTAAAACCACATCCCGGAGCTATTCTCCCCATTGCCATCATTGTTGCTGAGATTCAAAAAGTATTAGCAGAGAATAATCTTGATCCCAACATTTGCCAGTTGGGTGCAGATACGTATGATAAAATGATCACCAAAGAGTTAGCTGAGCACGCGGATGTGAAGTTGATTGATTTCACAGGCAATTCAGCTTTTGGTTCCTATCTTGAAGCCTTGCCAGAGAAAATTGTCTTCACTGAAAAGACGGGTGTGAATTCTGTCATTTTGGATTCCGCACAAGATGTAGATAAGACTGCCGCTAATCTTGCTTTCTCGGTCACACTTTACAGTGGTCAAATGTGTACGGCACCGCAGAACTTCTATATCCCTGAGGGAGGAATAAAGACGCCTTCCGGGAATGTGAGCTTTGATGAGTTTGCCAGGAAGCTGGTGGATAACATCAACGGATTAGTAGATAATCCAAAGGCAGGACCTTTTGTATTGGGCGCCATTCAAAATAAAAAGACATGCGAGCGGGTTATTGAAGCCGAAAAACTTCTTGGTAAAGTCTGGTTAAAATCGCGAAGCATTGAAAATCCTATCTTCAAGAATGCGCGCATCGCCACCCCGATGGTGTTGGAAGTAGACGCTGCCAAGAAAGAAGTCTTTGGTAAGGAACTCTTTGGCCCCATCGCTTTATTAATCAAAACAAAAAATACAGATCAATCTATTGCGCTGGCGCAGGAGATGGCACTGAAGTATGGCGCGATTTCTTGTGGTGCCTACACAACAGATGCCGTCACACGGGAGAAGATTGCGGATGAAATGGCATTGGCGGCAACTCCAGTTTCGTTCAATTTAACGGGTGGCATTTATATGAATCAAAATGCTGGCTTCTCAGATTTTCATGTGACGGGGGGGAACCCTTCTGGCAATGCTTCCTTTACCAATCCTGAATATGTGATCAAGAGGTTTACGTGGGTGGGCCACCGTGAGCCTGCTAAAATTGGATAGCTTACGTCTTAGCAAGAGTTTGTTCTATCGACTACTCTTCCAAGATCTTAAACTCTGTGCGCCTGTTTTTGCGTCTTCCTTCCTTTGTCTGATTAGAAGCTACAGGTTTTGAGGTACCATAACCGATGGCGGTGATTCGATTGGCATCAGCCCCTGATTTTATCAGGAAGTTTTTTACGGCATTGGCTCTTCGTTGGCTGAGGTTCAAATTATATTCTTCAGCTCCAAAGTTATCGGTATGTCCTCCAATTTCTACTTTCATGGTCTTGTTACTCATCAACATAGCAAGTAGGTTTTGCATTTCGTCTGTTGAAAGAGGTTGGTCACTGTTAAGAGCAAAATAAATATTAAGTAGATAAGGTAAATCAATGACCACCTTTTCAAGCCGAATAGTATCCTGTAGGGCAGCGGCAGCTAGTCCATGAAAATAGAATGAAGATGAAAAAGTGGCATAGCCTTTTGAACTTACATTGAATTTATACAAGGTACTTGAGTTGGGTGCACTGGTTAGTTCAACTTCAAAGTGGCCAACAGAGATAGATTGAACGGATAGCAAGTCTCCCTTTCTATTTTTAAAATTTACGCTAGCATCAAGGACTTCGCCACTGGCATCGTCCATCACCAATAAGGACATTTTGAACGAACGAGCTGGAGTGACCACGGCTGCGGGTTGCACGAGCTTCACAGGTTCCGTCAGCTTGTCCATCATTTCCTGTTGAGATAGATCAACAGGCTTCCAGTTGGTCATGTCAATTTTATAGATATCCTGTTCTCCTACATTTTCATTTCGGACAGAGGAGATGTAAGCAAACTTTTCATCTGCGTTGAGCACGAAGTAGATATCATTTTCAACTGAATTGATTGGATAGCCTAGGTTAATAGGTTCTGACCAATTTGAAGTCAACGGATCATAAGCCGAACGATAGATATCCAGATCACCCATGCCGGCAAGTCCATTAGAGCTATAGTAGAGGTGTTTGCCATTGGCTGAAATAAAAACACCGTCTTCATCCTTCTCCGTATTTACTTCCGGTCCGAGATTTTTCAGATTAACCCAGCGTCCGTTGTTTGCCAGCTCACCATAATAGATGTCAGTGCCACCATATCCTCCGGGTCGATTGCTGGTAAAATAGATACGTTTATCATCCTCGGTTAGTGAGGCGGAATTCTCCAGGTATTGTGTATTGATTCCATCCAGTGGTTTAGGTGCTGACCAGCTTTGAGCCTGATCTCGTGATGAAATGAATAAATCGCCACCATTGGAATCATGATACAAGATCATTTCCTTTCCATCAGGCGAGAGGTTGACACTGGAGTTATGAAAATTGGTATTTAGTGGCGGGCCAATATTTTTTGCCGGTTGCCATTCACCGTTTACCTTTTGTGAATAAAAAATATCTTCATAGTACTCATGATCGACCGCCACTTTTACATTTAGGTTTTCTTCCGGCCTGCGGGTAGTAAAAACCATTTGAGTTTCATCTTCAGAAATGGTGGGAGCATAATCGGGATATTCGGAATTAATAGTTGAACCGAGCAGTGTAATAATCACGTCCACGGGCTTCGTCATATAGATTATTGCATTTCGACATTCAAAAATCTTTCTGTTTACCTCATCTATTTTTATGGATTTGCCCAAATTCATTGAACGAGCCAATATCCTGTTGTAGCGATCATAGAATAGTATAGCGCTGTCAAACTTTTCGCTATAGTGATAGGCTTTACCTAAGAAAAACAGAATCTCTTCATTCACCTTTGGATCTAATTTCCAGGCGCTGAGAAAATAAGGAAGAGATTGCTCCTTCTTAATAGTCAACATGATCGACTGACCTGCCATAAACTGGGCCTTAGCACTTTTCGGGTTCATTCTGGAGGCCAATACAAATAATTCAGCGGCCTGTTTCCTGTGCGAAAAATCAAATACTTCCATGCCAAGCCGGTAGTATTCCTCTGATAGGGCTAACGAATCGGTCTGGCATTGAGCCGTTGACAAGCTGGAAAGAAATAGAATGAGGAGGGTAAATCGTATTAAGGCCATTACAAAAGGGGTAATTTCCAAATGTACTATTTTATTAGAAGTAATGCCCCTTGGCAGGGTTTATGGAACCTTTTCTGGAAACCGTTATCAGGGTATCTTGTCAAGGATTCTATCATCGAAAATTGAATCCTTATCTCCATACCGAGTTTAATTCCCATGCTTTTATTCTGACCTCGCTGGTTCCTTCTTTCGAGTACGTTTCTACCGTAGCATTTTTCTGTGTCGTAAATACGGATTCGCAAAACGTGAGTTCGCCATCATTGACAAAGACTTCAACAATGGAATGATCTATAAAGATGTGCAGCTTTATAATTCCATTGATTGGATATACAGTCGCGCGTTCAATGCTCCCAAAATCTTTATTGAATCCAGTTTCTCCCGAATGGGTTCGATCCAGAAATAGCTCCCTTGTTTCTGAATTATATCCAATGATTGTTTCTTCAGTTCCGGTTTTTAGGACTTTAACTCCTGCTTCTTTGGAGGCAGCGGCCTGAATTTCAATTTCCAATTCAAGTGCTTTTCCTGAAATTTTATTTTTGTCAGTTATCTCCGTTCTCCTCAAGGAGGAAATAGAAGATACAGGTTTTTGGATTAATCGATAGCCTTCTTCTTGTTTTCTTAATGAAAGTACTCTCGGCAATGCCATCGCACCACGCCAGGGTGCAGTGGGTAACAGATTACCATACGTCCAATTATTTACCCATCCGATCATGATGGTTCGGCCGTCTTCTTCAGGAATATTATTATAAACAATGCCTGCATAAAAATCTTTTCCATGATCAACATAACGGGGAGGTTGTTTTGTGTCATCGGCAATAAATCTTGTTCCGTCAAATTCACCAACAAAATATTGCATGCCAACAAATGTTGGGCCTTGAGGATGGCTTCCCGAAAGAGAGAGCACCCATTTCTTTTTTCCTGATTCGTTATCAACTGGCAACTGATACAAATCAGGACATTCCCATATTCGTAACGTATCTCCCATATCACCAAACTCGCTCATTAGCTTCCATTCGATTAGATTTTTAGACTGGTAGAGTTGAACTTTATAAAGATCGGGGATTACCAACGCCATTACCCATTTTTGCTCAGGCTCATACCAAAATACTTTAGGGTCGCGAAAATCTTTTCTTTTACTATCGAGCACAGGATTTTTTCCGTACCGTTTCCACGTTCTCCCTCTATCATTACTGTACGCCAGACTTTGATGTTGTACTTTACCCTCTCCCATAGCATGAACATGGGAAGTATAAATGGCTACCATGCAGTCCTTCGATTCGCAAAGACCACTGGTATTATTTTTATCGATCACAGCCGTCCCAGAAAAAATCATGGTGCTATCTCCGGTGAGAGCGTCAGGGTATTCAGTAATGGCTACTGGAAGATGTTCCCAGTGCAAAAGATCTTTCGTTACGGCATGCCCCCAACTCATATGGCCCCAGGTAGTGCCATAGGGATTGTATTGATAGAAAAGATGATACTCTCCGTCAAGATAGACCAAGCCATTGGGATCGTTAATCCAGTTAGTGGGAGGTGAGAAATGAAATTGAGGACGATGAATTTCAGTATAAACTGAAGAGTCTGCAATGGTGTCTTGCTTTTTCTCTTTTGCTGCACAAGCGAATAGTAGAGCAATCAATCCAAAAGGAATAGTAAATCTAAATTGCATAGTTATTTTTTTTGAAGTTTGATCGAAGCTGAGTTAATGCAATAGCGTAGCCCGCTGGGTTCGGGACCATCCGGGAAAACATGGCCGAGGTGAGCATCACAGACATTGCATATTACTTCTACCCGTACCATTCCGTAGCTGCTGTCTTTATGATAGTTGATTACATTTTCCTGAACGGCTTGTGTGAAGCTGGGCCACCCGGTGCCGGACTCAAATTTTACCGTAGAGTCAAATAATAATGTATCGCAACAAACACAAGCATAAAGTCCCGGTATGTGAGCTTCGCAATATTCACCTGTAAATGCCCGCTCCGTTCCCTTCAGTCTGGCAATCTGAAATTGCTCCTCTGTTAGTATTTTTTTCCATTCCGCTTCACTTTTTTCAATTCGTTGGGGAGGAGTAAGGTTGCCTTTGGTTGAAAGGCGGATAACATCAATCCATTTGAGCATAAAATCCTGATTATAAATTCAGAGTAGTAATTTAAACAATGAATAGTAAAAACCTATCCAGCTTCGTTCTTTAAAAGAACCAAAGTTTGATGGCCATGGCAAGGACAGAAACGATCATTACACGTTTTATCCAGACTTCACCGGCTTTCACCGACCATCGACTAGCATACCATCCACCCATGGCATGACCGATAGCCAAAATAAGTCCGGTGGTCCAAACGATTTTTCCTTCGTACGCAAAAACCGCGACTGAAACTCCGGTATAAACAATGGCGGCAAAAACTTTAACGTAATTACTTTTTACAAGGCTTAGGTTATTCACTACACTTAGAACAGCGATCACGAGAAACCCAATGCCAGCCTGAATAAAACCTCCATAAATACCAATAAAGAAAAAACAGATGGCGCCAATAAGCTGACTTTTGAAGTTGAGCTTTTCTTCACCTTTTGATTTGAAAGGGTCATAGATAATCAGGATGACAGAAAAAATCATGACGCCAACAAAGATTTTACTAAAGACGGCATCGGGAACTTTGGATGCCAGCAGAGAACCAATAAGCCCGCCCCCTAGTGAAGCAAGTCCGAGATAGAGACTATACGGCCAGGGCAACTCAACTCCTTTGCTTCGAAATCCACCTACTGCAAAAAAGTTTTGAAACAGAATGGCTACCCGGCTTGTCGCATTCGCCATGGTAATGGGTAGGCCCATGAATGTAAGAATGGGGACTGAGAAAAGAGAGCCACCGCCTCCTACGGTATTGAGGAATGCTGCCAGGAATCCAACACCAATAATTAGAAGGTACTCATACCAGGCATACATTATCTAACTTTTGCTTTACGGATAATTCTGGAGAAAAGCCCGGGAAAGAATCGCTTTACATAAAGCGCCAGACCTTCTTTGGCGCCTCCAATAAATACTTCTTCTTTTTTTCTTTCGACTGCCTTGATCATTTTTCCAGCAAATTGTTGAGGCGACATTCCCTGATCGGTAGTAGCGTCCATCTGATTAAGTTTTGAACCGTCACCGGTGAGTGCATTCAGGGTTACATTAGTTCGAATCCATCCGGGGCAGATTAAGGTAACATGAATATTTTTGCTCTCCTTCCAAACTTCAGCGCGCAATGAATCGAAAAATCCATGGAGCGCATGTTTCGCGGCTGCATAACCGGATCGATAGGGAGTCCCAATGACACCCATCACGCTACTGATGGTTACATAGTGTCCTGCTTTACGTTTAAGAAAATGAGGGAGTAGATATTTAGTCAATGCAATGGTCCCGAAATAATCTACTTCCATTACTTTTCTGTCGACATCGATATCCGTTTCTTTTGCCAAACTTCGTTGACTAATGCCTCCGTTATTGATGAGGATATCTACATGCCCAAATACTTGAATGGCAGCTTCACAACTCAGCTTCAACGTTGACCCTTCGGCTAAGTCTAAGGGAAGAATTCGAATATTGACTTGTGCTTGAGTTGCACAATTTCCCTTTACGCGTTCGAGTTCCTCTTTTCTTCGGGAGGAGAGAATAAGCTTCGCACCTTTTTTGGCAAGTTCGTGAGCGAGGGCTTCACCAATTCCAGATGATGCTCCTGTAAGCCAGACTACTTTTCCTGAAATATAAGACATGATATGAATTGAGTTAAGCTTGTTTTGTTACATGTTGATCTTTGGAATAAACCCAAATCGTATAGACACCAACTGCCGTGCCGATGGGAAAAGAGAATAGTTTGAAGCATCCTAAAATTAATGCCAGCACCATGGCCCATCGTTGATGATTAAGTAATCCTATTCCTGCTATCAGCGAGGGCAAGGACATAAAGATGATGAGAATGGCAGGAAGGTATTGAAGAATGCTGGCAACGAGTTCAATTAGGCGTTGCTTTTCAGGATCAACTTCACTTTTGACAAAGCCAAAAATAGCTGAAAGAAATATTCCCAAAAATGCTAAAAGTAATACTTGCAGCACCGCAGAGATGATGTAGAGAATCCCCAGAATTTTTTTATGATTTTCCATAACGCGATGTGTTAACAAAGCAAGATAGTTAAAAGCGTTTAGTTGATTCGATCATAAATCACAAAATCAAATTTAAACTTATGCTTCTCATCAGCAGGGTGATGGATTCTGGATATTTCTTTCCATTTTCCAGATGTTATTTCAGGAAAGTGAGTATCACCTTGAATCTCAGCCTGAATTTCGGTGAGGTACATCCGTTGTGTTAAAGCCATTCCTTCTTTATAGATTTGAGCACCACCGATAATAAAGGCCTCCTGCTCCCCGGCTTTTTTGGCGATGGCGATTCCCTGTTCAATGGAATTGACGATAGTGCAGTTAGGTGCGGAGAAATCCTTCTGACGAGTGACAACAATATTAGTTCTGTTGGGAAGTGGCCTGAATTTTTCCGGAATAGAGTCATAATTTTTTCTTCCCATAATGACATGATGATCTTTGGTAGTCTGCATAAAGTATTTCATATCATCCGGTAGGTGCCAGGGGAGATCATTGTTTTTTCCGATCACGCGATTTTTGGATAAAGCGGCTATAAGGGATATAATCATGATATGCGTATTTTTTTTTGGATTTTAGTTCTGCCTATTCAAGAATCCAACATCAAATTTTGTTTCCTCTTAAAAATTCCTGAATTGACATTCTCTTTTTTCCTTCGGGCTGTAATTCATCTACCGAAATCCATCCGTCTATCGTTCTTATGTAAAGATAACTCTTGTTATCGGTAGCCAATTCTCCGGGCTGCCCTTCTTTTTTAAACTCAACGAGGGATATTTTGTAAATCTTATAGTTCTTCCCGTTGAGCAGCGTCCAGGCAGTGGGGTAAGGACTTAATCCTCTGACAAAATTTCGAAGATGCTCACAGGATTGATTCCAATTGATTTCGCAGGTTTCTTTAAAAATTTTGGGTGCATGCTTTCCTTCAGGCATTTCAGGCTGTAGTAAAGAAGGAAATTCACCCGCTTCGATAGACTTGACTGTTTTTAAAACGAGTTGCCCTCCCTTATTCATTAGACGTTCGTAAAGTGAACCCACATCATCTTGTTTATGGATTGGTTCTCTTTCCTGAAAGATGATGCTGCCTGTATCAATTTCATGTTTGAGAAAGAATGTCGTGACGCCCGTTTCTTTTTCTCCATTGATAATCGCCCAGTTGATGGGCGCTGCTCCGCGATATTGAGGGAGCAGCGAAGCATGAAGATTGAAGGTTCCCAAAGAAGGCATTGACCAAACAACTTCGGGAAGCATTCTAAACGCAACGACTATTTGTAAATTGGCCTGATAACTTTTCAGTTCTTCCAGAAACAAGGGCGCTTTAAGATTGGTGGGCTGAAGAACCGGAATAGTATACTTCAATGCGCACTCTTTCACCGGAGAAGGAATTAGTTTTTGACTTCGCCCCTTGGGCTTATCGGCTGCTGTTATAACTGCAACGATATTAAATTTATTTTCTAATAGAATTTCCAGGCTTGGCACAGCAAACTCGGGTGTTCCCATGAAGATGATCCGGAGTTGGTTCATGTTTAGTCGCGCAATTCTTTTCGCATGTATTTTTTACAGATCGGGCAATCCTTCCATTGATGACCTCTTGCAGGGCAATATTCTCTTCCGAAATAAATAATCTGAAGATGCGCTTTATTCCAGTTGCCTTGTGGGACCAAACGCTTCAAATCATGCTCGGTTTGTTCTACATTTTTTCCGTTGGTCAAACTCCACCGATAAGCGAGGCGGTGAATGTGCGTGTCTACCGGAAAAGCCGGAATACCAAACCATTGTGTCATTACTACAGAAGCAGTTTTGTGTCCAACAGCAGGTAAAGATTCCAGCGCTTCAAAACTGTTCGGCACTTGACCATTATATTTCTCGACAAGAATTTTAGACAATCCTGCAATTCCTTTTGATTTCATGGGAGAGAGACCGCAGGGTTTGATGACCTCTCGAATTTCTTCCACGGAAAATTTCATCATATCATACGGATTATCGGCAAGCCTAAATAATGAAGGAGTTGTCTTGTTCACCCGGACATCGGTGCATTGCGCTGAAAGCAAAACGGATATTAATAACGTGTAAGCGTCTTTGTGATTGAGCGGAACTTCGGGATTGGGATAAAGTTTGTCCAATATCTTTAGTATATCTTTTACTTTTTCTGCTTTGGTCATGGTTCAGTATTCAAGATTTAATTACACCTTGAATTTAGGGATACAGTAAGTATTTTTTTCTGATTTGATTGTAGGCCGCTAAGTCTTCTTTCCAGCTTTCGCGAATTTGTTCTTCAGTAAGGCCATCAATTATTTGTTGCCTTAAAACTGCACTGCCGGCAAGCCTGTCAAATGACTTGATGAAGAACTTATCTTTAAAGGGGTAATTATTATAGAATTCTAATAGGTATTTTAGATTAACCCTTCGCTCAACTTGAACATGGCGCAAATCGATACCGTAGCATAGTTGATTTTCTAACGGAGGATCATTTGCCATGCCTTTGATATCGACTGGTGTGAATTGAAAGTCCATGCCCTTCCTATTTTTAAATTCGGGATTTCCTAGCGCAAGAAAAGGAAAAGTAGTACCACGACCCAGACTGATCGCAGTTCCCTCGAAAAGACACAGCGAAGGATATAATCTTACGGCTTGATCATTCGGTAAATTGGGAGACGGTTTTACCGGCAAAGAATATTCATCGGCATGTGTCCAGTTCTTAAGTTTGATAATCTCAAGATCGCATTCTTTTTTGCCCTCAAGCCATCCCTCACCATTGATCATTATTGCGAACTCGCCAACCGTCAAGCCATGGGTAATGGGGACAGGATGCATTCCAACAAATGACTTGAATTCAGGTTGTAAAATCGGGCCATCTACATAACTGTTGGGATTAGGGCGATCCAGGACAATGAGGCTTTTGTTATTTTCAGCGCAAGACTCCATTATATAATGAAGTGTACCTATATAAGTATAGAAGCGTGCACCAACATCCTGGATATCAAAAACAACTACATCAATATCGGCTAATTGCCCTGGAGTTGGTTTTCTGTTTTTCCCGTAAAGGGACACGACAGGTATTTTTGTCTTTGCGTCAATGCTATCATTCACATGTTCTCCATCGGCAGCGTTTCCACGGAAGCCATGTTCGGGACCAAAGATTCTGATAATATTAATTCCTAAGCTTTGAAGCGTATCGGCAAGATGAGTCTTTCCGACCAAGGCTGTATGATTCACAACGAGAGCCACTTTTTTACCTTTCAGTTTAGCGGTCACTTCGTTGATTTGATCTGCGCCCTTAATAATTCCTGCTGGAGTTTGGCTTTTACAAGAAAGAATGCAACACAAATAGAATATTAATGCAAACAACCTGATCATTTCTTTTTATTTTGGCGTACTGTAAAGCCAAAATTAAGCCATTCCTTGAACCTTTCGTATTTCATCTCAAAAAGAATAAGCCGTGGTCAGGAGGGAGGCTTCTCCTCCACGATTCATAAGATTGCCATTATTAGTATTGCTGTTGGCCTGGCTGCCGCCATGGTTTCATTCCTCATCATGACTGGTTTTCAGCAAACCGTTAAAAATAAAATTTATAGTTTCAGTGCTCACTTGTTAATCACCCGTTACACCATGAACAATTCCATGGAGGAGCAGCCTTTTGATTTCAATATTGACTTATATAATAATGCTGCGCAATTTGATTTTATCGATCATATACAGGAATACAGCCACAAGGCAGGGCTCATTAAAACAGACAAAGAAGTTTTGGGCGTAGTTTTTAAAGGTGTAGGAAGGAGTTTCGACCTGAAGCAATTCAGGGAAAATATGGTGCAGGGTGAGTTCTTGCATTTTTCTGACTCTGGATATGCCAGGGAAGTGGTGTTAAGTGCAGTGATTGCCAATAAACTGAAGTCAAAAGTTGGGGACGAAGTGGTAATTCATTTTTTTCAAAATCCCCCCCGGTTTAGGAAATTAAAGGTAGTGGGCATCTATGAAACTAATCTATCTGATTATTTTGATAGCAAGGTGATATTGGGTGACATTGGAATGGTACAACGACTCAATGATTGGCGAGATAGCATTGCAGGGGGGCTTCAGATTTATGTCAAAGACCCAACAAAAATTGATGAGGCAGCCACGGCCATTGGAGAAAGTATGGACTATGATTTATTTATTGAGAAAGTCAGTGACAAGTATGTACAGGTTTTTGAATGGCTTGGGCTTATCACACGGCAGGTCAATATTTTGCTAGGGATTATTTTAATCGTGGTCTGCGTGAATATGATTTCCGTAATACTGATTCTTGTTATGGAGCGAACGCAGATGATTGGAGTATTGAAAGCGATGGGTGCCAGTGATAAATTGATTCGATCTATTTTTGTTTACAATGGCATAAGCCTTATTCTGAAAGGCTTACTGTTTGGAAATCTGTTGGGCCTTGGCCTTTGCTATCTGCAATATAAATGGAAGTTCATTCAGCTTAACCCACACGATTATTATATGAGTTACGTGCCGATTGGTTGGGACTGGGAAGTGATTATAATTTTAAATACGTTGGTCTTTACTGTGGTCACGCTTGTTCTATTGCTCCCAACGACAATTGTGTCAAGGATTAATCCGATCAAAGCGATTAGGTTTGATTGAAGCTTAAATAGATTAATTCATCTTAAGTAATACCTTGCCATTCGATCATTTTATCAAACTCCATTCGTTTGTTGTCAACTTCCAAATTGAAGATGAGGGTGTTCCTCCCACAAATCCACCATATAATAAAACTGTTTCATTTTTAGAGTCATATACCAACTTATACCCCTCCAGTGGCGCAGTTGAATTAGTAACTCTGATCGTCCAGACAGTCCCATCCCATTCCCATGTGTCACTGGCAGAGGCTCCTCCAGGAACGCCTCCTCCATGAACGATCAATTTCTTTTTCAGCGGGTCATAAACCATATCGACATGATCTCGTGGAGAGGGACCACCCGCACTATATTGTTCCCACCGGCTTCCATCCCACGCCCAAAGATCTCCCCGAAATGATTGTTGAGTAGATGCAGGCAAAGCATTACCTCCAAAAATCAACGTTTTTTTGTTCTGCTCATCATACGCTGAGGCGTGCAAAAAACGAGCATCCGGCCCACCTGTTGTAACTACTTGTGTCCACTTCGCACCATCCCATTCCCAAAGATCACCCATCGTTATTTGCGAATTTATTCCGCCAAACAAAACTACCTTGTCGCGTACCGCATCATAGTCCAATGTATGGAGACTTCGACCGGGAGGGCCTTCGGATGAAAGAAGTTTCCATTCACTTCCATCCCATTCCCAAGTATCACCAAATGAAAGACTGCCTGCGTCACCGCCAAACAGAATGGTTTTTTTTCGTTTGCTATCATAGGCCATTGCAGGACCATTTCGTGGGGATGGGCCGCTCTTGCTTTTCATTTCCCATTTTGTTCCATCCCATTCCCAGGTGTCGTTCATTAATGTCCCTGAGTTGAATCCACCAAACAGGATCAGTTTGTTTCTGGCATCATCAAAAGCAAGAGCAAAGGAATAGCGAGGAGTTGGCTCAGACTGTGCTTGTTTAGGAGTTGAATCATCCTTTTTACAGCTAATAACAAGCAATGAAAATGACTGGATGAGGAGCACAAGTTTAAACTTTGTCATGGGGTTTCCTTTTGAATCTTAAAAAATATAGATAAATTCTTATAACAAGAACAAACCAACCAAGGAAAAAGAAACGCGTTTTTCATATTTCGATCTGGATTAATTCTATTTCTCTAACAACCCGTCCTCTTTCCATTTAATAAATTTCTGAATTTCGGCAGCAGAGAGTTTAGATTTTTTCCAGGGCATTGATAATGTATCTGACGCTGGTAATTGAATTCTGCGAATCATTTCATCAACGTTTTGTTTCGTGGCATCATAGGTATTGAACCACTTCTTAAAGCCGTCTGGCGGAAGATGACAAGGCGTGCATCGACTGGCAATGAGCGGCTTAATGTGTGCCGTATAAGTTATTTGTTGTTCTTCGGGTGAAGGATCATTTTTGGAGCACGAGGAAAGGTAATTCCCTGACAAAACAAATACCACCATGACAATGGTACCTATAACTTTTTTAAAAAAAAATGGCTTTGGTATTTTCATTATAAGCAAGAAGCAATCCCAAACTTGATTCTTATCACAAAGTGTATTGCAAAAACATATCTCCAAGGAATTACAGTTCCTATTGTTTTGTGAATTTCAAAATCACAGCCCTTGACCCATCACAGTCTGACCATCCAAATTGATCAAGAACAAGATTGATATCATCTTCAAAATTACCCGAGAGCACTCCATTGGCGGGGCAGCCAGATGGCCCAAATTTGCCGCTATAGCCTCCTATATTTTGTTGGAGTTTGAAGGAAGAAATCACAGTTCCATTTACAATCATTTCCACAATTTCATCTTGTGCGTTAAAACCAAAAGCGTGAAAATCAGCACTGAAGAACATTTGACCTGTATAATCATCCTTTATTTTGAGAGTTGTTTTTGTATTGGCAGGCCCAGGAGGACCCAGATCATTCCAGTTTCCTAAATAATTACCAGCATAGATTGACCGATTTTGTAGTTTAAATTCTTTAGAGCCAGAAATGCTGATTGCGTCATCTTTTCCAATGGCTACCGCATAAAGTTTGTAGTTTGTTTCGTTTACGATGGGACTTCCATCGGAATCTTTAGTGGAAGAGATTGGTTTAATCACAAGATCTTTAGTGTCCCCTGAAGGGATTGAGGAGAAGTAATTACCGGTCACTATTGTTGCTATATCAGCTTCAGTGATTGTTTTTCCGGCCTTCACTACAATGGCTCTGATTTCGGTGATATCAGCTGAGCTAACATCTTTGCTCAACGTAATATGAATACGGACATCGGTGGCATCATTTGCATTTCCGATATCATATACCTTTTCAACCGTCAGGGCATCAATGGGAAATTGAAATTTAGGATCATCACCACAAGAACTCGCTAAGAATAGATTTACGATTAAGAAGGAAGAAGCAATCTTGATTTTATTTAGCATGGACTTATCTTTTATATTGTTTAAAAATTAATACATCAATGTTAGAAAGGAAGATGATGATAAACTTGTAAAATCGATTAACGGATGATTTAGTAGATATGTATTTGCCGATTAGTCTAGTTGAAGTGTTCAAATGAAAGTGAGAATCCCGATACTACCGTAAAGAGGGGTAGTGCTTATCACTTGCCTACAAACTATTGTTCAATGAGTATCTATGAACTCCTGAGGAATAAACATTTTGGCCAATGTGGTTTGCTTAAGTAGGAACGACACAAATTGTAAACTTTCTGCAAGCTTATGTATGATTGTTGATTAAGAAAATGATTCTTCAAAAGTTATTTGTTAATTGAAGTGTCAAATCCCTTACTCGTGCCGATTGAAGCAGATTTAAATAGAAAAAATTGGACCCATTCGTGGGTATTTTATCACATTCTCTTTTGGGCAAGCATTGCCTTCAATTTGGCATATGACATCATAGAATATTTGCCCTATGATCCGATTGGGTACTTCTTAAGTGTTGTGATACGTATGGCATTGTCAGCCGGACTTCTTTATGGAAATCTTTATTTTCTTATACCTAAAGTATTTAATAGAAATAAACTAATTTATTGGCTACTTCTTATTTTAATGACGGTCTTGTTTATATTATTCTATAACACAACATACTTCACAACTACTCGGGTAGTCTCCGAAGTTCCGATTGACACATTGCCAAGAATTATGAATCGGCTAATCATTGCAATTCGATTTTTACTTTTTTCATTATTTCTTAAATTTATTCAAGACTGGTTTTGGGCGGAGAAGAAAATAAGCGAGATCACCACTACTCAATTGACTACGGAATTACATTATTTACGATCCCAGATCAATCCTCATTTCTTGTTCAATACACTTAATAATATCTATGGGTTGACATTAAAGAAATCAGAAAAAGCCCCGGAGGTGGTCCTGAGACTTTCAGAGATGATGGAATACATGCTGTATGAAAGTGATGGAGTAAAAGTTCCCTTAGACAAGGAGATAAAAAACCTGTCTAATTATCTTGAGATAGAGCGAATACGTCAGGGCAATAATGCAGTAATCAATTTTGAGGTTACCGGTGAATTTCATGGTAAGCAGATCGCGCCATTACTTTTTCTACCACTTTTAGAGAATGCTGTAAAACATGGAATAAATAAGTCCATTGGCGGTGCTTTTCTTGAGGCAAGGCTTAGCGTAGCGGGTGAGCAACTTACTTTTACCGTTGAGAATAACAACCCTGTGCCGGAAATGACTACTAAAAGGGATGGAATTGGGATTCAAAATTTAAAGAAGAGATTGGAATTGTTTCATAGGGATTTGTATCGACTACAGATTGATGATGGTGAGGATCGGTATAAAGTTGAACTTACCATCATGTTATGAAATACACTTGTGTTATTGTGGATGACGAGCCCTTAGCACACGAAGTGCTGGAAAGGTATATCAGTAAGTTTGAAGGATTGGTACTGACAAAGAAATTTTACAACGCAGTAGAAGCTGAAGAATACTTAAGCTCAAATTTGATTGACCTTTTATTTCTGGATATTCAGATGCCTGAAATGACAGGCTTGGATTTATTGAAGCGATTGCCGGAGAAACCCATTACTATTTTGACAACAGCTTTTCGCGATTTCGCCCTCGAAGGATTTGAATTGGGGGTAATGGATTATTTGCTTAAGCCGATAAAAATGGAAAGGTTTAATGGTGCTGTAAATAGAGTAATTGAATTTCTTTTGCTTAAAAAAACCGGAACTAATGTGATTGAGGACCTGACTCACTCTAGAAACATTGCTATTAAATCAGGTACCAAAACTGTTTCGTTACCTTTAACGTCTATTACCCACATACAAGGTCTTAAAGACTACTCGATAGTATATACAGATGATAATAAAAAGTATGTAATAAAGGGGTATTTAAAAGTAATCGGCAAGATTTTCAATCAACAGGATTTTGTGCGAGTACATAAATCATTCATCCTGGCAAAGGCCTGCATTAAAAACATCAATCGGGATAAAATTGAGATAGGTAGTTACATTATTCCCGTAGGGCGAGTATTTAAAGATGACGTAATGAATATTCTAAAATCTCACTAATGATCAAATTGTAATGTCAAATCTCGCTACAGATATGCTTTTTTGTTCATCAACCAACGAGCTATGCACTATGCGTGATGTATTTCTTAAACCAGCTTTGAATCGTCATCTGCATTACCCCAAAGAAGGCTTCTTTGAAGATGCCGGCAGACATTTTTGATTGCCCCCTTGTTCTTTCCGTAAAGATAATGGGTACTTCTTGCAGCATAAATCCATACTTCCAGGTAATAAACTTCATCTCAATCTGAAAAGCATAACCAACAAACTTAATTTGATTGAGTGGAATTGTCTCAAGCACTTTTTTGCGGTAACATACGAACCCTGCTGTCGTATCACGTATGGGCATGCCGGTGATGAGGCGCACATACGCGCTGGCAAAGTAGGAGAGAAGTACTCTTCCCATCGGCCAGTTTACAACATTTACTCCCGTGGCGTAGCGAGAACCTATTGATAGGTCACAACCACCCTCTGCGCAGGTCAGGTATAATGAGACAAGGTCTTTCGGGTTATGTGAAAAATCTGCATCCATTTCTAAAATGTAATCATAACCTTTTTCAATGGCGTAGCGGAAACCGGCAATGTACGCAGTACCCAATCCTTGTTTTCCTTCTTTGCGTTCGATTAGTTGAAGCTTGTTTTCAGTGACATTAAAATTCTTTTGCAGATCTTTTACAATGTCCGCGGTTCCATCGGGCGAGTTATCATCGACAATCAGTACGTGAAAATCTTTGGGCAATCCAAACACCGCATCAATGATTAGAAAAATATTTTCTTTTTCATTGTAGGTAGGTATAATAACGATGGCGTTGCTCACGAGTGCTGTGGGTAGAAGGCAAAACTAGAAAAAACATAGTTTTAAACAACCCTGGATTATTGAAACCTTTCTGCAAATCCAGCTCTTTTAGTTGATTTTGGATTACCAGTTCAATTGAAAAGACCTATTTTGGAGCTTAATCTTTAGTCTATGTCAAAATGTGTGTTTTTGGATCGGGATGGAGTGCTGAATAAGGATGATGTAAATTACACCTATAAACTATCCCGCTTTCAGATACTGCCTGGAGTTACTCAGGCTTTATATGAATTGAAGGAGGCGGGCTACCTTTTGATCATAGTGACAAATCAATCCGGTATCGCGCAGAAAATTTATACACAACGTCAAATGGAAATCTGTCATATTTATTTACAAGATGCTTGTGAACATATGATTGATCATTTTTATTTTTCACCCTATCATCCCTCCGTTACTGCTTCGTTGGCTAGAAAGCCAGGTATCTTAATGTTTGAAAAAGCAATTGCACGCTTTTCTGTTGATGTAAAAAAATCGTGGATGATTGGCGATCGAGGACGTGATATTATCCCTGCTCGCCAACTTGGAATCAAAACAATTCAAATAGGCGATGAAATAGAAAAAGAAAACAGAGCAGACTTTAAGGTTAATGATTTACCGGGTGCAGCCAAAAAAATCTTAACCGACTATTAACGCTTAATTAAACTATCTATTTCAGCTTCTGCAGGCATAGCAAAGAGTGTTTCAGGAGGAGCTTCTTTTTTAAGAATAATGTTTTTGAAAAGATATTCGTAACGCTTCTCACCGACAATGCCATCTGCATATTTATATCCCACTAGTTTTCCAGGAAATAGAAGGCCTTCAATAGTTTGCAAGTCCTCGTACCTGAGCAGATTAAAACGTTCATGCGCTTCACCTGTAAAATAGGTGACCGTATAAAGCAGCGAAGTAAGTCGGTTGGTGTCAGGGTCGATGATCATTTTATAATAATCTTTATCGGCATCGCCTACCCCTGTATTGAAAGTTGCCTTGATGCAGGGTAACTGTTTCCCATCTAGCGGGACGGTATCATCCTGATAATTTACACCTTGATCGGCCAACACATAAGGGATAGAAAAAAAATAGAAGAATAGGTTGTGATAAAAGCGTGCTGACTTCCCGGGGAATGCTTTTTTGTTTGGAGCAACCCAAACGTCTTTCCCGTTAAAACCAATTTTGAACGAATCGCCCACCACCATATCTTTTCTCAATTTAAGATCAATGATGTGATGTTCTTCTGAGCTGTCTTCGGGATTGACAAGGTCAAATTCCAATGTATTAAACGAATTCCATTTTTCTAAGCCGCCATGCGCTTGAAGAAGCTTCGTAAAACTTGCCGGGTAGGAAGCATAGATATCAACTTTTTCTTTTTTGGTGCAAGAAGCAAAGCAGAGAATAAGAAATGGCAAAGTTGAAATAATGTATTTTTTCATCGGTTGTTATTCTTGAGCATCGAAAGTAAGGCGCTTACACTCTCCCTTTTGTCCGGAAAATTACAATTCGACTTATTAATACCAGGCTATTTGCCGTAGCCTAATAATTGTAACATGCTCTCACTGGTCTGCTCCGCAGCGAATAGTCGTGTAGTGATTTCTCCATCTTCGTTGCGATCTACCAACACATGTTTCGGAGCGGGAATCAGGCAATGCTGAATTCCGCCATATCCACCCAGCGATTCCTGATAAGCACCGGTATGAAAGAAACCGATTACCAGCTGCTCTTCATCATTGATCATTGGCATGAATACTTCGCCCGTATGCGATTCTGAATTGTAATAATCCATGCTATCACAGGTAAGGCCTCCAATGTTGACTTTGTGATAGGGATCATCCCATTTGTTGATGGCCATTAAAATATATTTCTGATTGAGTCCCCAGGCATCCGGAAGATGTGTAATGAAAGACCCATCGATCATGTACCAAAGCTCTTTATCGTTTTGAAGTTTTTGATTGACTACAGAATAAAGTACGGCCCCACTTTCACCAACGGTATAACTTCCAAACTCGGTGAAAATATTGGGAACAGCCACATTACTCTTATCGCAGATCCATTTTATATTTTCAACGATTTGTTCGATCATGTATTTGTAATCGTACTGAAATGTGAGAGAAGTCTTAATGGGGAAACCTCCACCAATATCAACAGAGTCCAGGGTTGGGCAAATCTTTTTTAATTCACAATATTTAAAAATAAACCGACTCAGCTCACTCCAGTAGTAGGCCGTATCCTTGATGCCCGTATTAATAAAAAAGTGGAGCATCTTGAGTGATGCCTTTTGACTTATTTCAATTTTATCTCGGTATAGTGGAACGATGTCACTGTAGCGAATGCCTAAACGGGAAGTATAGAATTCGAAATTTGGTTCTTCATCGGAGGCTACTCGAATCCCCACTTGAAATGGCCTGTCGACTTTTTGTTCGTAGATATCAATTTCATTCAAGGTATCGAGTATAGGAATACAATTAAATCCATCATTTAACAGCTCAGAGATGTATTGTGTATAGATGGGCATCTTAAAACCATTACACAAAATGTAGTGCTCTTTGGTGATCTTGCCACGTTCGTACAAATTGCGGATGATCGGAATGTCAAAAGAAGAAGAAGTCTCCAGGTGTGTGTTATTTTTCAACGCCTCTTCCATCACAAAAGAAAAGTGAGAAGATTTGGAGCAATAACAATAGGTATAGGAGCCGTTATATTTTAATTTTTCGATTGCTTTATTAAAAGTTGCCTGAACGAATCGAATATTCTCGCTAATGCGCGGTAAATAAGTAAGTTTTAATGGAGTGCCATATTGCTTGATGATATCCATCAACGGAACATCATTAAATAGAAGTTCGTGTTCCCACACTTTAAATTCTTCTTGTGGAAACTCGAAGGTCTGTTCGATGAGTTCTCTATAGCTTTTCATTGGTTTCCGTTACTTGTTATTAGCTGTTGGCGCTGATCTCAAACGAACAAGATCACCTTAAAACCATCAACCAAAATTGAGGTGCAATATTGGTATAATTTTGCCATCTTTGCAATACAATGGTTAACCGCTTTTCTGCCATAGAATCATCGAAATTTCACCCATTACCCGACTTCTGACCGGGGTCTTCAATTTGGATGCCCAGGAGTTTTCGGGCTTTTAGCCGTTTGTTTACAGAATATTAATTTCAGGTCTTGTGAAGGAGAAAGATATAAAAATCATTGAGGTAAAATCAGAAATCGGTGCCGGCACCCGAGGCGCCAGCATGGGCGTAGAGGCCATTAAGATCGCCAGCCTTGACATGAAATCTGATTTGTTTCGTCAATATGATTCCATTGAGGTAGAAAATGTAAATGAACTTTTATTTGATGGCGCCAAACATGCCTATGCAAAGTTTATCGATGGCGTACTTATAATGGAAGAGCGTGTATGCCTTGAAGTATACGAACAGATATGGGATGATTATTTTCCGCTGATCATCGCGGGTGATCACAGTACAGCTTATGGTACCATTGCAGGAATAAAGAAAGCCAATCCTAAGGCAAGATTAGGAGTGGTATGGATAGACGCTCATGCAGACATTCATACACCCTACACAACACCTTCTGGCAACATGCATGGTATGACCCTTGCGATGGCTTGCGATATTGATAATCTCGAATGCAAAGTCAATGACCCCAAAGGGGAGACGATAGAATATTGGGAGCAGATTATGAGTGTCGGCATACCAGGCGCAAAGATTTATCCCGAGGACATCGTTTACATTTCCGTTCGGGATTTGGAGAAGCCTGAAAACTATCTGGTCAACAAATATGGAATGGGATTTATCACCACAGAAGAGGTGAAGAAAATGGGTGCTGTGAAGGCAGCGGAGGATACTTTAAAAATGCTTGACCACTGTGACCTTATTTACGTGTCCTTTGATGTAGACAGCATCGATTCTCGTTTCTCCACAGGAACGGGAACACCGGTACCTAATGGCCTTACCATAGAAGAAGCAAAGATTCTAAATGTGGAATTGGCAAAAAGCCCTAAACTTTGCGCCTGGGAGATTGCTGAAATTAATCCTACGCTTGACACCGAGAACCGGATGGCGGAGAGTGCGTTTGAAATTTTAGAAGCCACAGCAAAGTCAATTGTTAACCGACCCGTATTAGCTGATTAGCAAATTCAAATCAAATTACCGTTGGGTAAACTACTCCACCCTGTCGCAGAATTTCATCCGCTACCTCGGCCATTTGAATACTCAAACTTAAGGGCATGAGTTTACTTTCTTTCAGTCCTTTTTGCATGCATTCTGTGGCATGCTGCAATTCATATTGAAAACCAATGCCTTCAAAGGAGAAGTCAAAGTTCTCATTGTCACCATTATTCTTTTTCAAAGAAATTTTTTGAGCCTTATGCCAGGGAGAGTGAATAATAATTTTTCCTGTGGTACCAACAATCTCTGCCTGCTTGGAAGTATCCGCAACAATAGAGGAAAAAATCTGCGCGATAGTCCCGTTTTCAAAATAAAGTTGAGCGGCAGTAGTTTCATCTGCTCCGGTAGCAGCAAGTTTTGATGCAGTCTGAATTGTAGTTGGCGTTCCGCAAACCAATAATGCCAAAAACAAAGGATAAACGCCAACATCCAGCATCGCGCCCCCACCCAGCTTAATATTAAGTACCCGGTGATCTGTATGGTGTGTGGCTGCAAAGCCAAAATCAGCTCTCAGGAATTTTACGTCACCGATTTTTCCATTCCTGATCAGCTCCAGTGCAGTTTGAGTTGCAGGAAAAAATCTCGACCACATACCTTCCATGAGAAAAGTGTCGTTGGCCTTTGAGGCAGAGATTAGCTCGTGAGTTTGTTTGGCATTTAGCGTCATCGGCTTTTCGCAGAGCACGGCTTTTTTGTTCTTCAGGCACAACAGCGCTTGCTCATGATGAAACGTATGCGGAGTGGCGATATAGACGATGTCTATTTCAGGATCAGACATGAGTTTTTCATAGCTGCTATAAACTTTGGGTACTGCAAACTTCTGAGCGAAAGCAGTCCCTCTCATTTCATCACGAGAAGCCACCGCCAGAAGTTTGGCTTCGGGTACCTGGCGAAAGGCAGAAGCAAATTTATCAGCAATTTTTCCCGGACCGAGTATTGCCCAATTTACCGGCTTTTTCATAGTAAGTAAATTTAGATTTTTGATTTGATGGACATCTATCAAAGATGAGAGATTATTCAGTTGATGTCAATTTTATAAAACCCGACAGGGAAATGTCTTTCTAAAATCTCGATAAGCAAAGCCCTAAAACTCCTTACAATTCAGTATTTTCGCCCCGAATTCTGAATCTATTATCATGAGCCAAAACAGACCTATTTCCTCCTTTATTGAAAAGCATTATCTGCACTTCAATTCTGCCGCGCTGGTAGATGCTGCCAAAGCCTATAAAAAGCACATTGCTGAAGGCAAGAAAATGATGGTAACACTCGCAGGAGCTATGAGCACGGGGGAATTGGGAATCAGCTTTGCGGAGATGATCCGGCAAAATAAAGTGCATATTATTTCTTGTACTGGAGCCAACCTTGAAGAAGATATTATGAATCTGGTAGCTCACTCGCATTACAGGCGCATACCTAACTATCGGGATCTTACCCCCGAGCAAGAGTGGGATTTATTGCAAAACCATTTAAACCGCGTTACAGATACCTGCATTCCGGAAGAGGAAGCCTTCCGAAGACTACAAAAGCATTTGTTTAAAGTATGGAAAGATGCGGAAGACAAAGGTGAACGCCTATTCCCGCATGAGTTCATGTTCAGGATGATCAATAGTGGTGATTTGAAACAGTATTATGAGATAGATCCAAAAAATTCGTGGATGATTGCAGCTGCAGAAAAGAATATGCCCATGGTAGTGCCGGGATGGGAAGATTCTACCATGGGAAACATTTTTGCGTCTTATTGCATTACCGGTGAGTTGAAAGCCTCAACTATGAAATCGGGAATTGAATACATGGTGTGGTTGGCGGAGTGGTATACAAAAAATTCCGGCAAAGATGGAATAGGATTCTTTCAGATTGGTGGAGGTATTGCAGGCGACTTCCCGATTTGTGTGGTACCGATGTTGCATCAGGATTTGGAACGTGATACGATACCTTATTGGAGTTATTTCTGCCAGATCAGCGACTCAACGACCAGTTATGGTTCCTACTCAGGTGCCGTACCCAATGAAAAAATAACCTGGGGCAAACTCAACATTGATACGCCTAAATTTATTGTAGAGAGCGATGCGACTATTGTAGCGCCTTTGATGTTCGCGTATATTCTGGATATGTAATATTTCGTTGATGGTTGTTCGTTGTTAGTTAGTCGCGATACTAGCAACGAGCAACGAGCAACAAACAACGACTTAATGAATTTAGACCTCATACTCCGTTCTGAAATACAAAAAGCAATCTCTGCATTGTTCGGTCAGACTGTTGAGCAATTGCAGTTGCAACCGACTAACCAGGAATTTGAAGGATCCCATACTTTGGTGTGCTTTCCGATAGCTAAAATTTCTAAGAAGGGCCCGGAAGAAACTGCAAAATTGATTGGTGATTATTTATTAAAGCATTCCGGCCTTGTAAGTCAATACAATGTAGTGAAGGGTTTTCTGAACTTAGTGGTATCAGATGAAACCTGGAGAAAAGTGTTTCAATGGATTTTGAAGGAATCCAATTTTGGAGTAGTGCCTCCTACTGGCAAGGAGATAATGGTAGAATATTCTTCCCCCAATACAAACAAACCGCTACACCTTGGTCATCTTAGAAATAATTTCCTGGGATTTAGTGTGGCAGAGATATTTAAAGCCAGTGGTTACAACGTTCACAAGGTGCAAATCATCAACGACCGTGGTATTCACATTTGTAAGTCGATGGCAGCCTGGAAGCTATTTGGTAAAGGTGAAACGCCACAAAAGAATGGGGTTAAAGGAGATCACTTGGTGGGTAAATATTATGTTGAGTTTGATAAAGTCTTCAAGCAACAGATCAAAGAATTAGTGGAGAAGGGTATTCCGGAAAAAGAAGCTGAGAAGCAAGCACCTATTATGCAGCTTGCCATAGAGACGCTACTCAAGTGGGAAGCCAAAGATGTTGACACCATTAATCTTTGGAGGACCATGAATGGCTGGGTCTATGAAGGATTCAGTTCGACCTATAAGCGCATGGGTGTCGATTTTGAAAAACTCTACTACGAATCGGAAACTTACTTGCTCGGTAAAGAAGAAGTGTTACGAGGAGTTGAACAGCGTGTTTTCTTTAAAAAGGAAGATGGATCGGTTTGGGTTGATTTGACGGGAGACGGGCTGGACCAAAAAGTTTTGTTACGGTCAGATGGTACTTCCGTGTACATGACTCAGGATATCGGCACCGCCATTTTGCGTTTCCGCGATTTTCCAAAGATAAGCCGCCAGGTATATACAGTAGGCAATGAGCAGGAGTATCATTTCAAAGTGCTATTTCTCATTCTCGCTAAATTAGGATATAGTTGGGCAAAGGAATGTTATCATCTTTCGTACGGCATGGTGGATTTACCCACCGGTAAAATGAAATCACGCGAAGGCACCGTGGTAGATGCGGATGATTTAATGGAGGAGATGGTTGCCGAGGCGGAAAAGCAAACCCGGAAGTTGGGCAAGATAGAAGGATCAAGCGATGAGCAGATCCGCTCGCTATCAGAAATGATTGGACTGGGAGCATTAAAATACTTCTTACTAAAAGTTGACCCAAAGAAGCGGATGATGTTTGATCCAGGTGAATCGATACAATTACAAGGACATACCGGACCGTTCATTCAATACACCCATGCCCGGATTCGCGCTCTTTTAAGAAAAGCCGAAACTATGACAATAGTGAATACAGAATTGAGCACCTATTCGCTGGAGCCTTCAGAGAGAAGTGTCATCAACCTCATCAATGAATATCCCAATAAGGTACAGGAAGCGGCTCGTGATTACTCACCTTCAGTCATTGCGAATTATGCCTATGAGTTAGCGAAGGAATATAACCAGTTCTATCAAAATATTCCCATCTTTAATGAAAGTGATCCGGCTAAACTTAAATTCAGAATTGATTTCTCGAAAGTAGTTGCTGACACGATTAAAAAAGCCATGGGACTTTTAGGAATACAAGTTCCAGAAAAGATGTAAACATTGCAGGTTGAAATCTGTTTAATTTTTACTACAGAATAAATGAAGTACATTAAAATAATAATCGCTTTACTTATCGCTATGGGATTAGCTGCATTTCTCTCCTCTAAGTTATCTTCCGGCAAAAAGCAGGAGGTAACCGGTTCAGTTTATGATTTCAAGATGAAATCGCTTGATGGCAAAGAAGTAGACCTCGCTCAATATAAGGGCAAGTACATGTTGATTGTTAATACGGCATCAAAATGCGGATATACCTATCAGTATAAAGATTTGGAGAAATTACACGAGCAGTTTGGTAGCAAAGTAGCCGTGCTGGGGTTTCCGGCAAATAATTTTCTATGGCAGGAGCCAGGTTCAAGTGAAGAGATTGCGACTTTCTGCGAGCGCAATTATGGAGTTAAGTTTCAGATGTTCGAGAAGGTTTCTGTGAAAGGAAGTGACAAAGCTCCTTTATATAGTTGGCTGGAGGCCAAGACAGGTGAAACTCCTTCTTGGAATTTTTGTAAGTATTTAGTAAGTCCGGAAGGAAACGTGCTTGGATTTTATACACCCCAAGTGAGACCCATGGACAAAGCCATAATGGATAAGATTATTCAATAGATATGATGAAATTTTTGTTTAGCAGCAAACCCTTTGCCTTGGATCTTGCGCTATTTGTTTTGCGTGCTGGTGCTGGTGGCATGATGATGACACACGGCTGGAATAAGCTGATGAATTTTCAGGATAAGTCGGTGTCCTGGCCTGACCCGCTTCATGTCGGTCATTCAATTTCTCTAGGCATGACTATTTTTGCTGAATTATTTTGTGCCGGATTACTTGTGGTAGGCTTATTTTCCCGACTTGCCTTGGTGCCATTGATTTTCTTAATGGTGGTGGCCGTATTTGTTATTCATGCAGGCGATTCCTTTGGTGATAAAGAGCATGCCGTTTTATTTTTAGTTCCCTACGTTGTTTTATTTTTCAGTGGCCCCGGTCTTTATTCGCTTGACTCCATACGGAAAAAGTAAAACATAAATTATTGACGAATAGAATGGTGATCAGAAATTGGCTTTCGGCTTTCAGATTAAGGACATTACCACTTGCTCTTTCTTGTATTGGTATGGGTGGCTTTCTCGCAGCGGCTGTCGGTAAATTTGATTCTCTTATTTTTTTTCTTTGTTGCCTGACTACTATTTTTCTTCAAGTATTGTCCAATTTGGCTAATGACTATGGTGATTCTATTCATGGTGCAGATCACGCAACCCGAAAGGGTCCGATACGTGCCGTGCAATCCGGAGCTATCTCATCGGCACAAATGAAAAATGCCGTTATCTTTTTTGTTGTACTCTCACTGGCGAGTGGAATTTCTTTATTATTGGTTTCTCTCGGATGGGACATGAAAGCTCTATCTCTTTTTTTTGGATTGGGAATAGTAAGCATCATCGCAGCGATAGCCTATACCGTAGGTAAGAAACCATATGGATACAGTGGTCTGGGTGATATTGCGGTATTGATCTTTTTTGGACTGGTGGGTGTGATGGGCTCCTTGTATCTATTTACCCAAAGAATTTTCTGGATAGACATACTTCCGGCATTGAGTTGTGGTTTTTTTTCTATTGCAGTATTGAACATTAATAATATACGTGATATTGAATCAGATAAAATAGCAGGTAAGTTTTCTATTCCGGTAAGAATTGGAAAAAAAAATGCTTCCCGATATCATTGGTTTTTGCTGATCACAGGGACGGGTTGCTCAATAGTATATATCCTTCTCAACTTCCAGTCTGCTGTTCAGTTTATGTTTTTACTTACCGTTCCCCTATTTATCATCAATGCACGAGCCGTCAGTTCGAAGCCTTCTGAAGAACTAGATCCTTACCTGAAGCAAATGGCAGTTTCCACATTGCTATTTGTTATTCTTTTTGGATTTGGATTGCTAATCGCATAGTTATAATCGCGATAATTTTTATTAAAAATGGAATTTTAGCTTCATACCTCCAGCAATAAGGTCTTGTTTGTCACTTTATTTTTGTTCACTTTTAATGTGTGGCTAAAGTAGAATTCAATATCCCTTGCACTCTTTGTGAACACCTGAAGGATTCCCTCTTTAATGGCCTTAGCCCTGAAGACTTAAATAAGATTAACCTTCACAAAACCTGCATTTCTTATAAAAAAGGGCAGAACATTTTTTATGAGGGAACACGCCCCACGGGGTTGTATTGCATGAATGGGGGAAAGGTGAAGGTGTATAAGAATAATGTGCAGGGCAAAGAGTACATAATATACATTGCCAAGCCAGGGGATTTTTTGGGCTATCGTGCCTTGTTGGGGGAAGAATTTTATGCCGCTTCAGCGACTGTTCTGGAGGATGCTAAAATTTGCTTTATTACCAAAGATCATTTTTTCGAAGTTCTTCAAAAGAACCCTGCTTTTATGAAACGCGTAGTGAAATCCATCTGTCATGAAATGGGAATCATGGAAGAGAAGATGGCAGAGCTTGCACACAAGTCTGTGCGCGAGCGGCTTGCAGCCAGTTTATTAATGCTCAAAGAATCCTACGGCATGGAAGGTGAGGGCAGTACCCTTATTGATATCGCTTTGTCCCGCGAAGATCTTGCCAGCATTGTAGGCACAGCAACTGAAACGGTCATTCGACTCCTTTCAGAATTTAAAAGTGAAGGCCTTGTCTCTTTCGAGGGAAAGAAAATTCGCGTGTTAGAACCGCGAAAACTTGCCAAGCAAGCTGATTTAATTATTGGCTAATTCATTTTCCAATATTGTTTTATTGAAATAGGATAAGCTTTTGCTCTTTTCTTTAGCAGAGGGAAAAATCTTTTTACTGAATTATTCTATTTTTTTTAAGACATGACAAAAATCATCTTTTTCGTTGATACCTATCAGTAGGTTGCGTTTGGGCTTGAAATATCTTTGATATCAAAACACCCCCTTCTATGAAAAAGATATTGGTTCCATGCGATTTTTCTGACCCTGCCGTTCAGGCTTTTAAGTTTGCTGTAGATATAGCTAACCAAAACAATGGAGAAATCATTCTCCTGAATGTGATTGAATTGCCGGTCATGCATGATACAGTACTCATGCCCACACTCAATTTTGAACAGGCCTTCCTTACGGATATGAAGGCGAATTCAGAGAAGAACTTTAGTAAAATGAAATCCAAGTGGGCCAAAGATGGTCCAAAGGTGAGCTCCTTTGTTGAGCATGGACCAATTACTACCACCATAAATCACTTTGTGGAAGATAAGAAGGTTGATCTCATTGTAATGGGAACAAAAGGAGCTTCGGGTTTCAAGGAGTTTTTGGTGGGTTCAAATACGGAGAAAATTGTGCGGTGGTCGGATGTCCCCGTGATCTCTGTTAAGAAATCCGCCAAAGGATCTTCTATAAAGAACATTGTTTTCCCTAATGCGCTGCGTGAGGAAGAGGAGACATTGACAATGAAAGTAAAAGAGTTGCAGGCCTTTTTTAAAGCCACGTTGCATGTGGTTTATTTTAACACCCCTGCCAACTTCAGAAAGGACATTGAAACGAAAGAGAGGCTGCATGCCTTTGCCAAGCGGTATATGCTTAAGAATTACACCATTAATGTCTACAACGATTTATCGGAGGAAGCAGGACTAGCAAATTTTTCTCATGAAGTTGATGCAGACATGATCGCCATGGCTACGCACGGTCGCAGAGGCCTCAACCATTTGATGAGTGGAAGTATTGCGGAAGATGTTGTAAATCATCTTGACTGCTCTATTTGGACGTTTAAAACTAAGTAACTGATTTGTGAATTATACTATTTTATTGCCGGTTGACTTTGCCCCACAGGGGATCCGCATAGAGAATGTGGCTAAAGCATTTTCACATTTAGCAGATAAACGATTCTCCGCTTTTTTCTTAAGAGATTATGTCGGCCCGGGAGCAATTCATTCTCCCTCTGCAGAGGTAGAAAAGTTAGATCTGAAACTGGCAATGCAGTCTGATGCAACTAAGTTAAACCTTGAATTGAAATTCCTGAATGATCAAAGTAGTTTATTGGCACTGACACACCAAAGTCGATTTGCTGATTTGCTATTACTCGATCCCTTAAATCAAGAGGGCGTGGTTTCTCTTAGTGAATTGCCGGTTGATTTTTTTGAAAAAATGCACTGCCCATTATTTTTGTCAAATGATATGACGCATGAGTACGAGGAGATTATTTTCCTTTTTGATTATGACCTAAAGGGTCTTGCTGCTCTAAAATCTTTTCATGCTTTGTTTGGGGAAGTTTCGCACAAGAAAAAATTTACCCTCATTACGGTTAGTCCTGAAGATGAACCCGGGATATTCTTTGAGAAATCTCTGGTGAGTTATTTGCAGGAAGTTTTTGAAAATGTAGGAATTCATCCTATAAGCAGAGTCAACCTGACTGAGAATCTTGTTTCTTACGTTTCGAAATTAAGAAAACCACTTTTAATTATTGGCCAATCGGCCCTGGCGCTTCTGGAAAACAAATCAATTGCTAGACGATTGATGAAAAACGAGACTTCTGTTTATTACTCCAATAGTTAGTTAGCGATGAAGTACGTAGAGAGCCCAATTGCAACAGAGGTTAAATGCTATCATTGTGGGCAACCCTGTACCGAAGGAGGGTTTGGTCTAGATGAAAGAAAATTCTGTTGCCATGGATGCAAAACGGTGTATGAGATTCTCAGTGAGAATAATTTGTGTGAATATTATTCCTTAGACCAAAACCCCGGAATTCAACTGAGGTATGTTAATGAAGAAACATACTCCTATTTGGATGAACCGGCCGTACGGAAAAAAATTGTAATTTTTGATTCTGATTCATTTGTCAGCATTCGATTCTCCATTCCAAATGTTCATTGCATATCTTGTATTTGGCTACTGGAGAACCTTCAGCGAATGGAGAATGGCGTTATTAAGTCAGTCGTAAACTTTGGTAAAAAGCAGGTCGTCCTGAATTTTGACCCAACGAAAATTTCACTGGGTGGCGTTGCAAGACTACTTGCTTCATTGGGCTATCCACCACAGATCAGATTGGAAGATAAGAAAGAACAATCGAACCTCTCCACAAAAATACTGATCACTCGTCTCGCGGTAGCAGGTTTTGCCTTTGGCAATGTTATGCTCCTTAGTTTTCCCGAATACCTGGGTCTGGATCATTCTGATGAGCAATTGGGCTTCCTTTTTTCCTATCTCAATATTATTCTTACATTACCGGTTATCTTTTATAGCAGTCAGGAATATTTTATGGCTGCGTGGAAGAGCTTCCGCCAAAAACAAATTAACATTGATGTTCCAATTGCAGCTGGGCTGACTGCTTTATTTCTTAGGAGTGTTTATGATATTGTCACCCAAACTGGTCCAGGATATCTTGACTCACTGACCGGACTGGTCTTCTTTTTACTTATTGGAAGATGGTTTCAGGGCAAGACTTATGAGAGCCTGGCATTCGATCGCGATTACAAATCCTACTTTCCTTTGGCAATCAATAAATTAGTGGATAACGAATGGAAACCTGTTGTTGTTTATGAGCTTAAGCGTGGCGATGTCATCCGCGTGCGCAACAGGGAGATTGTTCCAGCCGATTGTATCCTGCTGGATCATGATGTATACATTGATTATAGTTTTGTGACAGGAGAATCAAAGCCGGTCCGTGGAAAATCGGGTGACCTTATTTATGCGGGAGGAAGAATGATTGGCCAACCGGCAACATTAACCGTTGAGAAAATAACTTCTCAGAGCCAGCTTACCAGTTTGTGGAACAGTGATGCCTTCCGAAAGCAGGAAGAAAGTGAATATAAAAGGATCATTGATCAGGCTGCCCGAAAATTTACCTGGGTTGTGATGGGCATAGCATTGGTTACAGGAGGATATTGGTATTTTAAAGACTCAACTCAACTTTGGTTGATTGTAACCTCGGTGCTAATGGTGGCTTGTCCATGTGCCCTTGCGTTGGCCGCCCCGTTTACCTACGGAAGTATGATGAGGGTAATGGGCAAAGATGGTTTTTACTTAAAAAATGCTGATGTCATAGAGCGATTGGCTATGATTGACACCGTGGTCTTTGACAAAACAGGAACGGTAACCTATGGTGCCGCAGATGTCAAATTTATTGGAGTGTTAGAAGATCAGGAGTTAGGTTGGGTGAAACTGTTGACATCCTCCTCTACGCATGCGCTGAGTATGCTAATTGCAAAAAGCATCTCAATTACCTCTCAGTTACCGATAGAATTTTTTAATGAAATGCTGGGCAAGGGAATAGAAGGTATTATCGCGGGTCATAAATTAAAGATTGGTTCAGCTTCTTTTGTAGGCTTCGAAGGAATGATGGCAGACATAGCCTCCAAGGTTTTTGTTTCCGTCAATGGACAAATCAGGGGATATTTTTATATTTTGACTACGGTGAGGCCTGCAATGACTCACCTGATTAATCAGCTGGATGGAAAAACAGTGGCACTGCTTTCTGGAGATAATGAAGCTGATCGGGAAAGAATGAATTCTATTTTCCCAGCTGATGCCACATTGCGATTTAATCAAACACCACAGGATAAACTGGAATTCATTTCTTTACTTCAGAAAAATGGAAAGACGGTTATGATGATCGGTGATGGACTTAATGATTCGGGAGCACTACAACAAAGTGATGTGGGAGTGGCGATCACGGACGATACGGGCATATTTACTCCCGCTTGTGATGGTATTTTGAAAGGCGATAGAATTGAATCTCTAAGTCAATTTATTAAACTGGCGAAGTCAGCAACACTCATTTTGAAGACCGGATTTGGTATTTCTTTTTTTTATAACCTCATCGCGCTGAGCTTTGCCGTAACAGGCCACCTCACTCCGTTGACAGCGGCTGTATTAATGCCAATTTCGAGTATGAGTGTCGTTGGCTTTAGTACATTGGCGGTAAATATCATTGCAAAATCGCTTCACGCAAAAGGAAATTAGTCATGACCATTATCATTCTGCTCATTTCGATTTCACTCACCATAGCCCTTCTGTTTCTTGGCGCATTTTTATGGAGCCTTAGAAGTGGTCAATACGATGATACTTATGGGCCTTCTGTGAGAATGTTATTTGAAGACAAAAGCACCAAAGAATTGCCGAAGGGCAAAGTGAGTAAATAAGACCCTATCGAGTGAAATTTTTTCCCCGTTTATGACTCGAATCATAAACGAGTTCTCTCAAGACCTTCATTTTTGAGCAGTATTTGCTTAAATGAAGAAAAAAATCAGTATGCCCTCGTTTTTGCTTGACTCCAATTCTATCTGGAATCCATTAATTGGAGCATTTCCCTCTAAAAACATGGAATTGAATGATGAATGTCATGTTTTAACTTCAAAAGGAAGGATAGGTTTACATCATAAATCGAAAGAACGGATGATATCTATTGCTATTCTTAAGAAATATGGGGCTCGCGAAATTGCTTTAAAGAAGGATGAAGTGATTTTTAGGGAAGAGGAGGAGGCCTTGAATTACTTTCAGGTCATTGAAGGTTCGATCAAGATGATCACCAACAGCAGTGATGGTCAAGAATTTATTCTGGGAATATTCAGCGCAGATGATAGTTTTGGTGAGCCTCCTTTGTTTTGTTCTTTTCCATATCCCAGTACTGCCATAGCGTTGGAGGATTCCGTCATCATTAAACTCCACAAGGAGAAATTTCTTTTGCTCTTACAGGAAAATTTCGAGATTCATCTTCATCTCAATCAGACTTTATGTCAACGTCTGAAATACAAGTCGATGATCTTATCGGAAATTTCATTTTATGATCCCGAACATCGGATTATGAGTTTATTGAAATACCTTAAAGAAGACTCCACTCGCAGTACAGTTCGCAGACAGGGGATGATTCGATCTAATCATGCTTATGTTGTTCCATTTACCCGTCAGCAAATTGCAGACATGAGTGGCTTGCGTGTAGAGACCGTCATTCGCACGGTGAAGAAGATGGAAGGCGAAGGTAAACTTCAATTGGTTGACAGAAAAATAACGCTATGAACTTTAACTAAACTATACACTATGAAATACCTATTTACTATTACTTTCATTACACTGCTGTTTTCCTGTACACCGGAAAAGCCAAAGAATAATGAAGAGTATCCAGCGCAACCTTCTACTAAATCCGCAGTGGAAGATATCATTAATGATCCTACCAAAGGGCTTGGTGCAGTTAAAACAGTAACTCTTAAAACTCCGCTGGAGCTTGATCGTGTTGGACGAGGCTTGGCGATCTACGAGATGAAATGTTCAGCATGCCATAAACTTACCGACCAGCGTGTGGTGGGTCCGGGTTGGAAGGATGTTACCAAACGAAGACAACCCGAGTGGATTATGAACATGATTACTAATGTTGATGTGATGTTGGAGAAAGATCCCGAAGCTCAGAAACTTTTGGAACTCTGTTTGATGCGCATGCCTAATCAAAATATGTCGATCGGAGATGCGCGCGATGTGCTGGAGTTCATGCGTCAAAACGATGGTGAAAAATAGTTGCCTTAATTTTAACCCAAATACTAAATGAAAACAGTAATAAAGTCGGTTGTTCTGCTGCTTACGGTGGCGTCAGCCTTTATGTTTTATGGCTGCAAACCTAAAGGGCCTCAGTCGGCCATCGTTGGCGATGCTGCATCGAAAGTTTACGTGGCTCCCGGTAAGTATGATGAGTTTTATAACATTGTATCGGGTGGTTTCAATGGCCAGATGTCTGTGTATGGAATCCCATCCGGAAGATTATTTAAAATCCTTCCTGTTTTTTCTGTTTTCCCTGAGAGCGGCTATGGCTATAGTGAAGAGACGAAGCCTATGCTAAATACATCACATGGTTTTGTTCCGTGGGATGACCTCCATCATATTGCGCTTTCTGTTACGAAAGGAGAACATGATGGTCGTTGGGCTTTTGGTAATGCAAACAATACACCTCGTGTTGCGCGCATCAACCTGAAAACATTCAAGACAGAAGAAATATTAGAATTACCTAATAGTGGTGGTAATCACTCATCACCTTTCATTACCGAAAATAGCGAGTATATCGTAGCCGGTACGCGCTTTAGTGTGCCGATGGGCGATAAGAAAGATGTTCCTATAAGCACCTACAAGGAAAATTTTAAGGGAACCATCAGCTTTATTAAAATCGATCCTATTACAGGTCGCATGAATATCGGCTTTCAATTGAAAACACCCGGTGTAAACTTCGACTTGTCACGCGCAGGCAAAGGCCCCTCACATGGTTGGTTCTTTTTTTCCTGCTATAATACGGAGCAAGCCTATACCTTGTTGGAAGTAAATGCCACGCAAAAGGATAAGGACTTTATCATGGCGGTAAACTGGAAGAAAGCTGAGGAATATATTGCACAAGGCAAAGGCGAAAAAGTAAAAGCTAAATATGCTCACAATCTGCTTGATGAAAGCACTCACATGGCATCTTCAGAGATGATGACTGAGGTGCTGCAACTTGATCCTACGATTCTAAAGGATATCATTTATTTCATTCCTTGTCCGAAGTCCCCGCATGGTTGTGATACGGATCCAAGCGGTGAGTACATTGTGGCTTCGGGCAAATTGGCCGCTATTATTCCTGTGTTCTCTTTTACAAAAATTCAAGCTGCCATTGCTGCGAAGGATTTCGAAGGCGAGTTTGCAGGCATACCTGTCATTAAATATGAATCAGCATTGCACGGTGAAGTGAAGAAGCCTGGCCTTGGCCCTTTGCATACAGAGTTCGATGAGAAGGGAAATGCCTATACTTCTTTCTTTGTGTCCTCTGAGATTGTGAAGTGGAATGTGAAGAGCCTGGAAGTATTGGATAGAGTTCCTACTTATTATTCAATTGGTCACTTGTGTGTTCCCGGTGGACCGACCAGCAAACCACACGGTAAATATGTAATCGCGTACAATAAGATTACAAAAGATCGCTACTTGCCTACTGGCCCTGAGTTAACACAATCGGCTCAGCTATATGACATATCGGGCGATAAAATGCAATTGCTGCTTGACTTCCCTACAACAGGCGAACCACATTATGCAGAAGCTATTCCAGCAAGTTTGATTGCACCCAATTCGGTTAAAATATTTAAGATAGAAGAGAACAATCACCCGTATGTTGCCAAAGGCGAAAAAGAAGCCAAAGTTGTTCGTAAGGGAAATGAGGTACACGTGTATATGACGGCTATTCGCTCACATTTAGTGCCTGATAATATTGAAGGCATCAAGATGGGTGATGTCGTGTATTTCCATGTTACCAATTTAGAACAAGATTGGGATGTGCCACATGGCTTTGCGGTGAAGGGTGCTGCTAATGCAGAGATACTCATCATGCCAGGGGAAACTCAAACATTGAAATGGACACCTGATGAAGTGGGTGTGGCGCCCTTTTATTGTACAGATTTTTGTTCAGCATTACACCAGGAGATGCAAGGATACGCTCGCGTATCGCCTGCGGGAAGTAATGTGCCAATTAAGTTTGGTACAGGTGTAGTGGAGGAAACCGACTCAAAGTAAGTAAGTTTCATAGTTTACAGGTTTGAGTAAGGCGCCTTGGCTTTGGGGCGCCTTTTTAGCACAACACAAATGAAATCTTTAAAACCAATTACACGAATCACGGTAGGCTTGTCTGCACTCGCACCCATCCAATTCCGCGGTCTGTGTCCTCACAGACCGGAAATGGCATTTGATTATTGGCTCAAAGTAAGTAAGTTTCATAGTTTACAGGTTTGAGTAAGGCGCCTCGGCTTTGGGGCGCCTTTTTTAACAAAACACAAATGAAATCTTTAAAACCCATTACACGAATCACGGTAGGCTTGTCCGCACTCGCACTCATCTCTGCTTATTTTGTTCCGTTGTGGCAGATACTCATGTGGGCTCCTCAGTATCCGGAAGGTCTTGAGATGAAAATCTGGATCAATACACTTAGTGGGGATGTAAAAATCATTAGCGCGTTGAATCATTACATTGGAATGAAAACCATTGAAGTAGGCATGTTCCCCGAATTTGGTTACATGATTTACCTGGTCGGTGCTATTATTGGAATTGGTTTATTGGCAGCTATTGTCAATAAACGATTAATGCTCCTCGCTTATTTATCAGTTATTTTAATGGCGGGTATTGGCGCGTTGATCGATTTCTATTTGTGGGGCTATGACTATGGACACAACTTAAATCCTGAAGCTCCGATTAAAATTGAAGGAATGTCTTATCAACCGCCATTGATCGGAACAAAAATATTATTAAACTTCACGGCCTTCTCCGGGCCGGATATAGGCGGATGGATTTTCATAGGAACAGGAGCCCTTCTTTTTGGATTGGTATTTTATGAATGGAAATTCAATAAGAAATAATATGAGAATAGTGAATTTAATTCTTGCCTTCATAGCTTCCTTCAATTTCATTTCATGCTCCACGGAACCAGAATTACTGGCCTTTGGCACCGACAGCTGTCACTTTTGTAAAATGACCCTAATGGACAATAAATTTGGCGCGGAGCTGGTCACAAAAAAGGGCAAAGTATATAAGTTCGATGACATGAATTGCTTTTTGAGCTTTTATAACTCGGGATATGAAAACGTGGAGGACTTTCAACATAAGCTTGTCATTGATTATTCCAATCCAGGTAAACTGATGGATGCTACCAATGGGTTTTATTTAAAATCAGAAGCCATACACAGCCCTATGAACGGTCAGGTGGCTGCCTTTGAATCAAAGGCAAGTATGGATACTTTTAAGAAAGAGTGGAAAGCAATTTATTTGGCATGGGGCGAAGTAATAACTCAATATAAGTGATGCGCGCTGTTATTTTATGTTTACTATTATTTTCTTCTATTTCTGTTGTTGGAAAAACATGGGTTGTTAATCCAAACGGAAACCTAAAGTCGATTAAGTCTGCGATTGAGTTTTCGGTAGAGGGCGATACGATTCGCATCCTGAAAGGCGTTTACAAAGAGGGCAACTTAGTCATACGAAAATCCATTACCCTCATGGGAGATAATTTTCCAGTAGTAGATGGCGAAAATAAGTTTGAGATTTTTACGATTGCTGCAAATAACGTTTCAATTATAGGTTTGCGCATGATCAACACCGGAGTAGGAAGTATCAATGACATCTCTGCGATCAATGCGATAGAATCAAAGCGATTGAAAGTGTTGAATAACCAATTTGAAAATACCTTTTTCGGAATTCATTTAGCGAATTGTCTGGGCAGCCTGATTGAAAATAATGAACTTCATTCTAATGCTGAGGCAGAGCACCAAATCGGCAATGGCATCCATGCCTGGAAGTGCGATTCTATTATCATTCGTCACAATACAGTAAATGGCCACCGCGATGGTATTTACTTTGAGTTTGTGACCAACTCGTTAGTGGAAAGGAATTTTAGCCATCACAACATGCGCTATGGTTTGCATTTTATGTTTTCGCACAACGATGAATATCGATCCAACACCTTTCAAAACAATGGGGCAGGTGTAGCGGTCATGTATACCCGGAAAGTGAAGATGATTGGTAATCGGTTTGAGGATAATTGGGGTGCTTCTTCCTATGGTCTATTGTTAAAGGATATCGGAGATGCGGACATTCAGCACAACCACTTTGCAAAAAACACAGTGGCCGTTTACATGGAAGGCTCAAGCCGTTGTCATTTTATACAAAATGTTTTTAGTGGCAATGGCTGGGCAGTAAAAATGCAAGCCAATTGCGATCAAAATGTTTTTTCAAAGAATAGTTTTTTGTCCAATACGTTTGATCTGGCCACCAACGGATCGCTCGTGTTGAATGAATTAGATGCGAATTACTGGGATAAGTATGAAGGTTATGATTTAAATAAAGACAGGTTAGGAGATGTCCCGTATCATCCGGTAAGTTTATATTCTATGATAGTTGAAAAAATGCCATCGGCTGTTATGTTGTGGCGCAGCTTTTTGGTATACATGCTCGACCGGACGGAAAAAGTAGTGCCTTCGATCACTCCCGAAAGTTTAAAAGATATTCATCCTGCCATGCGTAATTATGATTATAGTTTCTGATGTAAATAAGCAATTTGGGAAACTGGAAGTCTTGAAGTCGATCAAAGTCGAATTCAACCAGGGTAAATCGTATGCAATGATTGGCCCTAATGGTTCTGGGAAGACTACGTTGATTAAGTGTATCCTGGGAATGGTGTTGCCGGACACAGGAACGATTTATGTTAATGGTAAGTCGATTGCCAATGATTGGAGCTACCGCAACCTAATAGGCTATATGCCACAGATTGGCCGCTACCCCGATCAGATGAAGATCGGTCAAATCTTTGATATGATTCGCGACTTGAGGCAGGATCAATCTCGCATCGATGAAGATCTGATAAAGGAATTCAAACTTGATCATATGCGTGATAAACGGATGCATACGCTTTCTGGTGGAACACGCCAAAAAGTGAGCACCTCGCTTGCCTTCTTATTCAATCCCCGGATTATGATATTGGATGAACCCACCGCTGGCCTCGATCCGATCGCAGTGGAAATTGTTAAAGAGAAAATTCTGGCAGAAAAGAATAAGGACCGGATATTTTTAATCACTTCTCACATCATGAGTGACCTTGATGAATTGACATCGAGTGTAGTGTACCTTGAAGAAGGCAAGATATTATTCAACGATACAATCGATCTACTCAAAGAAGAGACCGGAGAAATAAAACTCGGTCGGGCCATAGCGACTATCATGAAGAGAAATCTAACGGAATCGGAAAGGGTATGATAAAGATTGCCAAATATGTACTCTATGATATTCTGCGCAACCGCTTCGTCATGCTGTATACCCTTTTTTTGCTTGTCGTTACGTTAAGTATGTTCAGCCTGGATACCGACCCGGGAAAAGCTACCTTAAGCCTGTTGAATATTATTCTTTTAGTGGTGCCTTTGGTGAGTATTATCTTCACCACAATCCACTTTTATAACTCGTATGAATTTGTAGAACTCCTTCTCGCCCAACCGGTAAGTCGTAAAACAATTTACTTCGCGGAGTATTTTTCCATTTCAATGGCCTTATCCGCTGCCTATGGTATTGGCGTGGCGATACCGATGCTGCTGTTAAATTTTAGTGAGAGCTCTATTTACCTGATTATGGCGGGGCTTTTGTTGACTTTTGTTTTTGTGGCGTTGGCTTTTGGAGCTTCTGTTTCTACGCGTGATAAGGCAAAAGCAATCGGAATTGCATTATTGTTTTGGTTTTATTTTACACTGATTTATGATGGCCTGATTTTGTATGTCATCTACAGTTTCAGCGATTACCCGTTAGGTAAGGTAACGTTAATGCTGGTTTCGCTAAATCCCATTGACCTGGCCCGCATCATCATATTACTAAAATTGGATTTGTCTGCATTGATGGGATATACAGGTGCATTTTATAAAAATTTCTTTGGCAGTAGCCTCGGTGTGGTGTATTCAATTCTTTTCCTGGTCATTTGGACATTAGCACCTTTACTTTTAGCGATGAGAAGATTTGTTAGTAAAGACATTTAGATTTTCAATTCAGGAATATGATTAGAATCATATTCTTATGCCTGTAATAAAGCAATATTGTACGGCTAACCCGGAAAAACTGACAATTGTCATTTACTGAGGACGTAGGAAACTCCAACTTGCTTGAAATAAATCTTTTAAACTTAAACGATACTAATATGAGAACTCAGAAAACATGGCTAGCCGTTTTACTTTCAATATCCCTGATAGCTGCTTCTTGCGGTGGTAGAGGAACAACGGAAACAGCATCTACTGTGGCGGAGGCTCCTGTAGGTGGAGGTCAATCTACCGTTCAAGATGATGTATCACAAAAGGATGTGGTGCATGTAGCGGTTGGGTCGCCCGATCATACTACACTGGTGACCGCACTGCAGACTGCCGGATACGTAGATGTACTTTCCAATGCCGGGCCATTTACTGTATTTGCACCAACGAACGCGGCCTTTGCCTTGTTGCCTGCCGGAACGGTAGAAGGCTTATTGAAGCCCGAAAGTAAAGATGCGCTCCGCAATATTTTAGAGTACCATGTAGCGGTAGGCGTTTATAAACTTGAGAATCTGAAAGACGGACAAACGATCAATCAGGTAAATCTTGATAACGTTACCATGGGTATAAGGGATGGTAAGTATACTGTTAATGGAGCTAATATTGTAGCGACAGTACCCGCTTCGAACGGGGTGGTGTATGTAGTTGATGCCGTGCTGCTGCCTCCAGCTAAGAAATAAATTAATTATTATATTCTGAGGTAATTACGAGTTTCCGGACAGTTAGCTTTGTTGTCACTGGTTTCAATTTCAGGTTTACTTACTTCTAAAATCATGAATATTGCCAAAGAGATTAAGTTTGATATTGAAAAGCCATTTGTGCTTTCCGTTAGGAAGACTGAAACGGTGAATATCTTTGCCGTAGGGTTACTGAAAGACCAGGTTCTTGCAAAGCATAAAACGCAATTGCCTGCTTTGCTGATCGTACTTCAGGGTGCTATCTTGTTTCGGATCAATTCAGCAGAAATAAGACTATCGACTTTGGACACCTATCAGATACCCATTGACACAGAGCATGACGTAACGGGCATGGATGAGGAAAATATTTTTATAATAACGAAAGAAAAGACATAGCGCAATGCAGAAAGATATCGAGACGCGAACGGATATTGAGTTGATGGTCAATCAATTTTACAATAAGGTTAATCAGGATGCCTTGCTTGCTCAAATGTTCAGTCATGTCGATTGGCTGCATCATCTCCCCATCATGTATAATTTCTGGTCCTCCATGTTGTTAGGAGATCAATCCTATCAGGGTAATCCATTTCAGAAGCACATTCACCTGGCTATTAATTCTACGCACTTCAATCGATGGTTAGAATTATTCACTCAAACCGTGGATGAAAATTTTGTTGGGTTTAAAGCCGAAGAAATGAAAAGCAGGGCCCAGAGTATTGCTGGAGTCTTTCAGCATAAGATGGGGGTGCTAACTCCTTAAGTCTCACCCCATCAGGTATCGTATTGAAAGAAAACCTAAGAGACACTTAATTCACCTTACTAATCTTTTCCCGTAAGAGTTCTTTTTCAGGCTGAGACGAGGTAAGTGTTAAAGCTAATTCCCAGTTTTGGAGTGCTTCCTTTTTGTTATTTGTGTTAAAGTAGAATTCTCCCCGTACGGCTGGTAACAGGTAATAGTTTTTGAGAGCGTCCAGGTTTTCAATTTTTTCCAGAGCAGCGAGTCCCGCAGTCGGCCCTTGCAGTTCGGCAATGATGACAGCGCGGTTTAAGGCGACCATGGCGTTGGGTTTGATTTGGAAGAGAAGATCATAGAGTTCTAGAATCTTCCTCCAGTTCGTGGATCCAAAATCAGGTGCAACGCAGTGCTCATAAACGATGGCCGCTTCAACATGATAAGTCGATGCGACATCACCTTCACAAGCCTGATTGAGGAATAGTTTGCCCTGCTCAATTAAATCGCTGTTCCATTTACTTCGGTCCTGATGGCGTAAGGTGAGTAGGCGATGTTGATCATCCACTCTGCTGTGAAGTCGGGCCGCATGAAAACACAATAACGCCATTAATGCTAGTGCATTGGGCTGGCATGTTATTTTATTGTTGATTAAAAAATGAGTGAGCCGCAATGATTCTTCAACCAAATCTTCTCGAATGATTAAATCATGACTACTGGAATTATAGCCTTCGTTAAAGACAAGATAAATGGCAGTCAATACGCTTTCCAGCCGGGCAGGTAAGTCAATCGACTGTGGAATTTCAAAGCGAATGTTTTCATTTCGGAATTGCTCCCGTGCGCGATAGAGCCGCTTGGTGATGGTCTCTTCGCTCGTGAGAAAAGCCTTAGCGATTTCGGCCACACTAAATCCGCAGAGCGTTTTTAAAATCAATGCTACCTGTCCTTCTTCGGGTAGGGAAGGATGACAACAGACGAACATCATTCGCAGTTGCTCATCCTGGATTTCGTTTTCATTGATGAGATGATTCAATGTGATCCCGGCTGAATACTCCGATTTAAGTAGCACATTGAGATCTTCGGCAAATTCTTTTTTATGTTTTTCTCTCCGGATGACATCCAGCGCTTTATTTTTGGCGACCGTGAAAAGCCAGGCGGATGGATTATCGGGAGCCCCATGAAACTTCCAGTATTCCAGGGCCTTCAGTAAAGTATCCTGTACTACATCTTCAGCAAGTTCCAGGTTTTTTGGGCCAAAGGTTCTGGTGAGAACAGCGATAAGTTTTCCGGATTCATGCCGGAAGAGATTGTCTACTAAAGATTTTACGGAATCATCTTCTGGCACACGCATGCTCTAAGTTACCTGAAAAACAGTTAGCGAAGCAAATGATTAGCGCATCACTATTAAGGGCATCTAATAACTTCTTGTACCCTTCTCTTCCCGAGAAGGGTGACGGGTTCAGGTGGTAAAAGGAAGGGTTTTTAGAGATGCTCTTAATTTTGATTATCATAGTACGTGGCATCTTTGACAATCAATCCGTCCTTAATCGTCAGTACGGTGATAATCGGTAATGTAAAACTCAGACTATCGGAAGCCTTACCTGAAGAAATAAATTCCACCACCACCTTATCCCCAGAAGAATAAACTCCTACCAATTCATCCTGAATATCAGGAAATAGATCTTCCATGGCTTTGTATTTTGCCGCCACTTCTGCCCGAGACTTGTTGACATACGTGGAACCAAAGGAAGGATCGAGGAACGAAGCCGACTCAGCATAATAACCGGCCATCGTCTCCCATTGATGTTTGTTGAAGGCATCAAACATAGCGTTTGCAACAGCTAAATTCTTAGCTTCATTGACACCACCGTTTTTGGAATTGCAACTGATGGCCAGCATAACCACTAACGTAAATAAAACAGCTTTCATAAAAAGTGAATTTAAGGCATTACATTTCAACCGGCATGATTTCCCGCACTTCCACGGAGCCACTGTCCGAGGTCAACGATGGACACCCTCTGGAAATTGCAACAGCATCGTTGATGTCATTGGCCTTGATGATCAGGTAGCCACCCACAATATCTTTACCTTCAATGAAAGGTCCGTCCGTCAGTTTTTGCGCTGTGCCTTTGAGTACTTTTCCTTGTGGATGCAAGGGTTGGCCCCCCACTAATTTTCCCTGCTGAGCGATACCCCCCATCCAGGATTGCCATTTGGTCATTTCGGCCTTCATTTGTTCAGGAGACTGGCGGGCAAAAGCTTCTTCATTTTGCATACTGCCACGGAAAACAAGCATAAATTCTTTCATTAGGTTAGCGTTAAGGTTGATGTTTTTCTAATGACGAACGGTTTTATCCGATCCGGACGGAAAAATGAAAATAATCTATAATTTAATTTGCCTCAACGTTGGTTCATATGACGTTGTCGTGTAAGCTTTTACTGTGGGTCGAGTTGATACCTACTGCTATAAACTGTTTTTGCTTTCATCTAAACTGTTTTGGTTTCAATTTTTGGGCTGCAAGTTCTGCTATTTCGTCAATTCTCCTTTGTCTGGTCTCTGGTCGTTTGGCAAGGACAAGCCATTGCAAAATACTTTTTTTTGCAGACTTGCTTAAACTTAGAAAGTAGTCCTTTGAACCTGGTTGGCTTTTGAATTCTTTAGCTAAGTCTTTGGGTATTTTTAATTCTTCCACATCATCTAAAATTGTCCAAGAGCCATTTTGTTTTGCAGTTTCAATACTGTCAAAACCTGCCTTAGTCATCCGTCCTTCGTCAGTTAGCTGCCGGACTTTCTCTTTATTTATTTTTGACCACGTTCCCTTTGATTTTCTCATGCTGAAAAACTGCAAAAATTTCTCTTCATCAAAAGGTTTTCTTTTGCTATCTACCCACCCAAAGCATAGCGCTTCGTCAACTGCTCCGCTCCAGCCAATGGTTGGTTTATTAGATTCCTTTTTGTATAAAATGAGCCAAATGGATTGCTTTGATTTATGGTTCTTTTTTAACCATTGTCTCCACTCTTGCTGGCTTGCTGGGCAAAAGGTTTCTACATCCTTTTTTTGCATAGTTATTGGGACTATAGGGATTAGACCCTTAGTGAACCCCGGAATGCCCTGGCGGCATAGTAAGATTCTGCACCGTTGTGATACACGAAGACCTTGCCGTAGCGGAAATCAGCAAAGATGGCACCACCGAGTTTTCTAATCTCAGAAGGTGTTTTTATCCAGCTCGATGTTTTGGTATCGAACTTTCCAAGTTTCTGCAACTCACGATACTGTTCTTCAGATAAAATTTCAATGCCCATATCATCTGCCATGCCGATAGCACTGTTCTTGGGTTTGTGTTCTTTCCTTGATCCAAGCGCTTCGTGGTCGTAACAAACACTTCTGCGGTCTTTAGGACTTTCCGCTGAACAATCATAAAAAATGTATTCGCCCGTCTTTTTATCATGACCAACAACATCCGGTTCACCACCGGTTCTTTCCATTTCATTGAGCGACCATAGTTTTTCTCCACTAGTTGGTTGATCCAGCTTTGCTTGTACCTTAGCCCATTCAATACCTTTATGGCGGCTCATGTTTTTTTCAAAACGGGCTCGTAATGTTAGGAGAAGTTCTTCACGTTCTTCTGGTGACAACTTCTTTTTGTTGATTTTGCTCATACTTACGTATTCATTTATTAATTGACCAAGATGGTTTTTCTATCCGCAGATCTGAAATACCAAGATACTACAGTCAGGATTAGTAATAATATTGGTCCAAAAAATTCTTTGGCTTCATCTCCACTGGCGAAATGAGAAAAGACAGCACCCGACATGACAAAAAAGAAACCTGCATAAGCCCATTCTTTTAGTAAAGGAAATTTAGGAATAAGCACAGCTATAACTCCCAGCATTTTCCAAACACCGAGCAGGGTGAGCAAATAGACAGGATAGCCTAATTTGCTAAACATAGCTACTTCTTCTTTCATTTTAATTAATTGTACGATTCCGGTGGATACCATTCCCAGTGAAAGCCAGAGCGTAGCAATCCAATAGATAATTTTAGTTCTCTTTGTCATACTGTATTATTTTGATTTGTTTAAGACGTCTTGTATTCGATTGTGTGCCATGTTTATGCCTTGAGCAAAAGGTAGCTTCAGCATTTGGTCTCTTAGTGCTACTGATTTATAGATGACATGCATAGTGAGTTTACTCGTGTTGTCAGTAAGTTGTTCAAATTCTAAAAACTCCAGTTGGACAGCAAAAGGCGTATTCTCCATTTCAAATGTCCGGGTGATTTTATGGTTCGAAACAAACTCGTGGATTGTTCCATTGAACTGGTGCTTATTTCCCATAGGGTCAGTTGTTTCAAACTGATAACTGCCGTGTTTTTTATTTTCAAGCTTTAGCACTTTCGTTCCCATCCATTGCTCCACAATTTCGGGCTCTACGTACGCTTTAAAAATCAATTCCAATGGCAAGTCAAATTCCCGGGTAATCACTAAATCCTGTTTGCCGTCTTCGGCATTTATTTTTATTTTTCGTTCCATATTATTTTGACTTGTATTTCTTCATTATGGTTTCCAGTTTATTAAACCTGTCATCCCATATTTTCCGGAACGGCTCAATAAAGTCAGCTACTTCTTTCATTTTCTTTGCATTGATGTGATAGGAAATTTCTCTGCCGTTTTGCTCTTGTTCAAGTAATTCACACTCGGTGAGTATTTGCAAGTGTTTTGAAACGGTTGGTCTTGCCGTGTCAAAGTTTGATGCGATCGCACCGGCAGTCATGGATTGCGCAGCAACCAACAGAAGAATACCCCTTCTTGTCGGGTCTGCTATAGCCTGAAATACGTCCCGTCTTAAATTCATTGTGTAGCTATTTGACTACAAATATATATGAAGTCATTTAACTGCGCAAGTATATTATTATCGGTTGTGCGGACGTGATTTACGGGATAAGAACCCATCTGGATAAAAAGAGGGCAAAAACAAAGCAGCCTCGTTTTCGGGGCTGCTTATTGCTTGGTTTTAATTGTTTGGCTTAATAAAAGAATTGTTCTGAAATCACTTTGCCGTCTTTCACACCGAACACGCAGATTTCATTTATTTGCATTCTTCCTCTTTCTTTAAATGTTGCATCTAATGAACAAGCGATGCTAAAATAATTACCACCAATAATTGGGTCGCCAAAAGAGCCTCCATGCCTTTCTACAATGGTTGATGCAAAATGTTTTCCTTTTGTTAAAACTGCTTCTTTACCTATTGCAGGTAGACCAGGTGTATGGGCAGGTTCATGGCTTGTAATTTCATTGCCATAAAGTTCTTCTTGGGCTTCAAGAATTTGACCTTTACGGCAAAGTTCTACTAAGCGGTTTGCTACTTCTTGGATTGTCATTGTTGTTGTCATTTTTTTGATTTTGATTATTTGAAAATAGTGAGTTTACTCTTTAATAACGAGTGGAGTTTCGGAATCTGGACAAGATTTAAAAATTATTTTATCTTCTTCGTAGCTGCTTTGAAGTAGCATGGTTTTTAAGATCTCCGTTTTGCATTTGTGGCTTATGAACTAGAGTTTGAGTGAATTAATTTTTGAAGCTATTTCTTCTTCAATTTGTCAAATTTGTCAGAAGGAAACTCCTTGCCTTCAAAAGGAAAGAAATCTAACACATCGTATTTCCATATGTTCGTGGGGAAGATAACAACAAGGTTGGCTGTCTTATTTCCAATATTCTTAAAGGCATGAGGTACACCTGCTGGAATGTTAACAATATAGGGGCCCTTTATTGTGAAGAGCGTATCTCCAAGAGCATAAACAACATCTCCCTCAAGTAGGACATGTGACTCCTCGCCTTCATGAGAATGCATTGGAGGAGCTCCTCCCGGAAAAGTCTCTGTGATACCAATGGTGAGGTTGTTATAACCATTACGTTGTCCTTCCATAACATGAACGTATTCTCCTGGTCCAGGATTAATGGTTGGCAGCTTATCTAAAGTAATTGCATGCTCTGAGTAATACTTCATTTTTGGAGCTGTAAAGGGGCCAGGCACAGTCCGTCTTTCAAGCACTTTCAAACTGTGATGTTGCCTATTTAATTGAGCAATAACTGAATCCGGAGTTTGTTTTAATTCTTCTACTAATGTGCTAATGGAAAATGTCTCTTTAGTTGAGTCTTTGGGGGTCGTGTTGTCCTTTGAATCAGATTGACTGTTTGAACATGCTGTAAGTATTTGTCCAATTACAATTAAGGTGATAAAGATTCTTAATGTTTGCATGATAGATTTGGTTTTTTTTACTTTTTGAAAAGTACAAAGAATAAAAATTTTTTTATGAGTTTAGTTTTTAATGTCATAACACGTTCTTTCTTTGTCACGTTTTAAGTACTCTCGCGGCTGGCCCATTCTTGTCCAATTGTTAAAACTGAAAGAAGTGTCGTTATGTAAAATTTCATAGTCGTCTTTGTCCCAAGCCGCTTGCCGCCAACGTTTGTGTTTGCGCAGTGGTGGGACTTTGAAACGCTTCACTGTCCCACGTGACCAAACGTTGAACGAAGATAGCACTTTGAGCTTACACGGAGCTCCACCATTGCGCAAACATTTTGTTGGCAACCGTTGGTTTGTCAACCGTCATTTTTTTTGTTCGAGTGCGGGCTTATATTGAAACTTTGCACTTTCTTTCCACTCCCCGTTGTCCACGGAGCGTTCTTCAAGAAAATCTACTTTTCCATTATTTGGTTTGATAGTGACTCTCCACTTAGTTAGTTTTTCAGGTGTCTGTCGTTGTCCCTCAAATATAAACTTGTCGTCAACCCATTGTCCACGAAGAGTCCTTGAATTGCCGCTACCATATAGTCCATAATAGATGTATACCTTTTCTAATGCTGAATAAGTAAGGTAACTAATTGAGTTGTCAGGCGTGTCCCCTTCGTTTGAAGTCGATTTACATTGAAGATGGCTCCCCTGTATCCAATCACATATTTCAATGTAAGTTGTTTCGCTCCCGTCAATTGTCCAACTACCTTTTATAAATGAAAGTCGTTGCTGCTCTATTGTTAGATTGTCACCTTGTCCGAAACAGTTAATACAAGTCAGTAGTGTTACAATTAGGATATATAGTCTCATATCAGTAATAATTTTCTGTCCGACCAATGGTTGCCAACTTCTTTATACCAGCTATAAACCACACATATCTCCCCGTTTTGGTTGGCTTTGTGCCCTAAAGGTGTACATTTTCTATAAATCGTCAAATGGGCCCTTTACCTCCGCACGTCCAACGCTGACTGATAAACTTTTCTTGACACATCTATTCAACTGCGAAAACGTTCACAACTCAAATTTTAAAAAAGTCAAGAAAAATTTGCGAAACTGAATGGCTGCATATATATTTGCAACCGATTAGCTGCACAAGCAAAAATTTAAACAATATGAGACGAGACATTTTTCAGGCAATAGCCGACCCCACAAGGCGGGCAATCATTACCCTAATAGCATTGCAGGCAATGACACCGAACGCCATTGCTGACAACTTCAACACTACCCGGCAATCTGTTTCTAAACACCTTCGCATACTCACAGAATGCAAACTGGTAAAACAGAAATATCAGGGCAGGGAAATTTACTACTCACTGGAAATTGAAAAAATGAAAGAGATTGACAAATGGCTTAACCAATTCAGAAAGATATGGGAAACCCGTTTCAATCAGCTTGACAAAGTATTACTAACAATGAAAAAACAAAAAAATGATTCCAAAAACATTTAAAACAGAACGAATTTTTAAAGCAGCAAGAAAAGATGTTTGGCGTGCTTTAACTGAAAAAGATTTGATGAAGCAATGGTATTTCGATTTGCCTGAATTTAAAGCAGAAGTTGGGTTTACATTTGGGATTACCGGTGGCGAACCGGGTGGAGTTCAATACGTGCATCACTTCGAAATAATGGAGGTTATTCCCGAACAAAAATTAATGCATACCTGGTGCTTTGTTGGCTATGAAGGCATATCCTATTTGACATACGAATTATTTGATGAGGGAGAAAACACAAAATTAGTACTAACACATTCGGGTCTTGAAAACTTCCCTGCTGATAATCCGGATTTTGAATTTCACAAATTTGAAATTGGATGGAATCATATTCTCGATATCGCTTTGAAAATTTTTTTAGAAAAATAATTTAAACCAAAGAAAATGAGCAACTTACTATTTGATTTTACCTTAGACAAAACAACAAAAACGGTATTCATAACCAAAGAATTTGCGGCCGACCTTTCGCTGGTATGGGATGCATTTACCAAACCGGAAATTCTTGACCAATGGTGGGCACCTAAACCATGGTTCTCAAAAACAAAAGTTATGAATTTTGAAGTTGGCGGACGAAGATTTTATGCCATGGTAAGCCCTGAAGGACAAGAGCATTGGGCTGTTCAGAAATATACTTCCATTAGTCCGAAAACCAATTTCAAATATTTGAATGCATTCGCAGATGAAAATGAAAACCCTCAACTACCAGGCTCTGAATGGGATTTAAATTTTAGCGAACAAAATGGAATCATAAAAGTTAGTATTAGTATTTATAATGAATCGCTTGAGCGTATGGAGAAGATGATTGAAATGGGCTTCGAGGGTGGATTTACTATGACATTGAACTACCTGGAAAAATTATTGATAACATTATCGAAACCGTAATTTTATATTTACATGAACACAGTGAAAATAAAATTGTTTCTAATCCCAATATAGGTTATGGATCTTACACCATAAAATATGCTGATGGAACAACAAGAGAGTTTTACCAAATTGGTCTAAGCGCAAACACAACCGGAATCTCTGTCTATATCATGGGTATCAAGGATAAAACATACTTTGCTTAGCGAATTTCACTTTTGAATAAACCATAAACTCTTTTCCGGGCTCGGCCAATTCAAATGTTTCCTCAAATTCTTTCTCGCTCAAAATTCGATATGTCTCCTTTGCTTTCCAGCCTTTTGGAATGTTAATAATCGCCTCGGTCACAAACACCAAAGTTTTTTTGTCAGCCGAAATACTTTCGAGAACATAATCATTTGCAAAATTCTCAAGGTGGAGTTGCCTAAGTAGAAAAGTCTTTTTGCCTTTGTCGTAAATGAAGTATCCGATGTCTTCGTGAACTTCTCCTTTTGGATTCTTATCGGTTGGTGAGTAAGTCGACTTATTTTTTATTTCAACGAAGTTGTTGTTTAAAATGAGTTGGTAACTACGTTCGTATGTACCTATTCCTGGTTCACCACCACCTTCACCTTTCCATGTCCCAACGAAGTACTTTATGGGTGACCAAATGCTATCCCGCTTATTATTCTGTCCAAATGTCAGCGTTGATGAAAGTAGGATTAGTAAAACGACCTGTTTCATAAGATTTCAGTTTGGCTGTCATCTAAAACTACAAAAAATTCTGTGCCGTCAGGTCTTTCGACCTTACGATGTGCAAATTTATTCTTACACTCTGAGTCGCGTCCGCACTTGTTATATTTCCTTAATCACTCTGGCTGGAATACCACCTGCAATTGTATTGTCAGGAACATTTGTTGAAACAACCGCGCCTGCTGCTACGATTGAATTTTCGCCAATAGTGACGCCCTGCAAAATAATTGCTCCGGCACCAATCCAGGCATTTTTCTTTATGTGGATATGTCCCACCATCAGGGAATGTCTGTTTTCTGGTGATACAGGATGCCCTTCCGACAATAGGCTGACCTTCGGTGCTATCAATACGTTATCTTCAATGGTAATTCCACCCAAATCCAAGAAAGTGCAATCGAAGTTGATAAATACGTTCTTTCCGATTTTGGTATGCTTGCCGTAATTGATGTACAAGGGTGTAAACACATCAACGCTTTTGTCAATTTCATTGCCCGTAATTTGGCTTAAAAAGTCCCTAATTTCTGTTGGGCTAGAAGAATTATTCATCTGAACCAGTAATTTCTTCGTAGCAAACGAAGCGTCCCGCATTTTATAACCTTCAGGGTCGTTGGCGGAAATAGTTTCTCCATTGCGCAGTCGCTCGAAAATATTTTTTGTTTTCATATTCTTACTGATTACAGTAAACGAAATATAATACTTCCCAACAATTTAGTCATAATGCTAATTTGCATTGTCTAGGTGTTCTTGGCTCGCGGAGTTTTGTGAACGAATTTGGATTTGGAGCTCCATGATATTCTTGGCACAAGTCAACCCCGCTCAAAATCACCGCACAAGACTTGCGCTAGTTGGGTGAGATTTTCACTCCAGCGGTATAACTGCCAACGTTTATGTTTATGACGGCTTGAGTTTTCGAACCGCGTCACTGTCCTACGAAACCAAATGTAATTATGAAACTAAAACTACAATGCAACACTGAGCCAGCACCATAGCATTTACACATTTTGGTAGCCTTTAACTCAATTACAAAATTCTATAGCAGCTTTGGTTAGTTTTTCATCTTTATACTTAATTGATGATTTAATTAGATTGCAGGACTTTTCTTTTTGATTAAGATAATAGAGGGATTTTGCTTTCAAGATTATTGCTTCGATACTTAGACCGTCATATGCAAGAGCAAGGTCAATATTCTTTAATGCCTTTTCATAGGCGGCATCTTCAGCGTATTTTCTTGCTATTTCAACATATTCGGTTGGTGTTTTCTTAAATTTTGGACCGTTATATATATTATACCAAATTGTTATTATTTCATTTCTTTTTTTTCCATTGACCTCTCCAGCTCTCCATTTTCCACTCATAGCTTTCAATGCATAATAAAATGTGCTGTCCCAAGTGCTTCCAGCCTTTTCATTAATGACTAAGCTATCCACTGTTCCTTGTTTGTTAACTCTAAAAGAAATTGAACCTATCCCAATAGCATCTGGTCCAAAACGCAAAAATTCCTTATCATAACTTGAAAAATAGGTATTTATCAATCTGTTATCTCCGCCAAACTGAGCTCGGTCCCTTTGTTTCTCTTTGTCCCAAGTGCCTTGGATTGAAATATGAAAAATTGATTTTTGTCCTAATGCAGATTCATATGTTATTAATACTAGAATGCATAGAAGAAATGTTTGAATTCGATTCATTATTATTGAGAAGTTAAGTGTTATTGATTCAGATACCTGTTTCGTAAAGTATTGTTACCCTCCCGCTTATTCATTTTATACTTTGCTTCGCCCCCAAACTTAGCTTTCGAATAAACTTTCTTTCGCTCGAATTGGGGAATGTCTGTCACGGTTTGTGTTTCTTGAGTGATGCGCTTTCGAAGCCACGTCACTGTCCTTTAGCATTGCAATATAATTCCCCCGAAACCAAATGTGGAACGAAGTTAAAACTTACACCTTACACACGTAAGTCGACTTATTTTTTCAACGAAGTTGTTATTTAAAATAAGTTGGTAACTACGTTCGTATTTACCTATTCCTGGTTCTCCACTACCCTCACCCTTCCACAACCCCACGAAGTACTTTATGGGTGACCAAATGCTATCTCGCTTATAATTCTGTCCAAATGTCAGCGTTGATGAAAGTAGGATTAGTAAAACGACTTTTTTCATGAAGTTTTAATTTGGTTGTCTTTCTAAAACGGCACAAGTCACCGCGCTCAAAATCACTGCACAAGACTTGCGCCAGTTGGGGGCTTCTTTGCTTTCCATCCTTTTGTAATGTTAATAATCGGGCACTAACTTAATAGTACTTGTAGATTCTTTCAAATACGCTTCGCACAATCCCATTTGAATACTTAATCTTAGTCACCCAATTCCCGTGTTCATCATATGCGTATGAGTAAGTTATTATTTTGTTTGGGTCGTATCCAATTGGTGTCTTGACTGTAATGTCTGAAGTGGAAGTTGATTCACTAATAATGTCTCCAAATTTATTGTAATCACTACGAATGTAATACTGACCTCCAATTTTTGATCCTTCGTTTTTGAAAGTCAATATGTCGGCCAATAGTAACTTATCCTCATACAAGTATTTATGCCTATGGGACATTCCCGTGTCAAATCGAATCAAACTGCCAAGTTTGGCTCCGCCAAAAAAACCAGAAGACAAAATATACTTTCCGCGAGGTTTCTTGAGATATTTTTGATATTCTTCGTTAATAACTTCTTGATAAACCTCTGAGCCGCTAAACGATATTTGTAGTCGACCATTCTTATCATACTTGGATACATAAACATCTGGCACATCTACCTCCTCACCGTTCCCGTAATAAGTCTGCTTCGATTTATAAGCTCTTCTCTCAAGAAGATCTCCATTTGAATCATATAAGTAAATTGTACTATCACCTAATAGGCCAAAGCGTGTAGCCTCATAAGATCCGGCTCTGACAAGACTTTGAAATATCTTCCCATCGGAATTAGTGCGATAATCGTAGTTTAATACCTCGTTTAGTTCATGATATTCGGTATCCATAATATTGGCTTGTGACAATCCGAATACTCTCCTCGTTTCTCTTAATCGCTCCTGTTCACCATAATAAAAGAGAGTCTTCTCTCTAAGTTCATCGTGCCAATATTCACTCTCCTCTGTTTTATTACCATTTTCATCAAAGACATAATGTTTGGTGAAATACTCCTTGCCCTTTTCGATTTGCCCAATCTTATCTACGGCTTCATACTCAGTCTCTTTGATTGATTTGACATTATCCTTTATATTCAACTCTCTTAGGCTATTTATTATAACCTCGGATTGGTAACAACTCGTGAGTATTGTCAAACAGAATGCAGTTAGGAGAGCATATAGTTTGGCATCAGCAAATCCAGTTGATTGTTTAATTAAACCCATGAACAAATATATCAATTCTACCCTTTTTTTCTTTAAATCGATATGCTATCAAGGTTTTATTGAAATTGAAGTAAAAACTTATACTAAAAGCTGTATATAAAGGATCGGTTGTTTAGCGTTTAAATTACCCTCAACTTTACATGACTTAAACAAAAATATTATGGAATATGCGTCAAACGTAGGGCACAACAAGATTGAAATTATTGAAGATTATGATTCTTTTGAAAAGAATATAGTTGAAAGTAAAGCTGGTAGAATTGACAAGGACTTGTCTTTTGCAATGATCGGGATGAATAGAGTCTTTTTGATTGATATCCAGCTTTGGAGAAAAGCAAATCATGACGAAGAGATGCGAGATTATCCAAAGGATGATTATTCGTGGTGGAAAGGTGATGGTCTTTATTTTGACAAGAAGAATATATTTCCGGGAGCAAGACTAAGTATCTATGTCAAGTACTTCAAATTAAAAACTGATCCACATTTCCATCATAACGGTCTTTGATATTTATCGAGCAAAATTCTCTGCGGAACAAATCTAAACCCTTTGTTTAAGTAAATCCAGTCTGGTCAATTACTATACATCAATTCATTTCCATCCGTAGGAGATTGAATCTTTTTAACAGGACTAAGTCCGATTTTCTCCAGGAGCAGAATGGATCTTGTATTATCAGGATTGGTAATGGCACAAATGGTTTTCAATTTTAATCGGGTTGTTGCATAAGCCATCGTGGCTTTGGCCATTTCCAAGGCATAACCCTTTCCCATGTAGGATGGTAGAAAAGCAAAACCGATATCCGGGTTTTCCAAATTATCTCTTTTGAGGATACCGCACATGCCGATGGGAGTTCCATCTTTCATCTCCACCATCCATAACCCAAATCCATTTTGCTGGTAGCTTTTTAGAGGTCCGTTTTGGAGGTAATTAATAGCGTCTTCTTCTGTGTGAATATTTCGGTCACCAATAAACTCCAGCCATCCGGGAGTATTGACTAACTCCACAATAAACCCTGCATCTGCATTTGTAAAAGGACAGAGGGTCAATCGTTCCGTTTCTAAAATAAAATTCATAGCGCTTTACTTTTTAAGAAGAGGGTTAAGGTAAACAAAAGATGCCTTTTGATATCCTCTTGCGCTATGAGAATTCATGACAAAAGTCATCTTTTTCCCTAATCCGAGTCATATTTAGCCCCTGGGATGGCCTTTACTTTTATGCTCGAGATCATAAAACCTGAGCCCTTCTATGGAACTTGAAAAAATCAGTTACGATAACAAAATCGTTAAAGCCTTCATCATTGCCACCGTCATCTTTGGCGTAGTGGGAATGACGGTCGGTTTGCTGGCCGCCATCCAGTTATTTTATCCGCTGTTCAACTTTGACCTGCAGTACACAACGTTTGGACGGATACGCCCTCTTCATACCAATGCAGTCATCTTCGCCTTTGTAGGCAATGCCATGTTTGCCGGAATTTATTATAGCATGCAGCGATTGTTAAAGGCGCGCATGTTCAATGATACCCTGAGCTGGATTCATTTCTGGGGCTGGCAGTTGATCATCCTGGCTGCCGCCATCACCTTGCCGTTGGGTCTCACCACGTCCAAAGAATATGCAGAGCTGGAGTGGCCCATCGATATTGCCATCGCGTTGATCTGGGTAGTATTCGGTTGGAACATGATTGGTACCATTATTAAACGCAGAGAGCAACACATGTACGTGGCCATTTGGTTTTATATCGCCACGTTCGTCACGGTGGCAGTGTTACACATCGTCAACTCATTTGAGATGCCGGTCAATTTTTTCAAAAGCTATTCTTTCTATGCAGGCGTGCAGGATGCGCTGGTGCAATGGTGGTATGGGCATAATGCGGTAGCCTTCTTTCTAACCACACCCTTCTTAGGCATCATGTATTATTTTCTGCCCAAAGCAGCCAATCGCCCGGTTTATTCATATCGCTTATCCATCATTCACTTCTGGTCGCTGATTTTTATTTATATCTGGGCGGGACCTCACCACTTATTATACACAGCCTTGCCCGACTGGGCCCAATCTCTGGGTGTTGTATTTTCTATCATGCTCATCGCGCCAAGCTGGGGTGGTATGTTGAATGGACTGCTCACCTTGCGTGGCGCCTGGGATCGCGTACGCGAAGAACCCGTACTTAAGTTTATGGTCGTTGCCGTTACGGCCTATGGTATGGCTACACTGGAAGGTCCGCTCCTCTCCTTAAAAAATGTAAACGCAATCACTCACTTTACCGATTGGATTATTGCCCACGTTCACGTGGGTGGCTTAGGGTGGAATGGCTTCCTCATCTTCGGTATTCTTTACTGGATGGTGCCAAGAATGTGGGGTACATCACTTTACTCCAATAAATTAGCCAACGTCCATTTTTGGATCGGCACACTGGGTATCATCTTCTATGCACTGCCCATGTACATCTCAGGAGTGGTGCAGAGTTTAATGTGGAAGGAATTTACGGCCGATGGATTTTTAAAATATCAGAACTTCCTGGAGACCACCGTTCAAATCATTCCTCTTTATCAACTAAGGGCAATTGGTGGCGGCCTCTACCTGACGGGTGTGTTCATCATGGCCTACAACCTGATAAGGACTGCGTATGCCGGCAGATTCATTGCCAATGAGGAGGTGGAAGTTTCACCGATGATTAAGACTTCTCATAGCAGTGGTCACTGGCATCATGTACTGGAGAGCAAACCTATTTTATTCACCACGCTGGCGCTGGTGGCCATCATCATAGGCGGTGTCATTGAATTGGTTCCTACTTTCCTTATCAAATCAAACGTACCAACCATAGCGAGTGTAAAACCTTACACTCCCCTGGAGTTGCACGGTCGTGACATTTATATCCGCGAAGGTTGTGTAGGTTGTCATACCCAAATGGTGCGGCCGTTCCGTTCTGAGGTGCAGCGTTACGATCCTAAAGGGGGTGAGTATTCCAAAGCCGGAGAGTACGTTTATGACCATCCTTTCTTGTGGGGATCAAAACGCACCGGCCCTGATTTGCATCGCACGGGCGGAAAGTATGCTGACAGCTGGCACTATCGCCACATGCTCGCACCGGGTGATGTCTCCAACGGTTCTATCATGCCGGCTTACCCATGGCTGTATGAGCAAATGATTGACAAAGATCAGACAGCAAAAAAAATCAACGCTCTTCGTACAGTCGGTGTGCCCTATGAAGAAGGGTTTGAGGAAATAGCGAATGAAAATCTTGACGTGCAGGCGCAGAAGATTACCGAAGGGCTGCAGATGGAAGGCTATGAAGTAGCCAATGAAGCGGAGATTGTGGCGCTCATTGCTTACCTGCAACGCTTGGGGGTAGACATTAAAGCTGAAAAAGTAGCGGCTACCATTCAACAATAAAGCCATATCGTCTTAACTATAAACTGACCTCTATGTATAAGAACGTTCTCCAATCCATTGATCACATTGCCATCTGGCCGTTGATCTCGTTTGTGATTTTTTTTCTATTCTTCATTTTTCTCCTCTGGTGGGCGTTCACGGTCGATAAGAAGTTTATCGAAACTATGAAGCAGATGCCCTTGGATGATTCTATTACTTCTAAAACTGTAACTCATGAAATCACTAAATAGCCTGAAAACTAAATGGATCAGGATTTCAGGAATGCTCTTAGTCATCTTCTTTTCGCCTGTCATTTCTTTTGCCCAGGCGGAAGCAGCACCAGCCCCTTCCTTATTAAATGATCCTTTACTCTCGTTTTACATCGTAGTAGGCTTCATCTTTATCGTAGCCATTTTAGTATTGATTGTTGCGTTGTACATGCTGCAGGTATTCAACTATATGGCAAAGATCGCGGCAAAGGAAAAAGCTGAAAAGCTGGGAATTGTTTACAAGGAAGCACCGGGTCTCTGGGAAAATTTATGGCAGAAAGCCAATGATTTTGTGCCGGTCGAGAAAGAGGCAGACATTATGCTCGAGCATAATTATGATGGCATCCGCGAATTGGACAACCATCTTCCACCCTGGTGGACTGCACTCTTCTACGGTACTATTGCTTTTGCTTTTTTCTATCTCATCTTCTTTCATGTGATCGATACCTTACCGGGCTCTATCGAGGAATACGACACGGAAGTGGCCCTGGCGGCAGAGCAATTGAAAAAAGTTCAGGCGGCCAATCCTGTAGCCGATATCAACGAGAGCAATGTGGAAGCTGCCATTGAACCTTTGGCAATCGCTGAAGGGAAGCAGGTATTTTTGAATAACTGTGCGTCTTGTCATCGCCCGGATGGTGGTGGTGACATAGGCCCTAATCTTACCGATGAATATTGGCTGCATGGAGGTGGGATAAAAGATATTTTTAAAGTGGTGCGCCATGGTGTCAATGGTACGAATATGATTGCGTGGGAAGGATTTATAAGCCCTGAAAAGATGAAGAACGTAGCTAGCTATATCCTCACGATCAAGGGTACCAACCCAGCCAATCCAAAGAAACCTCAAGGCGATTTATTCAAACCTGAGCAGAAAGAAGTGAAGATGGACAGTAGTAAGACACAGGCAAGTTTATAAATCAAATAGCAGTGGCAGGAGCATTGATTGAAGCACTCATGCTATTGGATGCCCGCACAAGGATAAAATGAAAGAAGTTCAGAGTGACCTATATCAATACGATGAGGAGTTTCGCGATACCATCGCCACGGTTGATGCCGCGGGAAAAAGAATTTGGGTTTATCCCAAAAAACCTTCTGGACCGCATCACCATTGGCGCATTGTAGTTACCATCATTCTATTATCGCTGTTTTTTTCCGGGCCTTTTATTCAATTGAATGGAAAGCCATTGATGCTCTTCAATATTTTTGAGCGGAAGTTCATCCTACTGGGGCAGGCCTTCTGGCCCCAGGATTTTTTCCTTCTGGCGCTTACGCTGATTACTTTTTTTGTCTTTACCATTCTCTTCACCGTAGTGTTTGGCCGCATCTGGTGTGGCTGGGCTTGCCCTCAGACCTTGTTTATGGAAATGGTCTTTCGCAAAATCGAATATTGGATTGAAGGAGATGCGAATGCTCAACGAAGGTTAAACAAGGAACCATGGGGCCCGGAAAAACTAATGAAGAAGGGAAGCAAGCAATTTATTTTCGTCATCATTTCTCTATTGATAGCACACATTACGATGGCCTACCTCATCGGGATTGAACAGGTAAAGGAGATCATTACACAATCTCCCGCTGATCATCTCTCCGGCTTCATCGGACTACTGGCCTTCACCGGCATCTTTTATGGTGTGTTTGCCTACTTCAGAGAACAGGCTTGCATAGTCGTATGTCCTTATGGTCGCCTGCAGGGAGTGTTGTTGGTGAAAGAATCTATTGTTGTCGCCTATGATTGGTTGCGGGGAGAGCCTCGCACCAAACTAAAGAAAGGACAGACGGCCATCGAACAAAAGCAAGGCGATTGTATTGACTGCAAGCTTTGCGTTCATGTGTGCCCCACGGGTATTGATATACGCAATGGCACTCAGTTGGAATGTGTTAATTGCACAGCTTGTATTGATGCGTGCGATGATGTCATGCTGAAGATCCATAAACCGAAAGGGTTGATTCGCTATAGTTCCTATACGGCTATCAAAGAGGGAAAGCAAAAGATCTTCAACGTTCGGGTAGCGGGTTATGCTGTCGTGCTGACGCTACTGGTCACCTTGTTGAGCTATTTTATTTTTACCCGTACCGATATAGAAACAACGGTTCTTAAGGCCCCTGGCACGTTGTATACCAAAACCGATGACGGGCTAATCACCAATCTTTACACGTTTGAA